>JANOVS010000108.1:0-53522 GCA_031417515.1 Hyphomicrobiales bacterium
GAAAAGCGTCATGTCAACATCGGCGTATATGAGCGGTTTGAGTTCTATGCAGCGGCCAAAAAATCATTTGCGATTCTGCGCACGTCCGATCCCGGACCCTATGGATGCTTCATCCTGCGCAAGGGCGTCATCAGTCTCTGATCGCCAGAAAACATACGATTTCCGCCAAGTTCATGAAGTAGCTTCACAGATTCCAACAATTCTTCAAAGACAGAAGGTGTGCAAAAGCCGATAAATCATGTGTTTAGGATGTATCGCTTTCGTCTACTTGTGAAGTCGCGACTAATACCAACGGCCATTTGCGGCTATTGCAAACAGCCCTTGTTGCGGTCAATTCATAAGGTAAAGGGGACGCTTCCCTTAGTTGCATGTTTTTGTCGACGTCATTGTAGATTGAAAGGTGACGTTATCTCCTTTGTTTGGGCGTGAGAAGGTGCATCTTGGTTTTGTTGTCGAGGCAGTGTGTCGAACATTTTTCCAAGCCTAACCGCCCCACCCCAACCCCTCCCCGAAGGCGGGTAGGGGTGAAGGTTATTGCGGTGCCACTTCGCCTTATTCCTGCTGCGCCACTTTCGGTCCGCGCTTGGCCGGTTTCAGTATGCGGTCGAGATTTCGTTCGAGTTTGTCGAGGAAGGCTGTGCTGCCCAAGGGGCGGCCGATGGTTTCGGCGCGGCGGAGGGCGATGTCCAGCATTTCCTGTTCGGGTGTTTCGCCCAGCAACGAGCGGATGTCGCCGTATTTACTGGTGACGGCTGTGGCATCGGTCAGGCCATCTTCGCGACCCTTGAGCAGGGCGCGGGCTGACGACCAGGCCCAATCCTCCGGTTTCTTCACCAGCTTGGCGCGCACCGGGTTCGTGACAACATAGCGCAGTGCCGCTTCGGCATGGGCACCGTCCATGACAACACAGCCAAAGCGGCCCTGCCAGAAATGGCCCGTCTTCTTGCGCCGTGCATTCAGCGTGCCAGCATAGGCGCGGTGGGTGGCGGAAAGGACTTTGCGAAGGCCGTCTGCATCTTTCGGCACCAGCACGAGATGCATATGGTTGGGCATCAGCACATAGGCGAGGCACTTCACCTTGGCGCTGCGGCAATTATCCGTCAGGAGTTTGAGATAGTAACGATAGTCATCATCGGAGAAAAATGTTTTTGCTCCCCCATTGCCCCGTTGGGTGACAAGGTGGGGCAAGCCGGGGACGATAACGCGGGATAATCTGGCCATGGCATCAGCATGGCACAGATCTGCAGATACTGTCAAATAAGTGGACTGTCACCGTTAAGTGAGGAAACCGGATTCATTCGGCAGGCAGGCTGAAGACTTCGGCGATGGCGTGGCTGGACCTAGGCATTTGCAACTCGCGCGCAAACTTGCCGAGAATCACCGCGGCGAGGTCTTCGGCGGGAAGTGGCCTGCCCGTGAAGTAGCCCTGGATGAAATCACACTTCATGTCGCTCAACATTTCAGCATGAACCTGGGTTTCGATGCCTTCTGCGGTGACTTTCAGGCCCATGGTACGGCTGATATCCATGATGGCGTTGATGATGCCGCGCATGTGGGGTTGTTCATCGGTGGCACTGATGAAAGAGCGATCAATCTTGAGTTTTGTGAAAGGGAACTTCCACAGGTAGTTCAGGCTTGAATAGCCGGTGCCAAAGTCGTCGAGGGCGATTCCGCAACCGAGTTCGCGCAAGGAAGTGAGTTGTTGAAGCACCACCTCGGTGTCGCCAATCATCGTGCTTTCGGTAACTTCAATCTCCAGGCGGTAGGCTGGCAGGCTTGAGAGTTCCAGGGCATTATGAACATCAAACAGGATGCTGCCATCCTGGAACTGTTCCGGCGAGACGTTGACGGAGACAACCAGATTGGATGGCCAGTTGGCGGCCATCTGGCAGGCTTCGACCAGGGCAAACGATCCGAGTTTGCTGATCAGGCCTGAACTCTCGGCAACAGGAATGAATTCCACCGGGTGGATGCTGCCAAGTTTGGGATGCTTGAATCGCAACAGGGCTTCAAACCCCATCAACTCGCCGGTCGCTCCACAAAAGAAAGGTTGGTAATTCAGGGATAGCAGGTTTCCGGCAAGGCCCTCTACAAGGGCCGCTTGAACATCGCTGCGGCGGCGCGCGGCCAGGGCAAGCGCCGGATTAAAGAAGGCATAGCCCGGTCCACCGCGATTGGTGGTAGACTTATAGGCGAGGCCGGAATTTTGAATAAGACTTTCAGCCGTATGTTCGCCGCAAACCGAAAGTGCCACACCAGCTGTAACTTCAACTGTCAAAGGCCGGTCAACCCAGTCAACAGGAGCTGTAAGCAACGCGAGAATTCGCTTGGCCATGGTCAGGGCCGCAAGCGCGTCCTGTACGGCAGGGACAAAAAGTGCGAAGCTCTTGTTGTCAAGGCGGGCGCACAATGTGCCAGGATCAGCCGCAGCGAGCAAACGGGCTGCCAAGGCTGCAATAAGATAATCACCAACATGTCGCCCCAAGGCGCCAGTGATGCGGGGTAGTCCTGCAATGCCAAATTCAATCAAGGCAGATTGTGGGCTGCCCGGCTTGGCCAGCTTGAGTGAGGCGTCAACCTTGTTGATGAATGCGGTACGGTTTTGTAGTCCCGTCAGCACATCAATGGTCAACAATCGGGCAATGTCGTCTTCCAGCCGAGCTTTTTGTGCACGCAGCAGTTCGAGTTCATTGGGGGCTGCATTCGCCGGATGCATGGAATTCTCTGGGATCGTCTCTTCTGAACTGAGGTTTGCCGTTGCCGCAAATCAGTCAGATTGACGCGGTATCCTTCATTCGCTTTGCTTTGGTTAACAACTTATGAAGAATTGAAGATGGCCTTGAAATATACAGTTGGATTGATTTTTTGGTGTGCACGGTTGCAGCTAGTTGCTGTCGGTATTTTCGCCCTTGGGTTGCTGATTGGCAGCAATAATTCCGATGCACGGGAAACTTACCAGCAGTTCAGCCTTCGCATGCTGGCGGCACCCCCGGAAGATATGCTTATCAAACCAGATGTTGAAGCCGCCATTTTGATGGCCACCAATGCCTTTCGAAAGTACAAGGGTTTGCGGCCATTGAAGTTGGCGTCAAAGGCTTTGCGGGATGCGGCCCGGGTTCAAGCCATGGATTTGCTGGAAATGGGCAAGATGGGACATGTCGCGAGCACGGGACATGATTTTGCAGGCCGCATGCGGGCCTTGCGTCCGGGTCAAATGATCCTGCCTGTCATGGCAGAAAATGCGGCGCGGCAAACCAGGAAAAAGTTGTCTTCGACGGAAAACGCCGCAGCACTCGTGCAGCAATGGATAAAAAGTGCAGGGCATCGGCGCAATATGGCAGATGCATCTTTCGTGACCATCGCCATCGGGGCCGTACAACGGGGAGACGTGGTCTATGCCGTGCAGATTTTCAGTGGTCCGGACGTCAAGACCAATTTCATGATGCAGTCGTCCGAACCCTGAATAAAACTACTACGCCGGACTCATCAGGGCCGCATGGGCGCCACCAAGTGCGCGTTGTGCGGCATTTTTGACGGCCTTTTGCAGTTTTTCAAAAGCCCGCACTTCAATCTGGCGGATGCGCTCGCGTGATACCTCAAATTCCTTCGACAGGTCATCGAGTGTTGCGGGGTCATCTTGCAGTTTGCGAGCTTCGATGACACGGCGTTCACGATCTGTCAGTTTGCCAAGGGCTTCTTTCAGGAAGCCATTGCGCATGGAATTTTCCTGATTCTGCACCAACACTGTTTCCTGGCTGTCGCTGTCATCCACCAGAAAATCCTGCCATTCGCTTTCAGCTTCGGATTTCAACGGCGCATTGAGCGACGTGTCACCACCCAGGCGGCGGTTCATCGAAATCACTTCTGCTTCGTGCACGCCAAGTTTTTTGGCAATGAACTTCACTTGCTCTGGCTTCAAATCACCTTCTTCAACAGCCTGGATTTGGCCCTTGATGCGGCGCAGATTGAAGAACAGCTTCTTCTGGTTGGCGGTCGTGCCCATTTTCACAAGTGACCACGAGCGCAAGACAAATTCCTGGATTGAGGCCTTGATCCACCACATGGCATAGGTTGCCAGTTTGAAACCCTTGTCGGGCTCAAAGCGTTTGACGGCTTGCATCAAGCCGATGTTGCCTTCCGAGATGACTTCGCCAATCGGCAAGCCATAACCCCGGTAGCCCATGGCAATCTTTGCCACGAGGCGCAAATGGCTGGTGATCATGCGATGCGCAGCTTCCGTATCGCCATGTTCTTTCAGGCGTTTTCCCAACATGTATTCTTCATCTGGGGCCAACATGGGGAATTGGCGGATTTCCTGCAAATAGCGGCTCAGGCTGGCTTCACCTGACGCAATGGCTGGCAATGAAACACTACGTGAAACGGCTTTCGCCATGATTTTCCTTTCGCCCCTTGTTCAGGGTGCTTCCCTCTGCAAACGATATAGGAAGGGATCTTGGATTTTAAAGATACTTTTGTTGTGACAGATTAGATATTTTTCTTACGGGCGCTTGGCGGCTTTGGATTGAGCCTTCAATTCATGGTGAAGTTGTGACAGGTCGGCTGGAAGCATCGCCTCAAAATGCACGGGCTTGCCGGTTTTGGGATGCTCAAAACCCAGCATAAACGCGTGTAATGCTTGTCCTTTCAAAGCCTTGACAGCGTTCTTGGCATCTTCAGAAAGCCGGGCCAAAGCCGATTTGAAGCCGCCGCCATAGGTGTTGTCGCCCAAAAGTGGATTACCGATATGCGCCATATGCACGCGGATTTGATGGGTGCGGCCAGTTTCCAGGTTGCAGCGCACCAGTGTTGCAACCGGTAGTTTTTCTGGACCAAAGCGTTCCACGACCTCGTAATGGGTGATGGCCTCGCGGGCGTCGCTGCGGTCGCTCACCGCCATTTTCTGGCGGTTTGCCGTGCTGCGACCCAGTCCTGTGGTGATCATGCCATTCGGGCGGTCAGGGCAGCCCCAGACGAAGGCATAATAGGCCCGCTCCAGCCTGCCATCGCGGCCATGGGCGGCGAATTGTTCTGAAAGCGCTTGATGAGCGGCATCGTTTTTGGCGACAACCAGAAGGCCTGAAGTATCTTTGTCCAAACGATGCACAATACCGGGACGTTTGACGCCGCCAATGCCTGAAAGACTGTCGCCGCAATGGGCGAGCAGGGCATTGACCAAGGTGCCACCTTCATGCCCAGCCGCCGGATGCACCACGAGGCCTGCCGGTTTGTTGATGACAATGACGTGCTTGTCCTCGAAGACCACTTCAAGTTCTATATTTTCCGGCAAAGGTTCTGCGGCGACTGGAGGGGGGAGGGTGACCTGCACATTCTGGCCGGATCTTACCTTCAAACCACCGTCAGTAATCTTCTGCCCCTCGACAAGCACTTGCCCCTCGGCAATAAGCCGCTGAAAGCGGGCGCGACTGACATCGGGATGCGAACGAGCCAAAAAGCGGTCCAACCTTTCGGTGGTATCAGCGGTGGCGGCGAGTGATTGAGGAGAAGACGTCATATGAATGGTTCTGATGATTCCGGTGTTTCTGATGTGTCGATGCAGGGTAACGCCAACTCTAGCACAATCGGCCCCAGTCAAAAGGCCATGCTGCGCGTTGTCACTGTCTTGGGCGTTATACTGGTTCTGCTGTTCCTCGCATTGATCGCAGGCATAATCTGGAAGGCCCAGAACCGCAAGGTGGAGTTGGTGCCTGATGTTGTGGTATCCTTGGGAATAGATCCGGCCACCATCAAGCAGATGACCTTGTCCGGAAATGTCTTGGTCCTGACATCAGATCGTGAAGTGGTTGTTGTCGACGTAGCCAAGCGGCGGGTCATCATGCGCGGCAAGCAGTAGGTTTTGGTTGACTTAGCGGCCCCCCACCTCCGCCCTTCGGGCACCTCCTCCCCGCCGAAGTGGCGGGTTGGAGGGCACTCTTGGAATACCGGTCTTCAACTACACCCTCCACCCCGCGCCTTTCGCGGGGAGGAGGTGGCCGCCCGCCTTCGCCGAAGGCTATGGCGCGTTAAAAAAGGCCGGAGGTGGGGAACATTGACAGGTCGCAAAGTTGAAGTCATGGGCCAGCGACAACCAGCCTTACATTACATCAAAGCTCCACGCCGCCAGCAATTGCGTTGTCGTCGATGCCGCCCACGTATTGTCGTAGGTCGTGGTGGCAATGACTTGATTGACGCCAGCGCCCGACTGTTGGTTCAGCGTTGCAAATTCAAATTCATTTGCCGCAAGATTGAAACCCAGCGGCAGGGACTGATTGTTGAGCAAAAGCGTGTCAACACCTGCTCCACCATTGATGCTGCCTCCCAGATCGGCGACATCAAAAACAATTTGATCATTGCCTGCGCCGCCAAACAGGTGATCAACGCCAAGGCCGCCGTTCAACACATCATTGCCGCGCATGCCATAGAGGGTGTTGTTCAAGGCATTGCCCAGCAATTGGTCATTGCCATCACCTGTCACAGCGTTTTCGATTGATGTGGTGGCGGCGATGGAAATGAATTTTTTTCCATCGATGGTTGACGTCGCACCCGCGTTGAGATTGATCGAAAGATTGCCGGTGATGGCAGCCGCATCGATCCAGTCGGTGCCGCCGTCAATATCGGTCAAAACAGAACGGGCTGCCTCCAAACTGTTCATGGCCAGAAATTCATCGGTGTAGTGGAATGTATCGTTGGCTGATACTTGCGAACCAAAAGCCGTCAAATTGATCGAGTTCAAAACGCCAATGTCGGCAGCGGCGGCGTCAACAACGCGCAAGGTCCATGTGCCTGCCGAATTTTCGCCGCGAAACGCTTCGATGCCGAAGCTCCAGCCCAGGCCTGTGTCGCTGGTGCTGCCATTGCCGGTTCGACCATCCAGCAGTTGCACTTCGGTGCCTTGAGGTGAAACCAGAAAAATCCGCAAATCGGTAAAATAGCTATGGGTTATATTCAACGTCAAATCGATGTGTTCGAGATTGATGTTTTCACCAAGTGTAAACTGATGTGTGAACGTCGACAGATCAGCGATGGCCTTGTTGACGATGAGCGTTCCCGTCGTCACTGTTTTCTCATTTGCCGAGGTTTGTGACGGCGAAAAAAGTGACCAGACTTCGGCCATGCGTACCGCTGCAAATGCGTTGACGCGACCAAAGCCATAGTCTTCACTGAAGTGCTGTGCGCCGCCATTCCAGTTTCCGGCATGGTTGAGGAACCAGGTGTTGTTTTCCTGGTGTCCGGGAGCGAGAGAGCCAATGGCGCTGCCCGTATGATCGGCGCTGAGAGCCAAAACAGCTTGCACATCCCGCCAACCCAGATTGGCATTGGCTTCGAGCATCAAGGCGACTGTGCCGGTAACCAACGGTGTAGCAGCTGACGTGCCGCCAAAATCATTGGTGAAATTGGAGGCGGTGGTTGTGGCTCCCCGGAGATTATATCCCGCCGTGTCGGTGCGGTCGGTGGTGATAATACCGAGCCCATTGCGAATGCTGGAGTAGTCGCCGCCCGCTGACGAAACCAGAAGATTGGCACCGTAGTTTGAATAGGAGGAGGCATGGCCGTCTTGATGTATGGCGCCCACCGTAATGGTGAAGCGGCTGGCGTTTACGCCATCACCATTGGCATTGGTATTGTCGTTGCCTGCGGCTTGCACAATGACTGTTCCCAGTCCGCCACGACCTGCACTTGCGATATAGGCATATTCATCTTCCACAGTTTCAGCAAATCCACCTTCGTTCGTAAGGTTCTGGGATTGGTTGAATGCTGGCTTCGCGCCCCAGCTGTTGTTGATGACAGAAAAATTTGTCGCCTGATGTATGGCGTTGTAAAAATTTCCGAGAATGGTGGCATTGCTGGAATTAATAAAAACGCTGCCAAGGCTGTCAAATATGTTGACGCCTGTGACGCTGGCCCCGAAAGCAAGACCAACACTGTCCAAGCCATTGGCAGCAGCAGCAATCAGGCCAGCCACAGCCGTTCCATGACGCGAAGTGGTTTGGGTGGCAGCACCACTCAGGCGTTGGCCTGCGATGAAAATTTCCAGGCCCGCTGAATAGTTGCCTTGCAAGTCATAGTGGTTAACTTGAACACCATCATCATAAATGCCAACAGCGACGCCAGCACCGGAGTATTCATTCCACAAGCGCTGAACAAGCAACTCGGATCCGCGTGTGCCAAGCAAGGAATAGTGCCACTGACTGCCAAAGAGTGAATCCGTTGGCGTCATTTTGAAACACTGTCAGTGTGCGGATGGTTATGGAAATGTTGCATTGCATGAGCATTGCAATGGCTGTGCCAGTGAGGGCGGGAGTTGGTCTGCGGTGACTGGTGATTGCTTGACAGGAGCGCATCAATTGCTAGCGCTGGCTCAGAACCGTCCCCACCTCCGCCCTTTGGGCACCTCCTCCCCGATGAAGAATCGGGGTAGAGGGTGAAGTTAACGACAGGTATTCAATAAGTGCCCTCCACCCCGATTCTTCATCGGGGAGGAGGTGGCCAAAGGCCGGAGGTGGGGACGTGAAATAACGCTTGATCATCGCGCGAACACGCAATGCCGTCCGCCTACTTCTTCACGCCATTCTGCAGCCCGCGAAAGCGCTGGGCGAGTGACAGGACATTTGACACGCCTTTGGTGATTTCGGACGATTCATCTTCGGACAACTTGCTGGCTGATCCGAAAGATGATTGCGCACCGCGTTCGAACGGCTGATCCTGTTCGGCGGACTCAAATGGATTTCCCAGATTGTTGAAGCGCGCCTGGAAAACGTTGGCCGCAGCTGGACGGTCTATTGACGCCGAGATCCCGGCATGGACATTATCGGCTGCTGGGTAGACAGCGGCCTGAGGCGAGAAGGCGGCTTGCGATGATGTAAAATCAACCTCGGCACTGGCGGCGATACGATCAAATGAACTCTGCATGTCCGAAGGCATGGCACCATGTTTGGTCGGCTGCTGGTGTTCCTTGCCGGATTGGCTGGGAACAAACATGTGTACAATATCCCGCAAGGCCTTGGCTTCATTTTCAAGGTTCAAAATGCGTTGGTCTTTTGAAGTTAGAATATTGTCGGCGTGGGACTGGAGTTGTTTCAGCTTTGTGGCTTCAGCCTCATTTTCCGACGCTTTGGCCCAAGCTGTGTTGATGGCTTTGACATTCTCTTCAATTTGAACACTCAAAGCTGTTATCTGTGCGCCTTTGCCGCGCGAAGCGGTGTTGAGTTCGGCAATTTCATTTTGTGCGGCGGCAAGTTTGGCCGTGAGATCCAGAACCCGGTTTCGATTGCGCGACACTTCGGCCATTTGCTCGGCCAAGCGCATCTTCATGTCGCTGACACCACTTTCGAGTTTTCGGGCCATGATGGCTTTTTCAGCCTTCAAGCTGTCTCGGTCAGCCTGAAGTTCACGAATAGCCACGGGGACCTGTCGTTTCTGTTGCCAACCGCTCCAACGGCCCAGAATCGACCAGGCCGCTCGGCCAAACATCAAGATGATCAGCAGGGCTGCGCAAAAGCCCAGAAAAAACAACATCAGCGTCTCTGTTTGAGACATCACACCACCCACTTTACCCTTTAAGCATCTGTTAAGGATGCAAATGCAAGGGCTACACCACAACCGTGTATCGTTTGCTTAAGGAAGTGTAAATAAGAAGCTGAAGGTAAACGTGCTGAAAAAGCTCAGAACGGGTTCCATGTGGGATTGTCGGAATACTTGAGATAGCCAATATTGGCACCCAGTCTCGCACCAACTCCCGTCCGAATGGGGGCCAGTGTGATATTATCTCTGCGCTGGAAATTCACGCCCATGCCGCCGACCAGATAGGCTGAGCCTTCCACACCGCCGAATCGTTCGTAAAGGTCTTCGGGAGACTGGGAACCGTAAACCAGCGTCAAGGTGCGAGCCCCATTGCCACCGAAATCCCAGCCAATTGAAGGGCCTTGCCAGTAGATTTTCTGGCTGGTGCCGTCTTTGTAATAGATTATTCCTTCACCAAACCGCAGGCCACCGATAAAGGCTCCAGCCCCTTCTTCGCCAACGATATAGGCTGAAGGTTCCCCCTGGCTCTGGAACACATATTCAATGGCCTGACCAACGCCGCGGCTGGCCTTGCCAAAGAATTGGTGGCCTTGGACCATGATTTCTTCAGGCGAATAGGTTGTCTTGGCACGCTTTTTGGCTTTTGTGACGCTGCCAGTGTTTTGCGCTTCGGCCATTGGCAGGGTGAGGCCTGCAACAGTCAACAGGCTGGAGGCGGCAAAAAGGCTCTTGAGAAATGATCTGCGGGCTGGAGACATGGTAACACCTCAATGAATCGGGCCAACCCTGTGCGCAATCCATGGCAAGGGTGGGGCAAAAGTCCGTCCTTGAAGTGTTTTAACGCCTGCAACTTTCGGCTTGGTTAACAAAACGCCAACCAGCAGATCAGGATGAGGCGATAAACGCCGGATTGTCAAAGCCGCGATCCGTTTTGCCATAGGTGAGTGGGGTCTGGTCGAGATTGACCACCTTGCCGCCAGCTGCCTCCAACACAGCCTGGCCCGCAGCCGTATCCCATTCCATGGTTCGGCCAAAACGCGGATAAAGATCGGCCTCACCAGCAGCCACCAGGCAAAACTTCAACGATGATCCGGCGGAAGAGAGTGACTTTATTTTGCGCCTCGCGAGATATTCAGCCGTTGCAGCGTCCATATGCGAACGGCTTGCCACAACTGTCAGACCATCGGCAGGCACAGCTCGAACTGAAATTGCTTGCCAAACGACATCAGCCAGCGGTTCTTCAATGGCAAGCAGCCCGAAAGCAGCACCGATTCCCGCCTGTCCCCAATAGATCTGCCGGGTTGCCGGAGCATAAACGACACCGGAAATGGCCTTGCCATGAAGAATGCGTGCAATGTTGACGGTAAACTCGCCGTTGCGGGAGAGGAATTCCTTGGTACCATCCAAAGGATCCACCAGAAAAAACTCGTTGCCAAGTTCCGGCACATGCCCTGCCGCCGCCGATTCCTCGGCCAGAACGGGAATGCCTGGCCAATGTTTCGCCAGCCCTGCCAAAATGACTTTCTCTGCCATGGCGTCTGCTTCCGTGACGGGCGAAAGATCGGCTTTGGTTGCCACGGCAAAATCACTGGCATAAACCCGCATGATTTCACGACCCGCAATTTGTGCGAGCTTCAGGAGCAGTAACACATCTGCAGGCGGCAAAACGGCGTTCATGAGGTAAAACCAGTAATGATGGTGGCGTTGCGGGCGTCTATGACTGAAATCCGCAAGTCGCGTCAATGCGGAATAATGTCTCCAGATTTGTTATAGAACTGATACGAATCAGCAACTTGCCATTTTTCCCGGGGGAAACCATCGTTATGGACCAGAAACTATCCGATCTCGATCTCGCGTCACTGCTGTGCTCGCGCGTCTGCCATGACATCATTTCACCTGTTGGTGCTATCGCCAATGGTTTGGAACTGATGGACGACCCGGAAACCGATGCAGCCACGCGAGCCACGGCACTTGATATGGTGCGCTCGTCAGCCAAAACTGCGACAGCCAAGCTGAAGTTCTGCCGTATTGCTTTTGGCGCATCGGGATCAGCTGGTGCCCATATCGACATGGGAGAAGCCGGCGAAGTGGCCAAGGATTTTGTAGGCGACGAAAAAGTAAAACTGGACTGGCGCGCACCCCGCGAAAACCGTCCCAAGGCCGAAGTGAAACTTCTGCTGAACATGTTGCTATTGGGCATTGCCGGCATTCCACGCGGTGGTGTGGTTACGGTGACGGCTGAAGGCCGTGTATTCAAGGTAAGCGCCACTGGCGACCGGGCCAAACTGCCGCAAGCCATGGTGGATGTGCTGCATGGTGCAACCCCGCTGGAAGGCCTCGATGCCCGTTTGGTGCAGCCCTATTACACCCGGATCATGGCCCATCACGCGGGCCTTGCCATTACCATGGTCATGGAAGGCGAGAACACGGTTGCAGTAAATGCAGTTTCTTCGGAAGCCGATCATTAACTTTGTTTGACGACATCAATCATAGGGATAAATTTTACTGAACACCGAAACCCCCAGCAGAGGGAAGGGAACCTGATAAGGCAGCGTGGCCATGGCAGGTGTAACCCTCGCATAACTCAACACAGATGACTTCATCTTCTCGCGAAGTGCGAAAAATAGCGAATACAAAAGGCAACCCAAACGGGGCGGACCGTGCGCGTCGAAGCCTACTTCGGCGAAGGGGCATGAAGTCCCTTGGGCGTCGATAAATTACAGCTTTTCCCTATTCGAAAATCAGAAACAAAGCGAACGAAAACGACCAACCAGGTTGGTCATTCGCGGCGGTAAAATTTAATGCACTGTCACCGATATACGAATGCAGAGTTGCTGAAATCCCAAATCATACCAACCGCCCTTGCGGGGAGGGGTAGGGGCGGGGTGGTTGATCTTGGTTATATATTTAACGGAGCGTCACCGTAACTCCCGTCACTCCAATGTAGTCCCGGCTCAATTCACCAGTCGAATGTCGCCGACCACCGGAACTGCGCGCATTGATCCGGGGAATGGTATATCACTTGCGTTCAGGTCAAAATTGTAGCGCACCGTGCCGGTGCCGGTCCACGAAACGCCGTCGACCACATAGCTGCTCCAGCTGGCTTTTGGCTCATAGTCCGAAACGTTGTTCCAGACAAAATCTGCGTTGGGCAAGAAGATTACGCCGTGAATGTCCATTTTTGCATCGTCAATCAGGTTTCCGTTTGTTGGCGTCAACCCAAAAACCGCTATGCCCGCATAGGTGCCTGACTTCGGGGCAGCAAGTTTTACCAGTGAGTTTTTGACAACGACTTTTGATTTGGAGTCCATCATGAACAGAGTGACGTTCTTGCCTTCTAATGTCGACTGTTCAATTTCCAATGCACCACCTGAGATAAAATATTTTCCGCCGTCCACTAGAGTTACAGTTGAATCAGATGCGATGTTGAGCCCGTCGCAGTAATGTCCTTCAGGCAGCTCGACCGTCTCACTGGAAATGACTGTGTCTGTTGCAATACATGATGGTGCTGAAGGTGCCGAAACGCCGGGCAAGGGATGGGTTACAAGTTCAACACCAAATTGGACAGCAGGTGTTACATTTTGGATGAAATGATGACCGCCGCCGCGAGCAGCTACGGTACGCCCCACCATGAAATTATTCGAAGTGTGAGGGTCGACGACGTCGTTGAAGTGATCGGAGTTGCCATAAAAATTGCAGTTTGGCGCGATAACTGACACGCTGTCATGCAGTTCCAAAGTATGCTTGCGCGTTGGATGCATGGAGGTAAAACACATTGGTTCATAGCTGACTTGACTCGTGGCTTTTCCGCCAACTGCAACATCAAACTCGTCAATGCCAACGACGGCAAGCAGCGACGACTTCAATTTGGTGGTTATTTTGCCAACGATCAGACTCTTCTCCGCAGAAAACGAGACATTCAGGCGGTCTGCAGAGCTGCCGCTGTTTGCATCAAAATATTTTTTGGCTTCAACTATTTGCTCATCTGTTTTTGCAGAAGAAGAAGCACCAGAAACAAGTGCGGCGTCCAACATTGCTTGGAGCTTTGATTTTTCCATATGCAAGCGACCAAAATCAATCGCCAGTCCAGCAGCAGCAAACAGCGCAACTGCGGCAAGTGAAAAAGATATTGCCGTGGCACCATTCTGGTTCTTTAGAAAATTGAACGGCTTTTTGAATTTCGACGCAGTGTAAGACATTTTGCTTGCAGGCTTTCGCATTGAGATGAATGCAAATTAGTCAGCAAGAGTGAAAGCATAGTCAAAAGCACCGGGTTCATGCGCCGATTTGAAAACAAGCCTAATGCAAGGTTACCTGCGCAAACTCCAAGCGCGGCAGCCACCCCCATCACCCCTTCGTCTTTATCGCTTGAAACTTCCGGTTCGTCTCCACCAACTCGCTTAACAGCCATTCGCGCAAGGCCTTGGCCGGAGCGATTTCTTTCGAGCCTTTCTTCCGCACGAACCAATAGCTGCCATGGTCTTTCATATCGACGGAGAAAGGTCGCGCCAGCCAGCCTTCCATCAAGGAATCCGTGCACAATACGGGATCACCCAGGGCAAAGCCTTGGCCAGCTTCGGCGGCTTCGATGGCGAGGTGGCTTTGGAAAATGGTGCCGCGCCAATCCATCTCGGCTTTCACACCAGCAGCTTTGAGCCAATCAGCCCACCATTGCTTGCGGTCTTCGTGCAGCAAGGTGAAATCAACCAGTGCTTCGGGCGAAAGGGAGGGACGGTCGGCAATGAGTTTTGGCGCACAGACCGGAAAAATCACCACATCGGAAAGCTTGGCAGCCTCAACTCCTTCCCACAACCCATTGCCATAGCGGATGGCCACATCCACATCATCGACATAGAAATCGACGAGCCTCGAATTCGGATCAATGGAAAGTTCAATGTCGGGATGCAGATCATTGAAGCGCCCAAGTCTGGCCACCAGAAAACGCGAGGCAAAGGCGGGTTCCACAGAAACCTTGAGGGTGCGGGCAGCGCCGACGGCTGCTGCTTCCCGTGCCGCTTCCGCAAGTTGATCGAAAAGCGGAGTCAATTGCTCGCCAAAGCGCCGACCTGCCTCCGTCATCTCAACGCCGCGCCCAGTGCGCACGAAAAGTTCGGTGCCGAGATAATCTTCCAATTCCCGAATATGGCGGGAAATGGCGGCATGGGTGACAAAAAGTTCGGTCGCCGCATCCGTAAAACTTACGTGCCGTGCGGCAGCTTCAAAGGCTTTCATTGCATTGAGCGAGGGGAGTCGGCGGGCCATGGGCTTCCATAGCATGAGCATGTAACAAAATCTAACATGTCATGTCAGTTTAAGCCGTTTGTCTTGTTGCACTGCGATAAGTATATCAAGACTATCAACAAGAGGAGTTCACCATGAACTGGGTTTTCGAAACATATTCAAACGTTTATTCAACTGCCATGATGCAGGATCAGCGCCCCGCCAAGGCACCCGTTGCCAAGGCTGTAAAACCGGTTTCTGCCATCGCCCGCCTGTTTGGCCGTGGTTAAAACAGCGGCAAGGCTCAAGAAATCTGACACGATTTAGCAAGGCTCCAGAATCAAAAGTGATTTGGGGCCTTGTTTTTTGACTCAAAATAGAACATATAATGAACAAATTCCCTGTGGACGAGAATTTTCTGGTTTTGCAGGGGCGGGATGGAATGACTAAGTAAGTCGTAGCAGTGCAAAGGGAGACGCGTGATGGCTGGTTCAGTGAACAAGGTGATTTTGGTGGGCAATCTGGGCAAGGACCCGGAAGTGCGCCATACCCAGGATGGCAAGCCGATTGTCACCCTGTCTCTCGCCACTTCGGAAAATTGGCGCGACAAGAGCACCGGCGAGCGCAAGGAAAAAACCGAATGGCATCGCGTGGTGATTTTCAATGAAAACATTGCCAAGGTGGCTGAGCAATATCTGAAAAAAGGTTCCACGATTTATGTGGAAGGCCAATTGCAGACCCGTAAATACACCGACAATGCCGGAGTTGAAAAATATTCAACCGAAGTCGTTTTGCAAAATTTCCGCGGCGAAATGACCATGATTGGCGGCAAACCCGGCGGTGGTGACAGCGCGGGTGCCAATTATGGCGGCGGCGATGATTTTGGCGCGGCTTCGCCCATGGATCGTCCGCGTGCAGGTGGTGCAGCCAAACAAACCTTTGCCCGCGACCTTGACGACGAAGTGCCGTTTTAAAACAGCCTCCCGCCATTCGGCACCGGAAGCGTTGGCCCAATCAACACAACACCGTCCTGCTCGTCAGGAAATCCAAGCGTCAGGACTTCCGACATGAAGGGCCCGATCTGGCGCGGCGGAAAATTGACAACCGCCGCCACCTGCCGCCCGATCAGGGCTTGCGCTTCGTAATGTTTGGTAATCTGCGCTGAAGATTTTTTCACGCCGATGCTGGGTCCAAAATCGATGCGCAATTTGTACGACGGTTTGCGGGCTTCGGGAAACGCTTCCACAGCGATGATGGTGCCGACACGGATATCGACTTTCTCAAAATCCGCATAAGTAATCGAGCCGCTCATCCTGCCAATTCCCTTGAACGAACTGCCGCAGCTTCCAAGGCTTTTTCCATCAGCGGCTTCATGCCGTCATCAGCCATCAACACCTGAAGCGCTGCATAGGTCGTGCCTTTGGGCGACGTCACATTCTGCCGGAGGGTTGCAGCATCCTTGCCACTGAGCCGCATCAATTCACCAGAGCCGGAAACCGTGGCGCGGGCCAGTTGCATGGCAAGTTCAGCCGGCAAACCCAGCTTTTCACCCGCCGCCGCCATGCATTCCGTGAGATAAAACACATAGGCCGGACCCGAACCCGAAACCGCCGTCACCGCATCAATCTGCGCTTCCGATTGAACTTGAACTACTTCACCAATCGACAGCAGCAATTGCTCAGCCAGCGCAATTTGGGATGCCGAAACAAATTCATTTGGCGCCATGGCCGTAATTCCCCGGCCAATCGCAGCTGGCGTATTGGGCATGGTGCGGATAATGGCGGCATCGGAGCCAAAATATTTCGCGAGGGCAGCAATGGTTTTTCCGGCAACAATCGAAAGCACCAGCGGCTTGGCCTGAGCCAACGTCGCGAGCGGTGTTAGAACTTCATCCATCACCTGCGGCTTCACGGCCACCAAGACGACTTCTGCATCATCAATCGTCACGAGATCGGGATTGTGCCGCACACCGCGAGACGCCAGCATGGCCTTCACTTCAGCTGGCGGTGAAGGATCCAGTGCCACAATTTGCGAAGCCGGAACGCCAGCATTCAGCCAGCCCTCCAACATCGCACCGCCCATTTTTCCAGCCCCCACCAGAACCAGCGTACCTTTGAGATTTATCGGCATGAGAATCCTTTTAGGGAAACACTGTCACGCCTCGCCTTGCGTATCAAGCAGGGCATTCTCGATGGCTTTTTCAGCACTTTGGCCCGCCCAGATGACAAACTGGATGGCAGGATAATAGCGCTGGCAATTGTCAAGGCCACTGCGGATCATGCTGTCGCATTGCGCATCATTGGCTTTGGCACCGCCAGCCAGAATCAAATTGTCGCGGAACAGAATTGTTCCGTCTTGTGCCCAGAAATCAAAATGCCCTTGCATCAATCGGGCATTGATCAGACAAATCAGTCGCATCACTTCGGTTTGTCGGGCCTCAGGCACTTTCAAATCAAAGGCGCAAACCGTCTGCAAAGACTCAAGATCTTCCCGCCACGACAGTGAAAGTGTAAGATCACACCAGCCGCCGGCCACCGACATGATGACTTCATCCTCGCTGGTCCGATCAAGTGGCCAGCGTCGGCTTTCAGCCAAGCGCTCCACCCGGTCGAGTGGATTTGGTGTTTCAAAATAATGTGCGGCAGCAGAAGCCATGTGTTCCTCCGCCGGTGCCAGAATCATAAGACCCAGAATCAAATCACCGACAACTGCAACTTGGCACGCGTGAGTCACGGGCAGCAACGCCAGCTGTGATTCCTCCACATCTATTTGATCATTTTAGGCGGGGGTGAATCAATTTGCCGCAGCGCCAAGCCGCGTTTCCAGCTCGGCAAGACGCTTCGCTAGAACCTCATTTTCCAGCCGTGCCTTTTCAGCCATGGCGCGCACCACTTCAAATTCTTCGCGCTTCACCACATCGAGGTTATTGAGAACCCGCTCAACTTGCGCCTGCACCAGCGTGTCAACTTCCTTGCGCACACCTTGGGCTGCACCCGCCGCATTGGTCATCAGCTTGGCAATTTCATCGAAGAAGCGTGTAGACGATGCGTTCATGGTGATACCCCTGTTGGAAACTAAAAGAACGAAGATCAACGGCCAAATGAATTGACACCACCTCACTGTCCTGCTTGGGGGAATGGAAGCCGCCGTCCATTCAAGTTTCGCAGGGTGAATGAGAGTTTTTGCACGTTCCCCCACCTCCGGCCTTCGGCCACCTCCTCCCCGCCAAAGGGGCGGGTTGGAGGGCAGATCACCCTCCACCCCGATTCTTCATCGGGGAGGAGGTGGCCGAAGGCCGGAGGTGGGGGAACACGCTCGGTCGAATCGAGAAAGTCATTTCAAGAAGCAATTGGTATTGACACTGAAGTATGGATTTGCCGCCATGATTACAAGCCCCTCCTGTGCCGCAGTCAAGATTTGACCTCGCCCCTGAAAAACCTTTAACAGCAAGTCATGAATCTTGCCGTAATCGCATTCCCCAATCTCAACCCCATCGTCTTTGAATGGGGGCCGCTGGTGTTGCGCTGGTATGCCCTGGCCTATGTGGCGGGCCTGCTGTTTGCGGCTTGGTACATGAAGCGCCTGGTGTCGCTGCCAAAACTCTGGGGTGCCAATCGACCCACCCTCACGGTTTCACAGGTTGATGACTTGTTCCTGTGGTTCATGCTGGGCGTCATCGGCGGCGGTCGCTTGGGGTATGTGCTGTTTTACAAACCGCTGCACTACCTCACCAACCCGCTGGAGATATTCAAGACCTGGGATGGCGGCATGTCTTTCCATGGCGGTTTTCTCGGCGTTGTTTTGGTCTGCCTGATTTATGGCCGCCGCCATGGCATCAGCCTTGATCGCCTGCTTGATCTCGGCGCTGCGGCCACACCTGTGGGCCTCGGACTGGGCCGCATTGCCAATTTCATCAATGCGGAATTGTGGGGCAGGGCCAGTGACATGCCGTGGGCCGTGGTTTTTCCGGGCGACAATTTTGGCCGCCATCCCAGCCAGCTTTATGAAGCGCTGCTGGAAGGGTGGTTTTTATTTGTGGTCATCCGGCTTGCAACCCATCGCTGGGGAGCCCTCAAATATCCCGGTCGTGCTTCGGGCCTCTATGCCTTGATCTATGGCCTGTCACGAATCTTTGTTGAATTTTTCCGCGAACCCGATCAGCACCTCGGTTACTTTGCGGGCTACATCACCATGGGCATGGTTCTATCGCTTCCCCTGGTTGCCATTGGCATCTGGCTGTTGTTGCGATCGCGGCGAACCGGATGACATCACTGCAATCCATTCTTGTGATGACAATCGAGCAGGAGGGACCCTTGCCGATGGACCGCTACATGGCGCTTTGTTTAAGCCATCCGCAATTCGGCTATTACATGAACCGCGATCCATTCGGCACTCAAGGTGACTTCACCACGGCCCCGGAGATTTCCCAGGTTTTTGGAGAACTACTCGGCATCTGGGTCGCCCAAGCCTGGCAGTCCCTCGGCAGCCCCAGAAATTTTGCGCTGGTGGAACTTGGCCCAGGGCGTGGCACCTTGATGGCCGATATCATCCGTGTGCTGAATAAATTGCCGGAATGCGCCAAAGCCATCGATGTGCATTTCGTCGAAATGAGCCCGACATTGCGCGAGGCCCAGCGTCAACGCGTGCCAAATGCCACATGGCACAGCAGCACCGCATCACTGCCCGCCAAACCCACAATTCTGCTGGCCAATGAATTTTTCGATGCCCTGCCTATTCGGCAATTTGAACGTAAACAGGGCAGGGTTTATGAGCGTTGTATCGGCATTGAAAATGCGGCGCTGCATATCGGACTGGTGCCATCGCCAAGGCAACTACCCTTGGCGGGAGATGGCATTTATGAGGACCCGAGTATTCGCGATGCTGTTGCAACTCAATTGGGTGATCACCTCAGCAAAACCAGCGGCCATGCCCTGGTGATTGACTATGGTCACCTCAGAACTGCACTTGGCGACACCTTGCAAGCCATCAAAAATCACCGTCACATCGCCGTCACCGAACAACCGGGTGAAGCCGATATTACATCCCACGTTGATTTCGAAAGTCTGGCGCGGGCTTTCATGGCAGGTGGTGCCCGCATCACTGGCGTGCAGACCCAAGGCGAGTTTCTGCAACGCATGGGCCTTGAACAGCGTACCCTGAAACTGACCAGCAAGGCCACGCCCCAACAACGGACCGATTTGCTTGCGGCATCAACAAGGCTTGCACATCCCGATCAAATGGGCCAGCTATTCAAGGTGATGGCAATCAGCGGACCGGGTAATCCGGTTCCCTATCCTTTTGGTGCAGCATGATTGAATCTGAAAGTTTGAAACATCCCGCCGTCGCCCACGGTTTTTTTACCCGGGCAGGCGGCCATTCCACCGGAATTTTTGCTTCGTTGAATTGCGGGTTGGGATCAGGCGATGATCCCGATCTTGTCAAAATGAATCGTGCCGTTGTCGGTCGAAGTCTTGGTGTTGCGGAAACCAATGTGGTCACCGCCCATCAGATCCACAGTGCCGATGCCATCGAAGTCACGGAAGTTTGGCAACCAGAAGATCGGCCCAAACTTGATGGCTTGGTGACGAAACAAAAAGGCATTGCCATTGCAACCCTCACGGCCGATTGCGGCCCCGTCATGTTTGCAGATGGTGAAGCAGGCGTGATTGGCGTATGCCACGCCGGATGGAAAGGTGCACTGCTAGGGGTAACTGATTCCACCATCTCAGCTATGGTGAAAATCGGTGCCAGTCGTGATCGCATAGCTGCAACAATCGGACCAACCATTTCAAAGGAAAATTACGAAGTTGGTCCCGAATTTCCGACACCATTTTTACAACAGGACAAAAACCACAGCCAGTTTTTCACCTCGTCCAGCAAAGCCGACCACTTCTTGTTCGATCTGCCAGCCTATTTGCGCATGCGCCTGAAAGCTGCGGGATTAACCCATGTCAACGATCTGGCCCTTTGCACCTATGCCGATGAGTCCCGCTTCTATAGCTATCGCCGCGCCACCCATCGTGGAGAAGTGGACTATGGCCGCCTGATTTCAGCGATTGCGCTGGTGTGATGTTCAGGCAGGTCTGGCAATCCCTGGTTTTGGTCATGCTCCTCGTGGCATGCACCAATTCGCAATTGCCATTTTCCAAAGACCTCCCCTCTGCAGGCGAGGCGCAGTCCTCGGTTCATCCCCCGTGGGATGCCTTGGTGCAGGCAGCTCCCGGTGCTGAAAATGATCTTGATCTCGAAACCCTGAATGGACCGCAACAAACGGCTGTGACACCGCCTCCCGTTGTTGAACCGCAACCATTGCCTGAAGTTGCAGCAGCCCCCGAAGTTGTTGAAAAGCAAAAGTCACCCCCAGCCAAAGATGCTGTAACCATCCGCTATGTTGCCGTTCCCATGGTGAAAGGGGCAACAGGTTCCGGCAATGCCGAGTTGACCGGTGCCATGCGTCAGGTTTTGGCCGATGCCGGTTGGCCCGTGTTGGAAAAGCCGCAAGCAGATGCCATTATTATCATTGGCCGGGTTTCCATGGCAAAACCATCAGGCGACAGTCAATTGGTCAAACTCACATGGATTGCCCAAACCCCAAAAGGCAAGAAACTCGGTGAAATCGCCCAGGAAAACGCTGTGCCTGCAGGTTCCCTCGATAATCTTTGGGGCGAAAACGCTGGCTTCGCTGCCGAAGCGGCAGCCGAAGGCATTTTCAAGCTCATTCAGCAGTTTCGGTAATTTCAATTTACAATAATTGTGCACTGCGACCGATCAGTCCTTTGCATAGCCTTAAGCGGTTGATATAGACCGCCCATTCTAACGTGCGCGCAGGGCCCTACAGACCATGATGAAAATCATTGCCGGTAATTCCAATCGGCCCCTTGCCGAGGCTATTTGTGCCTATCTCCACATGCCCATCACCAAGGCTGTGGTGAAGCGTTTCAACGACATGGAAATCTTTGTCGAGATTCAGGAAAATGTTCGCGGGCAAGACATTTTCATCATGCAATCCACCTCGTTTCCCACCAACGACAATTTGATGGAATTGCTGATCATTTGCGACGCGCTTCGCCGCGCTTCAGCCAAACGCATCACCGCCGTGATTCCCTATTTTGGCTATGCGAGGCAAGACCGCAAGCCTGGTCCCCGCACGCCGATTTCCGCCAAACTGGTAGCCAACCTGATCACCAACGCTGGTGCCGACCGAGTGCTCACCATGGATTTGCATGCTGGCCAAATCCAGGGTTTCTTTGATATCCCAACCGACAATCTGTTTTCAGGTCCGGTCTTCGTGCGTGACATCAAACAACACGGTGACGTGGCAAATACCGTGGTTGTATCGCCAGACGTCGGCGGTGTGGTGCGGGCGCGTGCACTTGCCAAACGGCTGGATTGCCCTCTCGCCATCGTTGACAAACGCCGCGAGCGGGCAGGCGAATCTGAAGTGATGAACATCATCGGTGAAGTGGCAGGCAAATCCTGCATCCTGCTCGACGACATTGTCGATTCCGGTGGAACCCTGTGTAACGCTGCCGAAGCACTGATGGAGCAGGGGGCCAAGGATGTGACCGCCTACATCACCCATGGCGTGCTTTCTGGCGGCGCTGTTTCGCGCATCACGTCTTCGAAGTTGAAACACCTCGTCATAACCGACTCCATTCAACCGACAGAAGCGGTAAAAATTGCCCGCAACATCCGCGTCATTTCAGTGGCAGCACTGATCGGCGAAGCTATCGGCCGCACCTCCCGCGAGGAAAGCGTTTCAAGCCTGTTTGAATAGGAGTCTACCATGCCAGATCGACTGAGCGGCAAGGTCGCTCTGGTTTCCGGCGGTGCCACGGGCATGGGCGGGGCCTCTTCAAAACTGTTCGCCGCTGAAGGTGCAAAAGTCGCCATCGTTGACCGCAACCTTGAGGCTGCTGAAGCAACGGCTGCCGAAATCATAAAGTCTGGCGGTATCGCCATCGCATTTCAAGCCGATGTTTCCAAGGCCGATGAAGTGACTGCTGCTGTCATCGCGGCGCAAAAAGCCCTCGGTCCCATAACCGTGTTGTTCAATCATGCGGGAACAATCGTCATCAAGCCTTTTCTCGAAACAACGGAAGAAGAGTGGGACTGGCTGCATGACGTAAACGTCAAAAGCATGTTCCTGATGACCAAGGCCGTGTTGCCGCAAATGATAGCAGCAGGTGGTGGCTCCATTGTTTGCACATCATCGATTTCCGCAGTTTTGGCCACGCCCATGGAAGTGCTTTACGACACCACCAAGGGAGCTGTGCACATGTTTGCCAGGGCCATTGCGGTGGAATTTCGGGATCGCAACATCCGCTGCAACGCCGTGTGTCCTGGGTTCATCCGAACGCCCCATGGTTTGCGTGAAGTCAAAGAACTGACCGCACTGGGCGTTGATGTGTCGGAAGCCGCCATTGCCGCCGCCCAAGGCCGCATTGGTGAACCCGAAGATGTGGCGCGGGCAGCGCTTTATCTGGCCAGCGATGAGTCAGCCTTTGTCACAGGCCAACAGCTTTTCGTGGACAACGGCTTCTCTGCCATCTAGCTAGCGGCCCCATGGGCAGACTTCTTCTTTCACTGAAAAACATCGGATTGAGCTTTGGCGGCAGACCTCTGCTTGAGGGTGCTGAACTGGCGCTGGCTGATGATGAACGCATTTGTCTTGTCGGTCGTAATGGTTCGGGCAAATCCACGTTGCTGAAAATTGCTGCTGGAATTGTTGAACACGACAGCGGCGAACGTTTCTTCCAACCCGGAACAACGGTACACTATTTGCCACAAGAGCCGGACTTTGGTGCCCACGCCAATGTTGATAGCTATGTTGAGGCGGGCCTTGGGCCCATGGGAGAAATCCACCGCGCCCAACACTATTTGCGCGAACTGGGCCTGACAGGGCTGGAGGAACCCGCCAGCATGTCCGGCGGTGAAGCAAGACGCGCCGCCTTGGCGCGGGCTCTTGCCAGCAATCCTGATGTGTTGTTGCTCGACGAACCCACCAACCATCTTGATCTTCCGGCCATTGAATGGCTGGAATCCGAACTCAGGGCTTTCAGGGGTGCCTTGATCCTGATCAGCCATGACCGCCGTTTTCTTGAAGCCTTGTCCAATCGAACAATCTGGATTGATCGTGGCCAGACCCGGCGCATGGAACGTGGCTTTGTGGCCTTCGAACCATGGCGCGACCAGGTGTTGGACGAAGAAGAGCGCGAACAATCCCTGCTGGCGCAAAGCATTACCCGCGAAGAACACTGGATGCGCTATGGCGTGACGGCACGGCGCAAACGCAACATGCGCCGGGTTGAGCTTCTGGGCAGCTTGCGAAAACAGCGCCGGGAGCATGTAGGCAGCCAGGGCAATGTGAAGCTCACGGCTTCGAGTGCTGACATTTCCGGCAAGCTGGTGGTTGAAGCCACAAAAATTTCAAAATCATTCAGTGCACGGATGATTGTTGACAACCTCGATCTTCTGGTGCTCAGGGGCAATCGGCTTGCACTGGTCGGTCCCAATGGCGCTGGCAAAACCACACTGATCAAATTGCTGACGGGAGCGCTGGAGCCGGATTCCGGCACCATCAAACTCGGCACCAACCTTGATGTTGTCACACTTGATCAAAACCGCCTGAGCTTGAATCCAACCGATATCGTGCAAGATGTCATCACCGGGGGCAGGGGGTCTTCCGTCACCATCAATGGTGAAACCAAGCATGTGATGACCTACATGCGGGATTTTTTGTTCCGCCCGGAACAAGCGCGAACACCAGTCTCGGTTCTTTCCGGCGGCGAACGGGCGCGGCTGATCCTGGCACGGGAATTGGCACGACCTTCCAATTTCCTGATTCTGGACGAACCCACCAATGACCTCGATTTGGAAACCCTCGATTTGCTGCAGGAGATGTTGGGTGAATATTCAGGCACGGTTATCGTTGTCAGCCATGACCGCGATTTTCTCGACCGGGTGGCAACCTCAGTCCTCATGTATGAGGGGGATGGCAAGTGGCAGGAATATGCTGGTGGTTATTCCGACATGCTGTCCCAGCGCGGCGAAGGTGTGGCCATGCGCAAGGCAAAGGTCAATGTTGTTGTTAAAGCCCAAGCTGCGGCCACAGCCGCAATGGATGAACCCCAGGCCAAGAAGAAACTCTCCTTCAAAGAAAAACATGCCCTTGAAAAACTACCAGCGAAAATGGCGTTGCTGCAAACCGAGTTAAAAAATTTGGAAGCGCAGTTGGCCGATGCAGGTCTTTTCACCCGCGATCCAAAGAACTTTGAAAAAGCCTCGAACCGTCATGCCACTGCCAGCAACGAGCTTGTGACAGCAGAGGAAGAATGGCTGGAACTTGAAATGTTGCGGGAGAGTTTTGAATAGGAGTTGCGCATGTGACTTGTGGCGCATCCTTCGAGGCCCGCGAAGGGCGGGCACCTCAGGATGAGGGTAAAGTGTTTCATGCAGTAAACCCTCATGCCGAGGTGCAAGTTCTTCACGAGCCTCGAAGCATGCGCAAACTCACAACAGAAAAATTCCACGAAACCTTGCAATTGCCAGCTCACTTGCTACATATTGCCATGGCTTCCATCATTTCCGTTAGAGACATCAGCAAAACCTATGCTTCGGGTTTGCAGGCACTCAATTCCATTTCGCTTGATATTCAAAGGGGCGAAATTCTGGGGCTTCTCGGGCCCAATGGCGCGGGAAAAACCACGCTGATCAGCATCATCTGCGGCATTGTCACCAAATCATCCGGCAGTGTGACGGTGGATGGCCACGACAATGTAACGGCGTTTCGCGAGGCGCGAAAACTCATCGGGCTGGTGCCGCAGGAATTGCATCTGCCGATTTTCGAAACGGTTTGGGATACGGTGAGTTTCAGCCGCGCTCTCTACGGCCGAGAAAGCAATCCTGGTCATATCGAGGCGACGTTGAAAAAGCTTTCCTTGTGGGACAAGAAGGATTCGAAGATTGTCACTTTGTCGGGTGGCATGAAGCGGCGGGTCTTGATTGCCAAGGCGCTTTCCCATGAACCGCGCATTCTATTTCTCGATGAGCCAACAGCGGGCGTGGATGTGGCCCTTCGCCAAGACCTGTGGGCTGTGGTGCAGGGTTTGCGCGACAGTGGCGTGACCATCATTCTGACAACCCACTATATCGAAGAAGCCGAAGAATTGGCCGACCGCATCGGTGTGATCAACAAAGGTGGTCTGGTGCTGATCGAGCAGAAGAGAGCCCTGATGCAAAAACTCGGGCAAAAGAAATTGACCCTCGAACTTGCAAAACCCTTGGCGACGATCCCCAAGACGTTATCAAAATTCGCAACGGCTCTGTCAAAAGAAGGCAGGGAGTTGGCCTATACCTATGATACCCGCGACAACAAGGGCGGCATCGCCGAATTCCTCAGTGTGCTGACAAAATCGAAGATTGACTATATTGATTTGCACACGGAGCAAAGTTCGCTCGAAGACATTTTCCTGGGATTGGTGAAATCATGAACTGGCGCGCTGTTCTGACGATTTTTTCAGCTGAGATGAAGCGGTTTTTCCGCACCATCGGCCAAAGCCTGGTTTCGCCGGTGATTTCCACCATCCTGTATTTTGTGGTTTTTGGTGCGGCCATCGGCTCGCGCATCCAGCAGATTGAGGGGGTGAGCTATGGGGCTTTCATTGTGCCGGGGTTGATCATGTTGTCGCTGCTCACCCAGTCGATTTCCAATGCCTCATTCGGCATTTATTTTCCGCGCTTCTCCGGCACCATTTATGAATATCTTGCAGCGCCGATTTCGGCGCTGGAAATGGTGTTGGGATTTGTGGGTGCAGCGGCGGCAAAGTCCTTGCTGATTGGCCTGATCATTCTCGCTACTTCGGCATTTTTTGTGCCGCTGGAAATCCGTCATCCGTTCTGGATGATAGCGTTTTTGTTGCTGACAGCAGCGACATTCAGTTTGCTGGGTTTCATGATTGGTTTGTGGGCGGATGGTTTCGAAAAGCTGCAAATCATTCCGCTGCTGATCATCACGCCACTGACTTTTCTGGGCGGCAGTTTCTATTCCCTCGACCTCTTGCCGCCGTTCTGGCGCACCCTGTCTTATTTCAATCCGGTGGTTTACCTTATCAGCGGATTCCGCTGGAGTTTCAATGAGGTAGCGGATGTGAATGTGGAGTTGAGCCTTGCAGCAACGCTGGCTTTTCTGTTCATTTGTTTGGCCGCGGTGGCTTGGGTGTTCAAGACCGGGTACAGACTGAAAAACTAGGAACCGCCTCAATTTGGCCACATCGGTGGACTAGGTATTTAATCCTTGTTTGGAGAAAATGATGGTTATGGTCTTCCGTATATTAAGCCTGTTGGCAGTGATTGTTTTTGTGGTGGCAAACGCCAATGCCAACGACGGCTTTGCCCAAATTGGCATTGGCGGGTTGGTGCTTACCAACACTGATAAGATCTCCATGGACAAGGAAGAGCTGTTTGTTTCGGAAAAACAAATCCGCGTGGACTATGTGTTTTCCAATCTGACGGACCAGGACGTTGAAGCATCGGTGATGTTTCCCTTGCCGGATATTGTCATCCCGAATGAATATGACAGCGCGCGGGGGCTGGTGAATTTCGGGCGTGATTTGAAATTCAAAACCTTGGTGGATGGCAAGGCGTTTCCCATCACGCTGGTGCAGCGTTCCTTTGTCGGGGACAATGATATTTCTGGTGAGTTGCAAAAGCATAGCATAGCGCTCAACGGCGACATGAAGGATTTTGAAAAACACATCAACGCATTGCCGCCCGATGTGAAGCAGAATCTCATCAATATAGGGGCCCTACCGAAATACACCGATGACAGCGGCAAGGAAGTGCCCTATCCGCCCGATCTTTATTTTGCGCCGCAATGGACGGTGAAATCCTATGTCATGCGCCAACAGGTTTTTCCCAAGGGACGCAAACTTACCGTAAGCCACAGTTATGTGCCGGTGATTGGTGCATCTGTCGAAGGTGGCGTGAATTACACCAAGGAATATATTGCCGAACTGAGTGATGAAGGCCGGGATAACCTGACCAAGGACCGCGCACTTCATTGCATCGATGACGACTGGATCAAAGCCTACGAAGCCCGTGTCAAAAAAGAGAAAGGCCGCTTGGGCAATCCCAAATGGATTTCCTATATACTTTCATCCGGTGCAACGTGGAAAGGCAGCATCAAGGATTTCCGGCTGGTGGTGGACAAAGGCAAGAAAGACGCCATGGTCAGCTTCTGCGGTGATGGAGTGAAGAAGATTAGCTCGACGAAGTTTGAAGTGCGGAAAAGGGATTTCGAGCCGAAGCAGGATTTGAATGTGTTGATTGTGGAGTGGGAGTAGGCGGCAACAGGGCACCAAGCCCAACTATCCCCGGCTTCTTGCATTACTGTTCAGGGAAGGTTTTGTGTTTTGAATGTAGTGTAACGTTTCATTGGCTCGCTTGAGATTGGCAAAAGTCAAACCCGGAATCAGCCCAGCCACAAGGGAAACCGGGCTTTTTGGTGGGAATGTTTGAAAACGAGGGTCATCTCATCTGACTGTTGGTAGCAGATGTTATATTGACGAGCGGCAGTTTGCGCAGACGTTCTGTCAGTTTCATCTGACTGGATTTTCAGTTTACGGTGAAGGTCGGTCGGCACATTGCGGATCTGGATATGAGTTTTCATGTAACCCACAAGTCAAGCGCCGCACGGCGTCAGCCGTGTTGGCTTCGGTGGTGGTGGATAAAGCGCCAGATGAATCTGGCTTTGGAATTTTGCATCCTTATTTTCAACCAACATGGGCGCGTTGTCAGCCGCTGCATCCAGCATGGTCACAAGCCAATCGCGATCCGACTTGGCAAAATCCCCCAGCACATGGGGCAGCACCATGTTCTTGTCACCGGGATGGCCGATGCCCAGCCGCACCCGTTTGAAATCCGGGCCGAGATGCGCCGAGATCGAACGGATGCCATTATGCCCCGCTGCACCGCCGCCCAACTTCACCCGCACCTTGCCGGGTTCCAGATCAAGCTCGTCATAAAACACATAGACCTTGTTGAGATCGATATCATGAAAGCGCACCGCATCGCCCACGGCCCTGCCACTTTCATTCATGTAGGTCTGGGGCTTCATCAGCATAACTTTTTCACCCGCCAACGTGCCATCACAAATTTCGGCCTGAAACTTCTTGCGCCAGCCGGAAAAACCATGGCACCGGGCAATAACATCCACCGCCATGAAACCAATATTGTGCCGGTTGCCAGCATACTTGGCCCCGGGATTGCCAAGGCCAGCGAACAGGAACATGGGGTCTCCATCTACGGATTGGTTTGGCTGGCGGCTATAGGCGAAAGACCACAGTCCGGCAAGTCGACTAAAACGCGGTCTTGCCTTTCAGGCTACCAGTTAAATTGCAAGCCGCCGTTAACCGATTGCGAGTTGCCATCTTCACTCAACTGTAAAGAGCCCGCAGCGAAGATTTGCGATGCGTCAGTCAGATTTACAGCAAACTTGCCGCTCAGTTCCCCGGCAACGCCGTGCGAAATGCCATCATTCGAAACAACAAAGCCAAGGCCTGTGCCTGACACATTCACCGCATTGCCTTTGTCCAGACCTTGCCACAGGCGTGCAGCCACGGCGAGCGAATAGGTTTCATCAGTGAACCCAACCCGCACACCAGCACCCACACGCGTGTTGGTATTCGCATCCGGTGAAACAAGTCCGCTTCCCAAAACAAAATCGCCAATGGTGGTTTTCGAACTGGCGAATGAAACCATGGGTTCAATGAAACTCTTGGCAACGCCAAAGCGATATCCCAAATCACCACTCACGCCAAATGTGCGCGCGTTGGTGGAAGCCGTGCCAGTGCCCGCCAACGTATAATCCAGCGCCAGCCAATCCTGTTTCACTAACAAGTCGGCAAAGAAACCATGCGAGATAAAACCAGCATGTGCGCCCAAAGACCCGCCTTTAAAATCAATGCCATTGGCGCTCGCCTCAAAGCCCAATTGCGAGGTTTGATATCCGGCAACAATGCCGAACATGATTTTCTGATGTGCCCCGGCGTCCATCACAAAATCAGCACCACCATCAAGGCCGAATGTTTGCTGGTTGTATCCAACGCCCGCGGCATTGGCGGTTGAGCGTTGCGCCCAGTCACCGCGAAAATTTGCCCACAGCACTTTGGAATTTTGAGTCTCTGCGATCACCGGATCAGCAACCGCCTCAATCTGCACACCACCAGCCACCTCATCGCGTAACGCGACTTGATGCAAGCGCCAAGCGTCAGCCCCACCCTGCCATAGCGCCTGCACGGCATCTACCGCGACGACTGTTTCATGGGATGCAGCACCCTGTGCTGATTGCAGCAGAAACTGGTTGCCAACCGCCGAAGCCTGGAAATTCAACGCATAGTCAAACAGCCCCGCACTGATCGGGCCATCGGCAAGATAGAAATCCGAAGCGGCGGCCCCGCCCTTCACATCGACCAACAAAATGCCATCAACATTGATGTCAGCGGGACCATTGTTGAGGTTGTTGATCTTGATTGCCGTCGAACCAGCAGTAGACCCCAAGACCGTAAACACATCAGCCTGCGATCCCGGTCCGCCAACAAACGCATCCAAAGCCAACACAGCCCCGGCGCCGCCCTGATAATTGCCGGAAAGCTCAAGTCTATCAAAAGCCGAACTGCCGTCACCTTGAACTTGATCAATGCTGGTCAGCACACCGGCATTCGACAACCATTCAAGATCCCCCAGTACCGCCGCTTCAGCAACACCCGCTGCACTGCCAAAACGAAGCGTGCCGTCATTCGAAAGCTGGTCAAATCCACCACCAAAAACACTCAAGCCCCCCGTCCGCCACAGCCCGGCGTTGGTGAAAAGATCATCCTGTGCTGTTGTATTGTCCATCTCGATCCGGCCCGTGATGATGCCTGAAAGCGCGTTGGTCAGAAGCGTTGGCGAACCGATGGATTGAATGGCTAGATCGGAAGTGGCAGCCGAAAGATTTTCAATGGTGCCGCTGTTGCCGATCAACACGCTGGCAAATGACCGGGCAAACAAAGCTGAATTTCCCCGAAGGACGCCATTGTTGGAGATATTGGCCACGCCGCCATTCGCATCTGCCACGATGCCGAACGCGCTGCCTTCAACAATAGCTTGGGCGCCCGTTTTTATGATAACGTCGCCATCATTGAAATTCAGCCCTGTGATGCCATTGCCGCCATTGCCCATGACATGGGCATTGGCTTCAATGATGACATTGCCTGAAAAAAACGTGCCCCCGCGTATACCTTCAATGGCACCTACAACGTCGCCATTGGCCTGCACTTGAAGGCTGTCGTCAGCGTTGAAGCTGAGAGAACTAGCCAGAATGCCATAGCCACTAGTGCTGGTTATCGTGCCAAAAGTATTGATGGTTGCCGGACCACTGAACGCAAGGGCATAGAGGCCCAATTCAGTGCCTATGATATTGCTGTGGGCATTGACGACCACAGTTCCTCCATTAGCAACGAGGCCTGCACCTGAAGTTCCCGTAACAAGCGTGTTGGCGGCCGTCGTCACTTGCGTCAATCCAGCACTGCCACTTGCCTCAAGTCCTCCCGTTCCACTGACATCGCCACGGGTATTCACGGTGATGTCGAGAACTGAATTCGCATAGAGACCAATATAGCTGTCGCCCTGCACCAACGCGTTTGTTGTCACTTGCACATGGCCAAGTGTCGAAGAGGCCCGAATTCCGCCAAAGCCGCCGAAAACTTCCCCATGCGTTTCGACATTTATGTCGGCCCCCAGCGCGAATGCCCCAATGCCATCCCCGGCTACGCCGCGAATAGCACCTGTACCAGTTACAACACTCACAGGAGAAGCGGTGAAGCCTCCTGAGAAAATTTGAATTGCGTTGTCAGAACTTGAAACTGTACTGGAATCAAGAATGTTGAGCGAAACAGCGCTGCCATTCTCGTTCTGTAAAAATATACCCGCCTCTCCAAATCCTGCAGGAATACCACCATTCACACTGCTGCCATTGGCCAGTGTCACCGTGCTGTTGCCATTCACCCCGGTGAGAGAAACTCCTGCTCCATTCACCTGAAAATTGTTGAGGTCCAAAACAAAATCGCCCGCCACGTAAAGCGGATTGTCGGCGACATAAACCAGGTCGGTGGCGGAAGTGCCATCAACACATTGCGTTCCATTGGCGGTGTCAAGACATGCGGCTTGTGCGGTTGCGGCCAACAACATGGCGCTTGAAAGAACCGAGCCACACAAAAGCGCCCGCTTCAAAGCTGGTTTACGAATCATCTGCATCCCCCAAATCAGTTGTCGCAACATTTATGAGGTATCATCGGTTAAATGCAAGCAAACGTGGATCGCGCCAATTGCAAACGGCGGACCTTTCGGCCCGCCGTTTGTAATAATTCTGGAAGCAAACTTACTTCTTCTTGGCAGCAGGCTTGGCAGCCGGAGCAGCAGCGGCCTTGGCTGGAGCAGCTTTGGCAGGTGCTGCTCCCTTGGCAGGAGCAGCGCCCTTGGCGGGAGCCGCAGCGGCGGCGGCTGGCAACTTCTGGTTCGAAGCTGGAACTTCGGCAGCAACAGCACCTTCGGGCGCAGCTTCTTCCTTGGCTTGCGCCGAGATGGCGCAGAGCGTGATGTCATCGCGCACGGCAGAGGTCACGCCATCGGGCAATTTCACTTCCGACAAATGGATGCTCTGATTGATTTGCATGCCGGTCAAATCGACGGTGATGTCATCAGGAATAAAGTCGGCGGAGCAATACAGCGAGACCGAGTGGGACACGATGCTGAGTGCACCACCGGCCTTCAGGCCGGGTGCAGCATCCTGGTTCTTGAAGTGAACCGGAATGTTGACAGCGATGCGTGAATCCTTGCCAAGACGCAGGAAATCCACATGGATAATCTTGTCTTTGACAGGTTCAAATTGCACATCACGCGGAATGGCGCGAATGATCTTGCCGTCGATATCGAGGTCAACCAGCGTCGACAGGAAGCGGCCGGTTTCAACATGGGGCAACACGTTTTTGTAGGTGAGGGTAATCAGCTGTGGGTCTTGCTTGTCACCATACACGACGCCGGGAACATTTCCCTCACGACGGACAGAACGAGCGGCCCCCTTGCCAGCTTGACTGCGTGCAGCAGCCTTGATCGTTACGATTTTAGCCATAATAATTTCTCCAAAAAATGAAAATCCAGCCTTCCTCCAGGGGTGAACGACGCTGAACCAGCGGGGCTATAAGGGAAACGGCGGGGGATGGCAAGGATGGGGGTAGACCACTCTATCCCGCCAGTTCGTCAACCTGTTTCACGAGGCGTGGCAGCACGTCAACAACCGTTGTCCAAACTATTTGGAGGTTAGCTTCAACATAAGCATGTACCAACCGATTGCGCATGCCCCGGATTTGCTGCAATTCGGTTCCGCTAAAAGTTTGCAAGGCCGTTGGGTATTGGTCTTGCAATTTGATGACATTTTCGCCGATCAAAATTAAACTCAAGCAAACGGCCTGCTGAGTCCGTTGGTCTTGCATAAACTGGTCTTCAGAAATCCCAGCTACAAATGAAAGTGCGCTGGAGGCGGCGTCTCGCATCTGTAGCAAATGAATGCGGGCTCTTTCTTCCATCAAATCGGCCTGGCCTCTGTTACCACCCTGTCCCTGAAGTATTTCGACAGATCGCCGGGTGTCCGCACGTCGACCTTGACGCCAAGCTTTTCCTGCAATTCCTCTTGCAACCCACCCAAATCAAACAACGTCGTCCCCGGCAATGCATCCACCAAAAGATCAAGGTCACTCTTCTCTGTGTCGTCACCATGCAGCACAGAACCAAAAACCCGCACATTGCGAACGCTGTAACGGCTGGCAATGGCGAGAATTTCAGCGCGGCGGGAAAGCAGGATTTCAGAGGGTTTCATGGCTTATGACTATCACAAACACGGAGTTGTCTCAAGTTGGGCATAGCTTGGCTCAATTGTAGTTCAGTAAAAACCACCATGACAACCGACGCCTTACACTGCTTGGCAGGGTGATCTTATTTATTTCCCTCACCCTGAGGCGCTCGCCCTTCGCGAGCCTCGAAGGGCTGCTGATGGCAGACGGAATCGTGCAAGCTCATCACACCACACCACCCCAAACAGATTACGGTGTTGCGCTTCGTTTGTGAACTCACGGGAACCAGCTAACTACCTAGCAAAACCTCCACCACTTTTTTTATGCCTTCAACAATTGTCGTCGCTGAAAGCTTTACGCCAACTTCCTTGCCAATCGACGTGATTGTCTCCAAAGCCCGATCATACTTGCCAGCAATTTCGACGCCTTTGCGTTTTTTCACTTGGTCGGGTGTAAGTTCGCCCGTGTTCGGCAGGACGCGGTCTTCCTTCTGCGGCTTATAGTTCGAAAGATTGTCCCGAATGAATTTGCGCTGCTTGTCGTCGCCCTCAATGTTGCGCAGCATGCGGTCGGTGATCAGGCCTTTGGCGTGATCCTTCCGCGCATTTTCCACCATGGCTTCGAAGGCTGTATGAAATTCGCCTTTATCAAGAAGTACGGGATCAAAACTGGATTGGTCCGCCAGTGTGTCACGCCGGACGATGGCGGGATAGTGGCGGATGTAATCCCGGTGTCGCGCAAGGAACTGGTCGATGATGCTTTTGTTTTTCGAAACCCAAAGCGAGTCCGCATCTGCATGGGCCTGCGCTTCGAGAATATTCGCCCACGTCTGCAATGTTGTGTTGTCGGCGTTTGAGCCTTGGTCTTCGCGCTCCTGGATATAATTCTGCAAGCCATCACGCACAAATTCGGGCGGCTTGTAATTGTCAACTGCCAAAGCCTTGAGAAGTGTTTTGGCCAATTGCAACACAAGACCGGGAAGGCGCAAAATTTCACTGTCAAGGAATGGGCGGTGTTCGCCGTCGGCGGGCCGCATGTCCCACTTTCCATCAGATGTTCGTTCGACAATATGCGAAGCGGCATCTCGCGCCTCCTTGCGCCAGTCCGCTGGCGAAAGCTTCTGCAAGCGGTCGTGCAATGCATCCGCAATGTCTTTGCGGGCTTGATCGGCACTACGGTCATAAAGCGGTATTTGGATAACGTCGGCTTCCGACCGGGCGCTTGACATGGGTCTCGTCAATAGCCGAATGATCGGCCGATCCAGCCGCACCACCTTGATGTCATTGGCACCTACCGCATGAAATTCTTCTTGTTTTGTCACTCGGAAGCCAGCCTCTTGAATCATGGGTGTGATGATTTGTGCGGTTTCCCTATCAGCTACGGCATATTGGATTGAAACACTGGGGCGGTCGCGTCTTTTCGCCTCTGCCACCCACTGCGCAATCTCGCGGTTGATTTCGTCGGGTTTGCGGTTCCAGAAGTCTTTGTTGAATTTATCCTTGTTGTCCCGGTCCCCTAGGGCGATGCGGCGTTCGAGGGCATCTGCGGTTTTGCGGTTTTTGAGGTTGAAGGCGGGGAGGCCTTGGGTGATGGGTTCATACCATTCAATCCAAACGCCCCATTCATTCCCGGCCAAATCGGGCGCGGTCAGCGTTGTCTTGAAGGCCTCCCATTCATCGCGCCACCACGGCGGTGCCGCTTGCCAAAGCGGCTGTGCAAGGAGCGTGAAGGGATCTTCTCCGGCTTCGATGACAGCAGCATCACTACGAATATATTCCCATGTGACCTCGTCGGCGGCGGCGCCGGCGGCGTAGCTGGCCTCGTCGGCGGCGAAGGTCGCGTAGGTGGCGGCGTAAGTGGCGGCGTCGGAGGCGGCGGCGACGGCGTAGGTGGCGGCGTCGGCGGCGTAGGTGGCGGCGCGTGCGGCGAAGCCGGCGGCGCCGGCGGCGTAGGTGGCGGCGCTAGCAGCGTAGGCGTCGTCGTCGGCGGCGTCGACGTCAGCAATCTCGCGGTCTGGCCATGTGCGAACAGACCGTGAGATGGCGATATGCCAAAATGCCACCTTGATCAACGTGGTGTGTTGACCAAGGGTCAGTTTCCCTTTGCCATTCACCATCGGCAGCACGCGCAAGGCAATGCGGCTGGCCATCACCGTTATCGCCGCACGGCGCGATGCGTCCGGCCTTGCCTCAAGCCAGGCCTGAAAACTCTCTCGATCCCTGATTTCCGCCCCCGTCACCACCGCCATGCCTGTCGCCTTTCGCTGGGGCAATATGCAAGTTGATCGGGGTTGGGACAAGGCATTGCCTTGGGTTTTGAGTGTGATTTCGTTTCGCCTATTGTCAGCATTTCGATGTGTGGCAAACACCCCCTCCCCCTTCGGGTACTCCCCCGGCCAAGAGGCCGAGGGAGAAAGGCCATCCTCTCCCTTGTCCGCCGTAGCCCTTGCGAAGGCGGATGGGGGAGTACCCCGAAGGGGGGAGGGGGTGGTTGGGCTAGACTCCGCGTTGCCCAACCCGCAACAGTCAGAAGTAAAATCTACAACGCAACACATGCATTGACTTATCAGTCGTATATCGTATATACAATCTAATTGGATCGCATCCAGTTCGACCCCCTCAAAGACACCGCCAATATTGCCAAGCATGGCATATCTTTGGAGCGTGCGGGGGATATGCGGGTGTTGGCCATCATTGAAGTTGATCGGCAAGGCTTAGGTGAGGATCGGTTTCAGGCTTTTGGTTTGATTGATGATCTGGCCCATTGTCTGGTTTATACTGAACGTAACAAATCCCTCCGTGCCATCATCTTGCGTCGCGCCCCTGCAAAGGAAATTGAACGACATGTCAAAAGCACGCAAAAATAGTGACAGCCCCACCTGGACGTCAGCCGACTTCGAGCGTGCTGTTCGGCTTGATGGTGTTTCGCTTGGAGATGCCGTTGCCACCTTGCGACGTGGTCGAGGGCCTCAGGTGAAGCCCAAGAAGGTGGCAATATCAATCCGCATCAGTCCCAAAATCATTGACCATTTCAAGGCTGATGGCGCAGGCTGGCAGGCGCGGATGGAAAAGGTTTTGTTGAAAGCGAGCGGGATCAAAGAACTCTGACGCTTCCAGCTCACTCCACCCACTTCACCATCAAAATATCCAAATCCCGCCTATTGTCGAACGAAGCTCCTGTGAAGTGAGTGCGCGGAATTTGGAAACCCGCTTTGTTTCATCAAATTGAGCTGGGGTCCACTTGAAAAGGCGCTTGTGCGGAATGACGGAGAGGGGGATTGAGAAAATAGAATTGAAAAGAAAAACACCAAATGCGATGACCCTCTCCACAATCGGCAGGGAGAAGAGAGGTCAGAATTTATGAAAGTCGGTATGGCTTGCTGCACGCCAGGGCAGTGGATTGCTGCAATGAAATTGGTGATGCTTTTGTGCTTCATGGCCCTTGCCAGTGTGGCCCATGCAGAAACACTGGTTTGGAAAACCGAGGCTGAGCTTGAGTCCATGACCGAGTTGCCGGGTTGTGATCCTGACACAGACGACAATTGCCATGACAGTGTTGCTTATATTGGTCGCAGCAAGTTTGGCGTCAATGTGTACATCACCTATTTTGAAGGTGTGCGCATGCAGATCGGGTTTGGAAGCCCTGCCAATGGCTCCAGCATTTACCTCGCCGGCCAAATGCATGCTGGCGCATATGATTGGGGTGGGCAGGTCATTGATGGTGTTTTCAAACCTTTGTTTGTGATCAAGCGGTTTTATGAAGCTGATTTGGAAAAATATCAGGCGGACACCAGCAAGACCTATCTCTCGATTTTCAAGCTGAAGCAGGATAGCCCGTCGTGCGCCATTTCCACCGGCGAAGGGACTGTCGACAATGCCACGGCGCGACGATTGGCTGAAAATGCCATGACAGGACCCGAATGCACTGAATGACTCTGATGGGTTTCCATTTGCAGCATTTGCCCCTATGCAGTGCCCAAATAATGATTTCGGAGTGTTTTGATGGGTTTTAAATGTGGCATTGTCGGCTTGCCGAATGTGGGCAAATCGACACTTTTCAATGCGCTCACGCAAACATCGGCGGCGCAGGCGGCGAATTATCCTTTCTGCACCATTGAGCCCAATGTGGGCGATGTGGGTGTGCCCGATGAACGGCTGGATACGCTGGCCAGGATTGCAAATTCTGCGCAGATTATTCCGACGCGCTTGACCTTTGTTGATATCGCGGGCCTCGTGAAGGGCGCATCAAAAGGCGAAGGCTTGGGCAACCAGTTTCTGGCCAACATTCGCGAGACTGATGCCATTGCCCATGTAGTGCGCTGCTTCGAAGATGGCGACATCACCCATGTGTCGGGCAAGATTGAACCGGTTTCAGATATTGAAGTCATCGAAACCGAATTGATGCTGGCTGATCTGGACGCGCTGGAAAAGCGCCAGCCGGCTGCCGAGAAAAAAGGCAAGCAGGGCGACAAGGACCAGAAGGAACTGGCTGAACTTATGCTCCGTGCACTGATCTTGTTGCGCGAAGGCAAGCCGGCGCGACTGGTGGAACGCACGTCCGATGAGGAAATGATTTTCCGGGGCCTTGGCTTGCTGTCATCAAAGCCAGTGCTTTATGTCTGCAATGTTGAAGAGGGCGCTGCCGACAAGGGCAATGATTTCTCGGAGCGTGTGAAAGCCTTTGCGGCGCTGGAAGGCAACAAGGCCGTGGTGGTTTCGGCCAAGATTGAATCGGAAATCGCCATCCTCCCCGTGGCCGACCAGCAAGACTATCTCGATGCCGTGGGCCTTGCCGAACCTGGCCTTAACCGCGTCATTCGCGAGGGTTATGCGCTGTTGGGCCTGCTGACTTATTTCACCGTCGGCCCCAAGGAAGCCCGGGCCTGGACCATTACCCAAGGCACCAAGGCACCCGCTGCGGCAGGCGTCATCCACACGGATTTTGAAAAAGGCTTCATCCGCTCGGAAACCATTGCCTATCCAGACTATGTGGCAGGCAATGGTGAATCCGGTGCCAAAACCGCCGGAAAATTCCGCCTCGAAGGCAAGGAATATGTGGTGGCGGATGGCGATGTTATGCACTTTCGGTTTAATACGTGATCGGGCAGCGTTCGTTTGAGGATTTTCATGTAGGACAGGTTTTTCCGCTTGGCCCGCGTGTCATTACAGCGGAGGAAATCAAGTCATTCGCGCTTGAATTTGATCCTCAGGCGTTTCACCTCAATGAGGTTGCTGGTGAATCATCCGTACTCGGAGGATTGGCGGCGAGCGGCTTTCATTCGGGTGCACTGATGTTGCGGCTGATCTGCGATTCATTTCTCAGCAACTCCAGCATTCTCGGCACATCAAACATGGAACGGTTGACATGGCTGATGCCGGTGCATGCCAGGGATGAACTTTCGGGGGCTTTGGAAGTGACAGCTTTGCGCCCCTCGCAATCGCGGCCCCAGATGGGGATCATGAATTTTGCGGCGCATTTGCAGAATCAAGCAGGTGTGCGGAAAGTCGAACTGGTGGGAACGTTTTTCTTTGGGAGACGGACCACATGATGGGGCTTTATTTCGACGAACTTGAAATCGGTCGGGTTATTGAACTTGGCGCCTATGAGTTTACAGTTGAGAACATTCGCGCCTTCAAAGAGAAGTTTGCACCCGTGCCATTCCATCTTGATGACGCCGAGGCCGCAAAAGGATTGTTTGGCCAACAGGTGGCCGTGGGCTTTCATTTGTGCGCAGCTTGGATGCCGTGCTTTGTCGGGATCAACACGCAGGAACGGATCAGGCTGGCCGGAGCGGGCAAGGACCTGCCAGAGATTGGTGTTGGCCTTGGAATGTCGGACATTCGCTGGCCACGGCCCGTGTTTGCAGGGGACGTTGTCGAATATCGCACCACGCTGGTTGCAAAGCGGAAGCTTGCAAGCCGACCAAATTGGGGATTGCTGGAAAACCTCAATGAAGGATTGCGGGATGGCGAAGTGGTGGTTAGGTTCAGTGCAAAGATGTTGGTTGCCCGTCGAAAATTATCGTCATTTGAAATTGCATTTTGAAACCTTCGCATTCACTCCCCACCTCCGGCGCTTCGCGCCACCTCCTCCCCGCCGAAGGGGCGGGTTGGAGGGCAGAATTTTGAGGTCGGTGTTGAATTCACCCTCCAACCCGCGCCTTTCGCGGGGAGGAGGTGGCGCGAAGCGCCGGAGGTGGGGGTGAGAAAAAAATCCTAGTGACCCTCGAACTCCACCAGCGTGTGCACCTTCACACCTTTGCTTTTCAGTTTTGCAGCGCCACCAAGGTCCGGCAGGTCAATGACGAAGGCTGCGGCCACCACGTCGCCGCCGGATTTGCGGATGAGATCGATGGCGGCACCTGCCGTGCCGCCAGTGGCGATCAGGTCATCGATCAATAAAATGCGATCACCTTTTTGGATGGCATCGGCGTGGATTTCGATGGTATCGACGCCATACTCCAAGGCATATTCTTGGCCAATGACGCGGGCGGGCAGTTTGCCTTTCTTGCGAATGGGAATGAAACCACGGCCCAAGCTGTGAGCCACTGCTCCACCCAAAATGAATCCGCGCGCTTCAATCCCTGCCACATAGTCAATACCTCCACGCAGGAATGGCCAGGCCAATTCGTCAACAGCGGCGCGAAACCCGTGCAAGTCAGCGAGCAGGGTGGTGATATCGCGAAACAATATGCCGGGTTTGGGATAGTCCGGAATGGTGCGGATGTAGCGTTTGATGTCGAAGCCGTTGCGCAGGTCCATAGTCTTGCTTTCAGTTAGGGCCATTTCACCGAAGGTGGCATGGAGGATAGAATGCTTGCAACGTTGCCGCCGGTTTTCAGGCCAAACAAGGTGCCGCGATCATAAAGCAGGTTGAATTCCACATAGCGGCCCCGCCGCACCAATTGCTCCTCACGGTCAGCGTCGGACCAGGGCAGGGGCAAATTGCGGCGCACAAGATCTGGGTAAACCGAGCGGAATGCTTCACCGACACTTTTAACAAAAGCCAGATCATCGTTGCGATTGCCGCTGTCGAGATAATCAAAGAAAATGCCGCCGATGCCGCGCTGTTCTTTGCGATGGGGGAGATAGAAATATTCCTCGCACCATTTTTTATAGCGCGGATAATCTGCCACGGCGTGGGCCTCGCATGCCTTCTGCATCGCCCCATGGAAGGCAAGGGAATCGGTATCTTCCTGGGTGCGACGGCGATCCAATACAGGTGTCAAATCCGCGCCTCCGCCAAACCAGGCTTTCGATGTAACGACAAAGCGGGTGTTCATGTGAACGGCAGGAATTTGCGGCGACCAGGGGTGAATGATGAGTGAAACGCCCGAGGCCCAGAAACGCGGGTCTTCTTCAGCGCCAGGTATCTGCTTGCGAAATTCAGGCGAAAACTCGCCATTAACCGTTGACGTGTGCACACCGGCTTTTTCAAACACCTTGCCATGCAGCATGGCCATGGTACCGCCACCCTCGTTCGGCCCCCGCTGCCACGGGCTGCGCACAAAGTTGCAAGCTTCCCCGTTGCCAGCGTTTTCGGCTTCGATGGTTTCCAAATCCTTTATGATCTGGTCGCGCAAAGTTTCGAACCATGCCTGCGCTTCAACTTTCATGGATTCGATTGATGTCATTGTCCGGATTGTAAATTTTCTGGTGCATGAAAGCAAATGCTGTTGTTGCAACCTTAATACGACCGATGATTGCAGTGAATGCGAACAATTCCGTTCATCCAAAATTAAGCACCAATTGGAACCAAATTTTACCGCCAAACGCTTAAGTTGTCGGGATAAATCTGGTCACCGGGAGACAAAAGATGTTGGGATTCAGGAAATTCAAATCTGACATGCGCGGCAATACGGCGATCATGACCGCCCTGGCCATTGTGCCTATCCTTGTAGCTAGTGGTGCGGGCATCGATATGATGCGCGCCAATAATGCGCAAACGGTTCTGCAGGCGGCAGCAGACGCAGCGGCAATTGCTGGAGCCGCATCGAAGTTGACGTCAGATGCGGCCATCAAGGTTGTCGTCATTGACTATCTGAAGTCCAATGGTGCCATTGATGTCATGGACAGTGTCGACAAGATCGAGGCCAAACTCGACAAGTCCAAGCGCACCTTTGAAGTCAAGATTCGCGGCAAACTGAAAACCAGTCTGATGTCCATCGCTGGTATCAGCAACATGGAACTGGGTGCTTATTCTGAAATTGTCATGGGCGGCAATGCGCTTGAAGTGGCGCTGGTGCTGGACAACACAGGTTCGATGAATTCTGAGGGAAGACTGACGTCCCTGAAGGTGGCAGCTACCGATATGGTTACTAAATTGATGAAAATGAAAAGCGACGGTGCTGACGTAAAAATCGGCATTGTGCCGTTCGGCGACTATGTGAATGTAGGTATTGCGAACCGGGGCGAACCTTGGGTGGATGTGCCAGCTGATTCAAAGAAACTAACAAATGTCTGCAACACGACTTACCCTGAAGCCACAAGTTCGAACTGTCGGGATGTAACAGGCGTTTATAGCAACGACGGCGTGCCTACGCCCTACACCTATCAGGTTTGCGATTGGGTCTACGGCAACCCCGTGACGACCTGCTCCAACCAAAATTATACAAACTCCTGGAATGGCTGTGTCGGCTCGCGCAATGCACCGCTTGATGAATCGATCGGCAGCCCCAGCACTCCTTACCCGGGTTTGCTCAACACGTCGTGCCCCTCGGAGATAACGGGTCTCACCGCCAATGAAGTGCAATTAAAAAACCAGATTTCCGCTATGAACGCTGTCGGTGCCACTTATATTCCACAAGGCCTTCTTTGGGGGTGGAATGTATTGGATGCCAGCAAGCCGATCACGGGGGGAAGAACCAATGCGGCCATGAAGTTGGCAGGTGGCTCAAAAGCCATCGTGCTGATGACCGACGGTGCCAACACCCGGTCCGCCGATGGCAAGTATCACTGGGGCAGCGATGTATCAGCCGCCAACACCAAAACTGCAAGTCTGTGCCGCAACATAAAATCTGATGAAATCAAGATTTATACTGTTTCCCTCATGGTGGATGACATAACCGCCAAAAACCTGTTGATCAGTTGTGCCTCCGATCCGTCCATGGCCTATAGTGCCGACAATGCCGCTGAATTGGCCAAGGCTTTTGAAGACATCGGCGATTCGTTAATGGCCTTGCGCGTATCGAAATAAATCAGGCTGGCGCTGCCCTGGTTTGACGCAGCGCCTCTCCAGCCACCATGGCGCAGGCCAAGGCAACGTTGAGCGAACGTGTACCCGGCTGCATCGGGATAGTGACATGGTGGACGATGGCCTGATGCACGTCATCCGGCACGCCTGCACTTTCACGACCCAACAACAGAATGTCGTTCGGCTGAAACGCGAAGTCCAAATAGGAAGTCGTGGTTTTAGTCGTCAGCAAGACTGGGCGTCTCGCTCCCAGATCGGCCTTGAACTGGTTCCAAGACGCTGAGCGCTGGATTGTGGCGCGGTCCAGGTAATCCATGCCCGCCCGCTGCAGCCTGGAATCATCCCACGCAAAGCCTGCGGGTTCGATGATTGTCAGTTTCAGTCCAAGACAGGCGCAAAGCCGTGCCATGGTTCCGGTGTTGGCAGCGATATCAGGCTGGTAGAGGGCAATTTCCATCGTTTTTTCAATAATCTGGCATCTAATTCTGCGACAACCCGGCAAGCATCGAACTGCGACATCCTATGGCTGGACAAGCGTTTCACCCGGTGTCAAATACGCCAACTTTGATTGGCGTGCCAGAACTACAAAAAGTCGGCGCGCAGGGGCTTGGGAATACTTTAAAAGACGAGGGATTTGCGACGTGTCCACAGTTACACACGAAGACAAACATGATGTTGAGGACGCCGGCAAGCGCGATTTCCTCTATATCGCCACCGGTGCCGTGGGCGCTGTCGGCGCTGCGATGGTCGCCTGGCCGCTGATCAACCAGATGAACCCTGATGCCTCGGTCAAGGCCATGGCCACGGTTGAAGTGGATCTTGCACCCATCGTCGAAGGTCAGGCTGTCATCCTCAAGTGGCGCGGCAATCCCGTCATCATTCGCCACCGCACCAAGGCTGAAATCGAACTGGCCAAGGCCGTAAAGATGGAAGAATTGGTGGACTCGGTTGCCCGCAATGCCAACGTCAAGGACGGTGACGCGGCAACCGATGAAAACCGCGTGGTTGGCGGCAAGCAACAGTTTCTCGTCATGATGGGCGTTTGCACCCATCTCGGCTGTGTGCCGCAAGGCAACCTGGGCGACTACGGCGTGGTTGAAGGATCAGCCAAAACCGGCGGCTGGTTCTGCCCCTGCCACGGCAGCCACTATGATACGGCAGGCCGCATCCGCAAAGGTCCGGCACCGGAGAACTTGCACGTGCCAAAATACCAATACCTCACCGATACAAAGATCCGCATCGGCTAATCAGGAAAAACACTCATGAGCGGACAATCAAATTACATCCCCACCAGCGCCGTTGGAAAATGGTTTCACGAACGCTTGCCGATTTATGCGCTGTTGAAAGAAACGGCCATCGACTTTCCAACGCCAAAGAACCTCAACTACTGGTGGACCTTTGGCGGCATCCTGACTTTCATGCTGCTGTCGCAGATCATCACGGGCATTATTTTGGTGATGCATTATACGCCACAGGTTGATCTGGCCTTCGCCGCCAAGGAACACATCATCCGCGATGTGAACTATGGCTGGCTGATCCAGAAGCTGCATGAAGTAGGTTCCTCCATGTTCTTCATTGCGGTTTATATCCACATGTTCCGCGGCATGTATTTCGGTTCCTACAAGGCACCTCGCGAAGTTCTGTGGATGATCGGCGTGCTTATCTATCTCATCATGATGGCCACGGCTTTCATGGGATATGTGTTGCCTTGGGGCCAGATGAGCTATTGGGGTGCCAAGGTTATCACCAACCTGTTCTCGGCCATTCCACTGGTTGGTGAATCCGTCACCACCTGGTTGTGGGGAGGCTATAGCGTTGACAATCCAACGCTGAACCGCTTCTTCTCCTTGCACTATCTCTTGCCATTCGTTTTAGCCGGTGTTGTGGGCTTGCATATCTGGGCGCTGCATGTGCCCGGCAACAACAACCCCACCGGCATCAACCACAAGATTGGCCAAGATACCGTGCCATTCCATCCCTATTACACCGCCAAGGATGGCTATGCGCTGGCCCTGTTCATGTTGTTCTTTGCCTTCTGGGTGTTTTATCGCCCCGACTATTTGGGCCATGCCATCAACTATGAAAAAGCCAACCCATTGGTAACGCCTGCCCACATTGTGCCGGAATGGTATTACCTGCCATTCTACGCAATTTTGCGCGCCATACCTTCCAAGCTTGGCGGCGTGATTGCCATGTTCTCGTCGATCCTCGTGCTTTTCGTCTTGCCTTGGCTGGATACGTCGCGGGTGCGCTCGGGCAACTACCGTCCGATGTTCAAGGGCTTCTTCTGGGTCTTTGTGGCGGTCTGCGCTGCCTTGTGTTTCCTCGGCTCCAAACCTGCTGAAGGCACCTATATTATCTGGGCGCGAATCTGCACGGCCTATTACTTCGCCCACTTCTTCATCATCTTGCCGCTGATTGGCCTGCTTGAAAATCCCAAGCCGCTGCCAGCATCCATCGCGGATGCGGTGTTGGCGAAAAACCAAAAACATCAACTGGCACCGGCTGAGTAGGGCGGAGAATATCAATGAAAATACTCAAAGCACTCAGCCTTGCAGCTCTCGTGGCTGTCACCTTGCCAAGCTTCGCATTGGCGGAAGCCGGCCAAAAAGATGCAAAGCACATCAGCTTTTCGTTTGAAGGGGCATTCGGCAAATTTGACCGCACACAATTGCAGCGCGGCTACAAGGTGTACAAAGAAGTTTGTGCCACTTGTCATTCGATGAATTTTGTGTCGTTCCGCAATCTTTCGGAAGCCGGCATTTTTACTGAAGAGCAAGTGAAGTCACTCGCCGCGTCTTTCACGGTTACCGGTGATCCTGCAGAAGATGGCAGCCCGACGGAACGTGCCGGTTTGCCCTCTGACCGTTTTCCCAACCCCTATCCGAATGAAAAAGCTGCGGCCAATGCCAATGGCGGTGCCATTCCGCCTGATCTGTCGCTGCTGGCTAAATCCCGTCCGGGTTGGTATGGAACGTTCAACCAGTTTTGGAACGGCATCGGCGGACCACAATATATTTACTCCGTAATCACAGGCTACGAAACGCCAAGTGAAGAAATCAAAAAGGAAACACCAGAGGGGAAATATTACAATCCCTATTTTGGCAGTGGCCACTTCATCGGCATGGTACCGCCTTTGGAAGATGATCGCGTGACCTTCGATGACGGTTCACCCAACAAGGTTGATGACATGGCGCGTGACGTGGCAGCATTCCTCGCCTGGACAGCCGAGCCTTCCATGGAAACCCGCAAGAGCACCGGCTTCATGGTGATGATCTATCTCGCCATTTTGTCGGCCCTGTTGTACTTGGTGAAGCAACGGGTGTGGGCGGATCAGCATTAAGAAGCGAATAGTGAGTAGCGAATAGCGAATAGGGGGCTTGTACAGGCCCCCTTTTTTGTTACTGCTATTCGCTATTCGCTATTCGCTATTCGCTATTCGCTATTCGCTATTCGCTATTCGCTATTCGCTATTCGCTATTCGCTATTCGCTATTCGCTATTCGCTGGAGCTTTCCATGACCCCATCCATCCTCGGCATCATCGGTGGTTCCGGGCTTTATGATATGCCGATGGACAATGCCCGCTGGGAAACCATCGAAAGCCCATGGGGTCAACCGTCGGATCAATTGCGCAGGGGTGAAATTGCCGGCTTGCCCGTGGTGTTTCTACCGCGCCATGGGCGCGGCCATGTCCACTCTCCCAGTACCATCAATTACCGGGCCAACATCGATTGCCTGAAGCGGGCAGGGGTGACGGATGTCATATCGATGTCGGCTGTCGGCTCCTTGCGGGAAGATTTGCCACCTAGCACTTTCCTGCTGGTGGACCAGTTCATTGACCGCACTTATCTGCGCGAAACGTCATTCTTTGGCACAGGTCTGGTCGGCCATGTGCCCTTTGCCCATCCCGTGTCGCCACTGTTGGTGGATGCTGCGGAGCGGGCCTTGCAGGCTGAAAAAATTCCCCACACAAAAGGTGGCACCTATGTGGTGATGGAAGGTCCGCAGTTCTCAACCCTCGCCGAATCAAACCTGCATCGGTCATGGGGGGCTTCGGTGATTGGCATGACCAACATGCCGGAAGCCAAACTGGCAAGGGAAGCTGAACTCTGTTACGCCACCATTGCCATGGTCACAGATTTTGATGCCTGGCACCCCACCCACGAAGCCGTTGACGTGGCGCAAGTTGTGGCCACCATGAAAACCAACGGTGAAATGGCCAAACGCTTCATCCTCCGCTTGGCATTGGATTTCCCGCGCCAGCATCCCGCCTGTCCCCAAGGCTCCGACCGCGCTCTGGACCATGCCATCATGACGGCCAGGGATTATCGTGATCCGGTGTTGATGAAAAAGCTGGAGGCGATTGCGGGACGGGTTTTGTGAGGTCCCTTTGGTTCCAGCCTAACCCTATTTCTTTTTCGTGATTGCCTTCAGCGCTACCAAGGTGCGCAGTTTGTTGCCGATCACCAGGTTGACGAAGGGATGCGCCAACAGTCGCTTTTGTTCAGCCTTGTCCCATGCCTTGTGTTTCACATCACAGGCTTTCCTGGCACCTTGCCACATTTTGGCGGCCTGTTTGTCCATGGACTTGCAGTCTTTGGTACGCAGCGTTGCCATCTGCTTTTCAAGCGTCTGGGCACATCCCATCCATATTGAACGATGGGTTTCCTCGTGGGTTTTCAGGAACGACTTGAATTGCGTCCACTTTGTCTTGGTTTGCCCGGAGAGGGCGGCTTCATTGCGCAGCTTTGGCAGGTTGATGACAAAATTGATGTTGAAACTGTAATCCTGAACCTTGCAGTCTTTGCCTTGCAGCAAGCGGCCCGACTGGGATGAGGTCGCTAGCGTGGATGCATAGGCGTTGACGCCATTCACATCCGGCCCGCGCTTGATCATGGCTCCATAGATCGCAGCCGGTGTGTCGCCAGTAATCGTGTAGAATTTGTACTTGGTCGAGGACGTTGGCTTGGCAGCTACAGCATCCACAAGAGAGGCGCTGGCTACAAAAACAGACAAGACCAAGCCCAAAATTTGAATGGACTTCATTCCAACTGACGATTTCATGTGCACCTCGACTGGTAGTCCACCCTGTTAGATGAAAATACTACCAACTTTCAAGTGACAAATTCACGAGCGTTAATGACTGCAACCGCCCCTCATTCCCTCCATTGGAAAACCCTCGCTAAAGTGTTAGGTCTGCCAGTCAAATGCGACGCACCGGCACCGTAAAATTTTTCAACAAGGACAAGGGGTTCGGCTTCATTGCACCTGAAGACGGCGGACCCGATGTTTTTGTCCATGTTTCCACAGTGCAACGCGCCGGAATTCCCTATCTGGAAGATGACATGCGATTGTCCTTTGAGGTGGTGTCCGATCCCAAGGGCCGGGGCCAGCAGGCAATGAACTTGCAAATTGAATGACAGATGAAAAAGGCCCTGATTCTCCAGCACATGAACCACGACCATCCCGGCCGCTTTCTCGACTGGTTTGCCGAAGACAACATCATCCCGGATTTCGTGCGGTTGTTTGAGGGTGCCCCTCTGCCATCCGGGCTGGACCATGATCTGTTGTTTGTGCTGGGCGGTGAGCAGAACACTTGGCAGGAAGACCAGTATCCCTGGCTGATTGAAGAAAAAGCCTTCATACGGGAATGGGTCTGGGAGCGTGCCAAACCCTATCTGGGCGTATGTCTGGGCCATCAACTGTTGGCAACCGCCTTGGGTGGCGAAGTTGCCAAGGCAGAGCAAGGTGAAGTCGGCGTGTTCCATGTTGCGGTGACGCAAGACGGCGCAAGTCATGGATTTCTTGAAGGCCTGCCCGACACGGTGACAGTTATGCAATGGCATCATGCAGAAGTGCAACGCATGCCGCAAAGTGCCATCATGTTGGCAAGCTCCAAGACAACATCCGTGCAGGCCATGGCGATTGATAGCCATGCCCTCTCTACCCAGTTTCATTGTGAATTCAGCCCGCAGACCGTCGCCGGATGGTCGTCCATGCCGGGATATATTGCTGCGCTCGAGCGCGAAAATGGCGAGGGCGCCTACGACCGATTAAAGGCCCAATGCTATCCCCTGATGCCGGAAATGCACCGGACGACCCATCAGATGTGGAAAAACTTCAAGGCGAAGTCGGGGCTAGGAACCTAACCCCGCAACAAAAATACCTCGCCTTGGCTTTCTTCGGTGTCCAGCCAGAACAAATCCAGCCTTGGGAATTCGGCTTCGATGATGTCCTTGCCGGTGCCGATTTCGCAGATCAACACGCCGCCATGGCTGAGATGATCGGGTGCCTCGCGAATGATGCGCCGGACGATATCCAATCCATCCACGCCACCGATATGGGCCATCAGCGGTTCTTTCTTATATTCCGGTGGAAACGCCTTGGTCTCGGCTTCCGCCACATAAGGTGGATTGGCGATGATCAAGTCAAAGCGTTTGTCTCTAACGGGTTGAAACAGATTGCCCTGATGCAAGGTGATTTCCTTGTCGAGGCCGTGTTCGTGGACATTTTTGCTGGCCACAGCAAGCGCATCTACCGACAGATCAGTGGCATCAATATCAGCTTGCGGAAACAGGTTATTGGCCAACACGGCAAGACAGCCAGAACCCGTGCACAGATCCAGCACCGTTGCGACGGCTTTGTCCCCCAGCAGACTGTTGCCATCCGGGCCGATCAAACCGGTCATCAACAATTCGCCGATATAGGAGCGCGGCACGATCACCCGTTCATCCACATAGAACGGGATGCCGTGCATGTAGGTTTTTTTCAGAAGATAGGCTGCGGGCTTGCGGGTTTTGACCCGTGCATCTATGATCTTGGCAAGCTTGCCGCGCTCGTCCTTGGTCAGTCGCGAATCCAGCCACGGGTTGATGTCTTCGACCGGAAGGCTGAGGGTTTCGAGAATGATGAAAGCAGCTTCATCAATCACGCTGGTTGTGCCGTGGCCATGCACAAGTTTGGCCGCCCTGAACCGGCTGACGGCATGGCGCAGAAAATCGCGTATGGTGAAAAGTTCGGTTGCAGCTGTCATGGTGGGTTCTTTGGCGCGAATTTGTTCAGGCTGCAAGGGGGCTTGCCCCAGGCTGTTTTCCAAGGCTAAGGATGCCCCATGACCCAAGCTTCCCCTGATTTTCGCATTGCCATTGTGCCCGTCTCGCCCTTCCAGCAAAACTGCGCTTTGCTTTACAATGACAAAACCAAACGCGCCGCCGTCGTTGATCCGGGCGGCGATGTTGACCGCATCATGGAAGCCATTGATAAGCTGGGTCTGAAGGTTGAGAAAATCCTGATCACCCATGGCCATATCGATCATGCAGGTGGTGCCGATGAACTTCGGGAAAAACTTGCTGTGACCATTGAGGGTCCGCACAAAAACGATGAATTCTTGCTGCAGGACTTGCCTAACTCCGGTGCCCAATTCGGCATGCTGACAGCCCGCGTAGTCGAGCCGGACCGCTGGTTGGTCGAAGGTGATGTGGTGGAAGCCGCAGGTTTCACATTCAAGATCATTGAGGCACCGGGCCATTCACCGGGATCGGTGGTGTTTTTCAACGAAGCCCAGCGCTTTGCCTTCATGGGTGATGTGCTGTTCAAAGGTTCCATCGGCCGCACCGATCTGCGCCGCAGCAATCACGCCGACCTGATCAAGGCCATCAAGGATAAGATCCTGCCCTTGGGCGACGATGTAACATTCCTGCCCGGCCACGGCAGCGCCAGTAATTTGGGCGATGAACGGCAGAGCAATCCGCATTTGGGGTAGGCAGTGTTGTTGTTTCTCCCCCACCTCCGGCCTTCGGCCACCTCCTCCCCGATGAAGAATCGGGTTGGAGGGCATTGATTGCATAGCGGTCATAAACAAGTGCCCTCCACCCCGTTTCTTTAACGGGGCGGAGGTGCCCGAAGGGCGGAGGCGGGGAGATTTGTCTAAATCTTCATTTCCACAAGGCGTGAATTCGCGGCGAAATAGGCGTCGCCGGTGGTTTTGAAGACGCCGCATTCCTGGGCGGCACTTGCGCCAAATGTTTCGCAATATTGCGTGCCTGACACAACCCAGCGACCCTTGCCTTCGCCGCGCTGGTCGTCCTGATAATCAAAACTGCCATCTGAATTGTAGGTGACAAAACCATTGCCGTCGCCACGCGTGTATTGGAAAGTCTTGCCAATAATGCGTTGACCGATTTCAGCGCTGGTCAGGTTTCGAATGGCTTCGCCTTTTTTGTCGGTTGTGGCAGATGTGCCGCCATTGGTAATGCGAACACCTTTGGGTCCTGTGGAACAGCCTGCCAGAACAACTGCTGACGCAAGCGCCATTGACGCGCCGATTGTGGTGATTCTGTTCAATCCAGTGTCCCTGAGTCTGCCGTTAATTCTGCCCCGAAACTTGCATGTGCCACATGCTTTGGATCACTTCAAGCCTCGGCTTGCCGCACCACAACCCGAGTGCCAACGGGTACGCGTAGAAACAGTTCGGCAACATCCTCGTTGAGCATGCGAATGCAACCGGAAGACATGGCTTTGCCGATCGAGGAGGGTTCATTGGTGCCGTGAATCCGAAACATCGTATCTACACCATTGCTATGGAGATAAAGCGCACGCGCACCCAAAGGATTTTCGGGTCCGCCCGGCATGCCATTCGCCCACTTTGCTGCTTTGGCATCGCGCGACACCATTTCTTCCGGCGGAACCCAGCGCGGCCAGCGCCGCTTCATGCCAACAACAGCTTCGCCGGACCAGGAAAAGCCTTGACGGCCAACGCCCACGCCGTAACGCAGGGCTGATGTGCCACTTTCCAACACCAGATAGAGATGGCGTTGCTGTGCATCGACGATCACCGTGCCAGGCTCTTCGAAATCATCCCATGGTACTGTTTGCCGAAGAAATCTTTCCGGGATTTCGCTAAAGTCGGTGGGCGGAATTTCAAAATCCACTGGCGATTCTGGCGGAGGCAGCAAGCTGAGATCACGACCATCTACCTCATCACCATATAGCGATGTGGCATTTACCGATGCAACTATACCAGGCAAAGCCAAAACACCCATTCCAGCCAAAAAAATTCTGCGACGCATGGTCCACCCGCTTCAATTACTCAGAGCAGGCTATCGGTCATGCACGGCGGAACAATGATTTTACTGTGGCAGAACTGTGCCCCAGAGCCTCACCCGGAATATTGGGATCAGGCCAAGGTGAATGTCGCTTGGCCGACACTATAGGTATTGCCAGAACCAGACATCGGGCGACATTTCTCGTCACTGCCTTCAGGCAAAAATGGTGCCGGAGCGGTGCTTTCACAAAGCTGTCCGTCTTCGGCTCGCCACTTGCCAGTTGTCGTGCCTTTGCCCGTCACTTCGATCAGTGCACTGCCGTCATCAGCATAAAGTGTCACGCCATTGAATTTGGGACTGGTCCATTTCCAACTTTTGCCGGAGATGATTTTGCGAATTTGCCCTGCTGATAGCTGCCCCTTGGGGGCCGCTTGCTTGGTCTGTTGCAATGTCGGTTCCATTGCTTTTTCCTTGGCAGCTGGCACTGCTGCGCTCGACTCGGGCGAATCCTTAAAGACGCCCATACTCGAGCAACCCGTCAGCGTTACGCCTACAATAATCAAAGAACCAAGTGTTTTCATGTTCATAACTTCAGTCTCCCCCGAAACGTATCTTTCGCTAAACCACCCTTGTGTCAAAATTGGGATGCTTTTACGGTCATGGTAATCGTTTTAGCAGTGTTTACTCCCTTGGAGCAACCATCAGGCAGACAGGCTGTGGAATTCGTGTCAGTTTCGATTGGGCTGATTGAATTTGTAATGTCCGAAATCTGTGTTGCGGGTTCAGCAACAGCTTCCGTGACTGGCATTTGAAAGGGTTGCTGGTTTTCACCACCGAACCAGGGTGACAGGCTGTCGGACAGGGCTGGCGCAAAGTTTCCGATGAAAGCCAAACCAAAAATGAACATGCGAAACATGGCGTCGCTCCGAAAAAAAAGTCTCAAAATCGGCTTGAACCCAAATGGTTAGTCAATGGTTAACGGCAGGAGTTGTAAGCGGAATCCGGAATAGATTGACCCCCGGCTGTTGCTCAGCCAAAGCAGCGCCATGAACTATCGTCACACGTTTCACGCTGGCAATCATGGCGATGTGCTGAAGCACATCATCCTGTCCCGCGTGCTCACTTATCTTGTCGCCAAAGACAAACCTTTGGCCATGCTGGATACCCATGCCGGAATTGGCGTTTATGATCTCGAAAGTCCACAAGCCTTCAAAACCGGCGAATGGCGCGATGGCATTGCAAAGCTGCTGGATGCCAAACTGTCGATTGAAGCTTCCACTTTGTTGGTGCCATATCTCACAATTGTCAGGGACTTAAATCCTGAAGGTAAACTGCAGCGTTACCCCGGATCACCTGAAATTGCCCGTGGCCTGCTTCGTCCGATGGACCGGATAATCCTGAATGAGTTGCACCCTGACGACAATGCCGCTTTGACCCTGCGCTATCAGCCCGGAAAGCGCATCCGCGTCACTGGTGTGGATGCCAATCAAAGTGCCAAAGCCGAATTGCCGATGAAGGAAAAACGCGGACTTGTGCTTGTCGATCCGGCCTTCGAAGTCACTGATGAAACTGAGCGGGTTTTCCGGCTAGTGGTCGACAGCCTCAAGCGCATGGCCAATGTTTGTCTGCTGATCTGGTATCCTGTGACCACACAAAAAT
>JANOVS010000109.1:0-25578 GCA_031417515.1 Hyphomicrobiales bacterium
TTCGAGAAGCGACTTCAGTCGCGGTTTCGACGAAAATTCTTCAAGTGTGATGTCCATGGTGAGCCTCCGAATCAGGGAGGCCCATGGAATCACACAAAATGCAAAGGGTTAAGCCCCGTTAACTTGAGTTCGGAGCCCTGACGCTTCGTGAGCAGTGGTTGACCTTGTGTGCTTCTTGGCACAAACTGCATCCAATCAATCAAACAGGTGAATGATGCGATATGAATCTCCCGTCACGGTGAAAGATGCCGTGGCCCTGCTGGCCAAGGAAAAAGGCAAAGCTTTTGTGTTGGCTGGTGGCACTGATCTATTGGTCAAAATGAAAGCCGGCATGCTGGAACCCGATCTGGTGGTCGATATCAAGCGCATCAAGGGCATGGCCGATATCAAGAAATCAGTTTCTGGTTTTTCCATTGGCGCTGCCACCCCGTGTGCTGCACTGGATGAAAATGCAGCCTTGGTGAAGGCATGGCCTGGTGTGGTTGAAGCGGCCAATCTGATTGGCTCCAAGCAAGTGCAGGGCCGCTGCACCATGGCTGGCAACTTGTGCAATGCTTCGCCTGCGGCTGATTCCGTGCCAGCCCTGATTGCGGCGGGAGCAAAGGTTACCATTGTGGGCCCCAAGGGCAAACGCAAGTTGGCGGTTGAAGATGTGCCGGCAGGTGTGGGGCGGACCAATCTGAAGAAGGGCGAGTTTATCGAGTCCATTCAGTTACCAAAGAAAGCTGCCAAATCCGGCGATGCTTATTTGCGTTTCATTCCGCGCACGGAAATGGATATTGCTGTGGTGTCCTGCGGCGTGAACCTGACGATTGACGGCAAAGGTGTGGTCACCAAGGCCCGGGTGTCGCTGGGTGCTGTTGCTGTAACCGCCTTGCTGGTGAAAGACGCCGCCAAGGCGATTATCGGCACAAAGCTGGATGAGGCTTCGCTGGATAAATTGGCTTTCGCTGCATCGGCGGCATGCAAGCCGATTGATGACAAGCGGGGCACCATCGAATTTCGAACTGAAGTGGCTGGTGTGCTGGCCAAGCGCACTGCAAAAATTGCGTATGCACGCGCCGGAGGCAAATAAACATGGCATTACTTGTTTCAACAACCATCAACGGCGACAAGGTGGAATATGCCTGCCAGCCTGATGAAAGCCTGCTCGATGTGCTGCGCAACCGCTTGGGCCTGACGGGTGCCAAGGAAGGTTGCGGTACTGGTGATTGCGGTGCGTGTTCGGTTATGCTGGACGGTCGCTTGACCTGTTCCTGCCTTGTGCTGGGTGCGGAAATGGATGGCAAATCCCTGCAAACCATTGAGGGTATGGCGGATGGTGCGGTTTTGCATCCCCTGCAGAAGAACTTCATTGATCATGCCGCCTTGCAGTGTGGCATTTGCACGCCGGGCTTTTTGATGGCGGCCCAGGCGCTGCTGCGCAAAAATCCTGATCCGTCGGAAGAAGAAATCCGCTTTGGCCTTGCCGGCAACCTGTGCCGCTGCACGGGCTACGACAAAATTGTCAGGGCTGTGCAGGCCACGGCCACGGAATTGAAACTCGCAAAGAGGAGCGCATAAAATGCCACTCGACACATCACTTGTACGTAAAGAGTTCAAGGTCATTGGCCAGCGCGTGACGCGGCCTGATGGCATCGACAAAGTCACAGGCCGGGCCAAATATGGTGCCGATGCGTTTGCGCCGGGTCAATTGATCGCCCTCGTGTTGCGCTCGCCCCATGCCCATGCCCGGATCAAGAAAATTGACACGTCAAAAGCTGAAAAGCTGGCGGGTGTGAAAGCTGTCATTACAGCGGCTGATCTTCCCGATCACACGGGTGGCGATCGCGGCATGCGCGACATTCTTGAAAACTGCATGGCGCGCAAAAAAGTTTTGTATGATGGACATGCGGTTGCAGCTGTTGCGGCAGTTGATGAACGAACGGCAAAGGAAGCCCTGAAGCTGATCAGGGTGGATTACGAAATCCTGCCGCATGTCACGGAAGTTGATGAAGCCCTGAAGCCCGGTGCACCTTTGCTGCATGACGATATTTTTACCGATGGCATTGAGCCAAAGCCGACCAAGTCTTCAAACTTCATCAAGCAGGCCGAATATGGTCATGGTGATATTGAAGCGGGTTTTGCAGAAGCTGATTTCATCATCGAAAAATCCTACAAAACCGAACAGACCCATCAGGGTTATATCGAACCGCATTCCTGCCTCGCCAATGTATCGCCGGATGGCACGGCGGAGCTTTGGGTGTGTACGCAAGGGCACTTCGTTTATCGCAACCAATGCGCCACATTGCTGGGTATGGAGGCCAACAAGCTGCGCGTCACGGCATCGGAAATTGGTGGCGGCTTTGGCGGCAAGACCCATCTGTGGGCCGAACCCCTGGCGCTTGCCTTGTCACGCAAAGCCAACCGTCCGGTCAAACTGACGATGAGCCGGGAAGAAGTATTCCGCTGCACGGGCCCCACTTCGTCATCTTCCATCGACATCAAGATTGGTGCCAGGAATGATGGCACGATCACCGCGGCCTTTGCCGAGCTGCGCTATCAAAATGGCGCGTTTCCGTTCACCTGGGCCGAGTTTGGCGCAATGACGGCCTGGGCCTGCTATGATTTCAAGAACGTGAAATCGGTGTCGAAAGACGTGGTGCTCAACCGTCCGAAATGTGCGGCCTATCGTGCGCCGTCAGCGCCCATAGCGGCCTTCGCGGTTGAAAGCACCATGGATATGGTGGCCTATAAAATCGGCATGGATCCGATTGAACTGCGCATCAAGAATGCAGCCAAGCAAGGCAGCAAATCTTCCTATGGCCCGGTCTATGGTCCCATCGGCATTGGCCCGACATTGGAAGCCGCCAAGAACCATCCCCATTGGAAAGCCCCATTGGGCAAGAACATGGGCCGCGGCATGGCCTGTGGTTTCTGGTTCAATTTCGGTGGCCAGACCTGTGTGGATGTCAATGTGACACCCGATGGCAATGTGACGGTTGCTGTTGGCACCATTGACGTTGGCGGCTCGCGGGCCTCCCTCGCCATGGCTGTGGCGGAAGAACTTGGCGTCAAATATGACAATGTGCGCGTCATCGTGGCGGATACATCATCGCTCGGCCATAACGACATGACCGACGGTTCACGTGGCACGTTCTCATCGTCGATGGCGGCCATTGATGCATCGCGCAAAGCTGTCACCAATTTGCGTGAACGCGCTGCCAAGACCTGGGAAATCCCGGTCGAGGATGTTGAGTGGGCCGATGGTGAAGCCACACCCAAGGGCGACAAATATGGCAATCTCAAAACCTTGACGCTGAAAGATTTGGCGGCAGGTGCGGGTCATACGGGCGGACCGATTGCCGGCCATTCGGAAATCGTGGCGGATGGCGCCGGGGTTTCCTTCGGCACACATATCTGCGACGTTGAAGTGGACATGGAAACCGGCCGCAGCCTGATCAAGCGCTACACGGTTATTCAAGATGCTGGCAAGGCCATGCATCCGTCGTATGTCGAGGGTCAATATCAAGGCGGTGCCGCGCAAGGCATCGGCTGGGCACTGAATGAGGAATATGTTTACGGCAAGAATGGCCGTCTGCAGAATGCGGGCTTCCTGGATTACCGCATCCCGGTTTGCTCCGACTTGCCGATGATTGATACGCTGATCCTGGAAATCCCCAATCCGCATCATCCCTATGGGGTGCGCGGGGTTGGTGAAACACCCATTGTTCCTCCACTCGGTGCCATCGGCAATGCGATTTCCCACGCTACGGGAGTCAGGCAAACCCATGTTCCGATGTCACCGCCACGGGTGCTGAAATCGCTCAAGGGGAAATAGGTAATTCATCAATTTTGCCTCTTATTGGGTGCGGGTTGCCATACGGCTTCTCGCGCCTTCTTATTTGTGGTAGTTTCACAACATGAACATTACATTCGAGACGGAACGTGAAATTGACGGACGCTGGATTGCCGAAGTGCCAGAGCTTCACGGCGTCATGGCTTATGGAGCGACAGAACGGCAGGCGATTGGCAATGCCGAGGCGCTGGCATTGCGGGTACTTGCGGAACGCATTGAAAATGATGAGGCGTCACCGATGTCAATCAATGTTCATATCGCTGCTGAATGAACTCATTTCCGGCAACCAAAGCCAAACGCGTTCTGGCGTCTTTGTTGCGCAAGGGATGGACAATCAAGCGTCAGACCGGATCACATCGAACATTGTCCCGCGAGGGCTGGCAAGACATGGTCTTTGCCTTTCATGACAGTGACGAGATCGGGGCCCGAATGTTGGCGCGTATCGCCAAGTCTACCGGTCTGAAGTCAGATGACTTCTAATCGCGAAATCCGTCTCTGGGGGGCGTTGCGGCCGCTGGCTGGGGGCGCATCATCGGTTTTTGTGGCGGCGACAACAATCCGCGAGTTATTCCGTGTACTGAGTGATACCTATCCCGGCATGGAACGCCATATCAAGGCTGGCGTTGCCGTTTCGATTGGCGGAAAAATTTACCGCGACCAGTGGGACACAGTTTTGCCGCCGGACCAGGAAATCTACCTGATGCCGCGTGTGCCCGGCGGCTAAATGCCTTCAGCATTATCTCTTGCCAAGACGCGACTTTAGATGTGTGATGTTGAAAAAGGGATGATGGCGATGGTCTGGGTGAATCGGGCACTTGAAGGACGTTTCCTGATATTGACGCTTGCAAGCGTGGCATGCTTGTTGATGTTGGTCGGATTTGTGTTTTTGCCTGATTGGCGAAGTTCGCTCTGGTTACCGCTTCTGCTGGCAACTGGCCTTGCCCTGATCGGCATTCGCGACCTCATGCAAACCAAGCGGGCGATTCTGCGGAACTATCCGATCATCGGCCACCTGCGGTTTTTCTTTGAAAAAATCCGCCCGGAAATGCGCCAGTATTTTTTTGAAGCCGATACGGATGGCAGGCCGTTCCCAAGGGAAAAACGCGCTATCGTTTATCAACGGGCCAAGCTGCAACTCGACAAGAAACCCTTTGGCACGCAGGGCGATGTCTATGCCGAGGGCCATGAATGGATGCTGCATTCCCTCGCCCCCAAGGACGTGGCGCAACATGATTTCCGCATCATTATCGGCGGCAAGGATTGCAAACAACCCTATTCGGCTTCAGTGCTGAATATATCGGCGATGAGTTATGGTGCACTTTCGGCCAACGCCATCATGGCACTCAACAAGGGCGCCAAGGCCGGGAACTTTGCCCATGACACGGGGGAAGGTTCGGTGAGTGATCATCACCGGGTGGGTGGCGGTGATTTGATTTGGGAAATTGGTTCGGGCTATTTCGGCTGTCGCAATCTCGACGGAAGTTTCAGTGAAGAGAAATTTACGGCCAATGCGCTTGATCCGCAGATCAAGATGATTGAAATCAAGCTCAGCCAAGGTGCCAAACCCGGCCATGGTGGCGTGTTGCCTGCGGCCAAAGTGACAGCGGAAATTGCTGCCATCCGGGGCGTGGAGATCGGCAAGGACTGCATTTCCCCAGCTCGGCACGGGGCGTTTTCAACGCCGCTCGAACTCATAGAATTCGTCGCAAGGCTGCGGGAATTGTCGGGCGGAAAGCCTGCGGGCTTCAAGCTTTGTATCGGGCACACGGTGGATTTTCTGGCCGTGGTCAAAGCCATGCTGGAAACCGGCATCACCCCGGATTTCATTGTGATTGATGGCAAGGAAGGCGGCACGGGTGCGGCCCCTGCCGAGTTCATCGACAATCTGGGCATGCCCTTGCGCGATGGCTTGGCCTTCGCCCATTCGGTGTTGATCGGGGCGGGCTTGCGCTCAAAAATCAAGTTGGGCTGTGCCGGAAAAATCATCACGGGTTTTGACATGGCACGGGCCTTTGCCTTGGGCGCAGACTGGTGCAATGCGGCGCGCGGTTTCATGTTTGCGGTGGGCTGCATTCAAGCGCAGGCCTGCCACACTGGCCATTGTCCAACGGGGGTGACCACCCAAGACCCGCTGCGGCAGCGGGCCATTGTGGTGACCGACAAGGCCGAACGGGTGAAAAATTTCCATCGTGAAACCGTGAAGTCGCTGGGCGAGCTTTTGGCAGCGGCTGGCATGGATAGTCCCCATGATTTGCGGCCCCATCACATTCTCCGGCGGGTCGGTGATGGCCGGGTGGTCAGCCTGGCCCAGCAGTTTCCGGAAATGCAGCCGGGTGTGCTGTTGGGCAAGGATATTCCCATGGCCATTGAACCGTTTTGGCGGGCGGCTCGGGCTGACCGGTTTGCGTAGGCTTGGCTTCAATAAGCCACGCCGTCATTCAGTCTCATCATGCCACGGATCAATTTGAATCCGGTCCAAATCAGCAGCACGACAAATGCTGGCCAGGTGATGATGATGCCGATGCCGAGCGTGAGCCATGTTACGGCGATCAGGATGAGGCTGGCGATGAGGTTGATGGTCATCACCCGCTTGACGTTTGCAAGATGACTGCCGAAGATTGTCGCTTCGGCTTCCTTGAGGCGCGATGATGCCAGCACAATCACGGCAATGCAGCCGAGGAAAAGAATCGTGCCGGAAATATCACCCAAGGTGAGGGCTGCAATGGCCGCCGAGCTAATGTAGAGCACCCAGCTCAGGGCCTCAAAACCCTGGGGTGTGCGTTCCAATGCTTTGGTCGGATCAATGGCCATGATGTTTTAATTCCCGTCAATCTTCTTACCCATGATGGCGATGGCTTGCTGATAAACTGTTGCAGCATTCCAGCCTTGAATGGCACCATAGTTTGGTTCGCCTGGCTGATAGCCCTCACCGGGCTGCCAGCCGTGGCCGACGAGGAAACGGGCGGTTGCCGTCAATGCGGCCTCCTTGCCGTTGAGATTGCCGCCACCGCCATAGAGCACCACGTTCTTGGGCATGAACTGGGTCTGGCCCAGTTCGCCATGCATGGCCCCCTTGGCGCTGGCCGCAACCTTGCCAGACCCCACCAGCTTCAACATGGCATAGAGCTGTTCCTGAAAAAATACTGTGCGGCGGCAATCGTAAGCCAGCGTTGCCGTGGCCGAAAGCACATTCTGCGATCCGGTAAAGCGTCCAAACGCCGTTTCCATGCCCCACACGGCAATCAGTGGGCCGGGGGGAACGCCATATTTTTTCTCGAGCCTGGCAAAAAGTGCAGCATTCGCAGCTTTCTGCCTTTTGCCCTGCGCGATGATTGTGGTGGCACCCCGCACCTGCATGAATTTTGCCAGCGTGTATTTGAAACTCTTCTGGTTGCGGTCAGCCTTGATGGTGGCCGTGGCATAGGTGGTGCCCAACAGCGCGGCGATAGCCTTGTCGTTGATGCCCTTCTTCTTGGCCTCACCAGCGAACGACTGTTTCCAGGCGTCAAACCCGGCACCCGTGTTGCCGCATTTGGCGGCAAGGGCTGGTGCGGCCAGCAGTGAAAGTGAAACTGTAAAACCCAATAGTGCCGTGCGCATGAAGCATCTCCAAATCTATAAAAATAAACCCGCCGGAAAGCCTTCTGCCATTGGCGAAGTGATTTGTCACCTCAACTTGCAGTGAGGCTGCCAACGCCAGTTCGCGACGTTGAAAGAAAGGCTGAGCATTACGATCACACCGTGTTGCTTCGCCAATCATTTTTCTTTCTTTCACCCCTCGTCCAAACGAAGTTTGGGGAGGGGCAGGGGTGGGGTGGTCCAGCCTGCACAATTTCCAACGTCCCTTCACGCAGAACCACTTAAAATCGGTGACAGTGCATTTAATTGTCCCGTGTTTCTATTCTTCTTCACGCGGCACGCGTGGGAGAGTAACCGACGGGGGAGGGGGTGATTGCCCGCCAACGCCCATTGCCGGAATCTTATCTTGGCAAACATGCCAATCCGAGTATAACTTAGCCTCATCAGGCTGGTAATGTTTTGGATACCGTTAAATAGTGCTTTTTCACTTGTTCCTACGGGAGTCGTAAAATGCGCGGGTTGCTAATTTTCATTTTGTTGACAATTGCCCAAGTTCTGAATGCGAGTTCAGCCGCTATTCATGAGGCCGCCAAAAAAGGCGATCTCGCCGCACTTACGGCGGCCTTGAACGCTGGAACCGATGTCAACGAGATTGATGGCGGCGCAACGCCACTTTATTATGCGGCGATAAGGGGGCACCTAGATGCGGCAAAGCTTCTCATCGCGCACGGGGCCGATGTCAATGTCAAGACGAAATTCGGTTCTCCCCTGATGGCAGCCGCAGCGAAAGGCGGGCCCGAACTGGTAAATTTGTTGCTGGCCAACGGCGCTGAACCCAACGCGGAACCGGAAAGTCAGACGGCGCTTCATCTTGCTGCCGAGCACGGCTGTCTCGGTTGCGTCAAGGCATTGGTGGATGCGGGCGCAAATGTGAATGCCCAACACAGGTATACCCCTCGAAATGAAACTCTCGTTACGACACCTCTCCATCTGGCCATCTTCTACGAGCATAGTGACGTCGCAGACTACCTCATCTCGCACGGTGTCATCTTTCCAAAACCCGCCCCGATTGAGGCCAAGCTTGCTTCTGCCGATCCCGGCAAAGGGTGGAAATTCTTTGAAAATGAATGTCAATCTTGCCATACCGTCAGTCTGCCACACGGCGATGGTTATGGTCCTGGCCTGTGGAATGTTGTCGGGCGCGACAAGGCGTCTCTCGACTATCGGGGCTACTCCAAGACTTTGAGGGGATTGGACGGTGTTTGGACTTACGAGGATTTGAATGTTTTTCTTTCTGGACCAACCGTCTCCACGCCCGGCGTGAACATGCAATTGCAAGGTGCGCCCAATGAGGCTGATCGAGTCAACCTCATTGCTTATCTGCGCACACTCAGCAACGAACCAGTTCCGCTGCCGTAAGTGCCAGCAAATGTGTTTTTGCTAGACTTAGGTATTTTGTGTTCGTATCGGTGGTATCGGTGACAGTGCATTTAATTGGACAAGCCAATGACGCGTTCCCCGCCTCCGCCCTTCGGGCACCTCCTCCCCGCCGAAGTGGCGGGTTGGAGGGTAGTGTTTGACGTCACGCTCCACTTCCAGGTATCGGTGACAGTGCATTTAACTGTTTTGTATTTCTGTTCTCCCTCGCGCGGCACGCGTGGGGGAGTACTCGCCCGCTTTCGCCGAAGGTTATGGCGCGTTAAGAAAGGGGAGGGGGTGTTTGCGCAAGTTCCGTTGGCAGTCATTCTGGGTCAGGCACCCCCTCCCGGCTTCCTCCTTCGCAAGAGCTACGGCGGACGCTGCCGCCGTACTCCCCCCGGCCAAGTGGCCGAGGGAGAGGCTAATGACGGGAATTTGTGGCGCATCCTTCGAGGCTCGCGAAGGGCGAGTGCGGGGTGGACGAAGGGGCGGAGGTGGGGGCAGCGAAACGGCCTTTGTTCAAACGGTGCAATTTGTACTTCCATGGAACGGCCCTCCCGTCACCGGCGTTGAAGCAGAGCGGTAAATTCAAATCTGATGCAAACCCAAAACGTCAAGCTGCAAAATCTCTGGCTTGCGCCATGGTGCACCAGTCGCCTAGAATTGTCTGCAAGTGTGCAGTCAGGGACGAAGCAATGGCAACCATCGCAAGGATTTTTTTCGCGGCAGCGTTGGGCATGCTGCCAACAAACTGTCTTGCCGCTTCCACCCACGAATTGCAGGCCATCGACAAGGCGTTGGAAGCCTGTATCGAAAGTGACGGTTCAAATGCCGGCATGAAGATATGTACCGACAAGGCCCTGAAGAACGCCGATGCCCTGCTCAATGTCGTGTACCAGAAGTTCAGCGGCGAGTTGTCGTCGGAAGATGGTCAGGAGACTCTAACCCGCCTGAAAACTGCCCAGCGGGCCTGGATACCATTCCGCGACGCCCAATGCCAACTGGCAGCAGCCGAAATGTTGAGCGGCACGGGCGAGGGATTGATCGCCCTTGGCTGTCACCATAAAATGACCGTTGATCGTATCAAAGAACTCGAAGCCCAGTTTGACGTGGAAAGATAGTCTGCCAAATCCAGACTGAAATCACGTCACGGCTTTCCGGTGTAAAAATGCTTCTGTGTTCCACAAGCGTTTTTCCATTATTTCGGCCAATGCGGCGGCAGCCTGCCACACTTCGGCATGGGTGTTGTAAAGCGGCGCAAAGCCAAACCGGATGATGTTGGGCGCCCTGAAATCACCAATGATGTTGCGGGCAATCATTGCCTGCATGATGGCATAGCCCGCACCAGGATTTTCAATCTGGCATTCAAATGAAACATGGCTGCCGCGGTTCACCATTGCCCGCGGGCCAACCAGTTTCAGGCCGTGCTTTCCGCTTGAAGTCTCAACCAGATCAATGAATGTTTGACAAAGACTATGGGATTTACGCTGCAAGGCCTGCATGTCAACATCAGCCCATAGATCCAGGGCCGCATCCAATGCCACCAACGACAGGATGGCTTGCGTGCCGGATTGCTGGCGCGCCAGCCCGGCGGCAGGCTTCCAGTCAAGATCAAAAGCAAAGGGTGCCGCATGGCCCCACCAGCCCACGAGGGCTGGTTCGGCCATTTCATGATGCCGGGGATGCACCCATACAAATGCCTGGGAGCCGGGACCGCCGTTGAGATATTTGTAGGTGCAACCAACAGCGAAATCCGCGCCAGTTGCCATAAGGTCCACGGGCACGGCCCCTGCCGAATGGGCGAGGTCCCAAATCATCAGGCAACGCTTGGCATGGGCGGCGGCAGTAATTGCTTGCATATCATGCCGACGACAGGTGCGGTAATCAACTTCCGTCAACATGACAACCGCCACGTCTTCCGTGATATTGGCCGCCACATCTTCAGGTGCCACAACTTTCAGAACATGGCCATCGGCCAAAAACCTGTTGAGCCCCTGGGCCACATAAAGGTCCGACGGAAAATTACCGCTATCCGATAGAATGATTTTGCGTTCACGCCGCAGCGCCAGTGCCGAAGTCAACACCTTGAACATGTTAATGCTGATGGTATCGGCAACAATCAGGTTGCCCTCTCCGCCACCCAACAGCCGCGCGATTTTATTGCCAATGGTTTGCGGCATGATGAACCAGTTGTTCTTGTTCCAAGACGTGATCAGGTCTTCACCCCATTGCCGGGTCACCGCATCGGCCACCTGGGCTGGCGCATTTTTCGGCATCAGGCCAAGCGAGTTACCATCGAAATAAATCATGCCCTCAGGGACGTGAAATTTTTCGCGGCTCGCCTTGAACGGGTCTGCGGCGTCAAGCGCCAGACAGGATTCGCGGGTGATCATGATTTACTCCAATTTCCCGTGGTATAGGCGATTTGCCATGATAGATGAAACCAGCCACTTCGCGCCTTTGCACCCGTCCAATCGGCCCAAAAAAACCGCATGCAAAACTTCGAAGTGGTTTTGGCTGTCGGCAGTTTTGAGCTTGGCCATTGCCTGCCCATCCCAAGCCGCACCGCTGAGCTCCGAACAAACCACCAAACTGATCCGCCGCGCCCAACCCAAGCTGCGCGATGCCAATGGTTGGGCCCTGGATTTGCATGACGTGTTGCAACAGCATAGTCTCGGTTTTGAGCGTGAAACCATTTGCGCATCGCTGGCCATCATCGATCAGGAGTCAAACTTCAAGGCCGACCCTGAAGTGGCGGGCCTCGGCAAGCTGTCTGAAAAGGCTCTGCAGGACAAGCTGACCAGCCTGCCCATTGGTGGTGGCCTGGCTTTGGCTTGGCTCGAAAAAACCCCGTCGCCTGATGCGAGCTTCATGGACCGCATTCGCGCCGCCCGCACCGAACGCGATCTTGATCTCGCCTATCGCGGACTGGTGACACATCTCGGTGATACGTCCAATCTCGATATGGTGCTGCAACTGGGCGTGCTCAACAAACTGATTGAACAGCGCAATGACATCGACACCGCAGGCTCCATGCAGGTCTCTGTCAAATTCGCCCTTGAGCAAACCCGCCAGAAGCGCTGGCTGCCATTGTCCCTGAGCGATGTTTATGCGGTGCGAGACCAACTCTACACCCGCCATGGCGGCATGTATTTCGGCGTCAAGCAATTGCTGGGTTACGACACCGGTTATGGCCAGAAAATCTTCCGTTTTGCCGACTATAACGCTGGGCGCTATGCCTCGCGCAATGCCGCCTTCCAGCAATCAATCATCACGCTGAGCGGTGAAAAACTGGCGCTCGATGGCGATCTGCTGAGCTATGGCAAGGATGGCAATCCACTTTCCAAAATCACCTCCACCGAACGCGCCATTCGCCTCGCTTCCAATCGCCACAAGCTCGAACTCTCCGACCAACAAATCCGCAGCGATCTCCTGCGCGAAAAACAACTGGGCTTCACTGGCACCCGAACCTACCTCGCCATCCGCGATAAAGCCCAAGCCAACGCAGGCAAAGTGGTGGCTTTCGCCACCATCCCCGACATCGCCCTGGACAGCCCGAAACTTCGCAGCAAATTCACCACCAGGCGCTTTGCCGAAAACGTCAACAAGCGCTACCGCGCCTGCATGACCGCCAAGTTGTAGCTTGAAAAAGTAGAAGCTGCCGCCCTCGGGACCCTGTTGAAATTGCACCGAACCGGGGGCGGATTCGAACGCAATTCCAATGGCATCAACCTGGGGCGGCAGCCCCCGATGTGTCGAGAACGCGAAGTCCCCAGCACAATTCCAGAGTATCAAAGGCATGGTTTTCGTCAATCTAAATGTGGATTATTGTTGTTTTTATCATGAATTTTGCATATATTTGACGCAATATTGTTGCAATTACCTCCCAGACGACCAAACAAACATGAAAACCCACAAAATCAGCGAACGCCATAGTGAAATCCTGCGCTCGCTGCGCCAACATGGCACGCTCACCGTGGCTGATCTGGCCATGAGCCTGCATGTCTCCGAGGAAACCATCCGCCGGGATGCGGTGCCGCTGGAAGAACGCGGCGACATCACCAAGCTCCATGGCTCCCTTTCCTTGCCCCAGCACTTTGGTGAGGCACCTTTCGAAAAGCGCATGCGCGATCAAGCTGCGGCCAAACTCGCCATCGCCCGCGCCGCTTTGCAACTGGTGAGGGATGGCGAAAGCCTGATCATCGATACCGGTTCCACCACGCATTTTTTTGCCCGCGAACTGCGGGCAAGGCGCAACCTGACAGTGATCACCAACTCCACCGAAATCGCCCGCACACTGGCCACTGTTCACGGCAACACGGTTTATCTGGCGGGCGGTGAAATCAAGGCCGATGATGGTGCCGCCTATGGCCCCACGGCGGTGGATTTTGTCGGCCGCTTCAGCGTGCAGCACGCCATCCTCTCAATCTCCGCCCTTGATCCCGCCATCGGCCCCATGGACGCCACATTGGACGAAGCCGAATACGGACGCATGGCCTTCAGCCGCGCCAAACACCGGGTCATCGTCGCCGACAGCAGCAAATTCGGCCAGACAGCCCTGGTCAAAGTCTGCACCTACGCCGACGTCCACGCCATCGTAACCGAAAAACCCCCCGGCCCGGAGTTTCACGGGGTGCTGGCGGGGTCGGGAACGCGGTTGCTGATTGCGGGGTGAGATACTGGAACAATGCCAAGCGTACCGCTTTATTCCGTATACTGACGAAGGGGTGGCTGCTTCCACACGCCGCTGGGCTTGAACTTGCCGTATAGCGTGTCGAACTCGCCAGCTTTCCAGCGCAAGGTCATGTCCCGCTCTTGCGCCTGGGCCGCTGCCAACAGCACGTCATATTCTTCGCGCATGGCCGTGGCCTGATCCAGTGTCATATTGCGGCTGCGACGCTTGACGGGTGCCGACGTGATTTTCTTCCGGGCTCGCGCTTCTTTCACGCTCTCATGGCTGCGCTTGCAGTAAATCTTGTCGAAGGGGTCGACACAGGCTTTGGCACGCTGACAGGCTTTCGACGGGCAGTGCGCCAGTGGCGTTTGGCGCTTGCGCTCACTGGAGGTGAAGAGAACCCAGGGGGTGCGGGTGAGATAGGCTTGGGGCATGGCGGTTCCTTTGCGATCGGACTCGTAGACACATCCTCCCCCTTCGGGTTCCCCCCCGACCAAAAAGCCGAGGGAGAATGCATGAGTCTTTTCTCCCTCACGCGGAAGCGTTGGGGGAGTACCCCGAAGGGAGGGGATGCCTGATACAAGCGATCTCTCACGGCGGCCCATGAAAAGAAGAGTGCAAATAAAACGGAAGGGAAGTTCCCGTCCTGACCTCAAGCCCGCATGCAGATGTTGTGAAGATGTAGTGGATTCGGCTTGAAGCCCAACCTTGAAACGCAGCGATTTGTGCCGAAACTTCGGAATGATTTGATACCCCCACGCTTTTCACATGGGAAACCACCCAGGGTTCGCTCTTGCAGAGGCGCACGGCACTTGTCCGGCGCGGATTGCTCAGCCTCAAGTGCACTGGAGTCATTGATGCTCCAGGGTCTCGCCCTCGGCTCCCGGAAGTGATGGCCGCTTTATCCATCACCCGCAGGCGCTGCACATGGTTCTGGCAGTAACGACAAGCTAGCGACACCGACCCTTCCTTTCCAAAACCATCGGGAGTGGGTATGGAACATAATAGGAACCGTGTCAAGGGATATATTCCTTTGACACCTCTACATTCTTACGGAGAGCGACATCAACACTTCACGCTCCCCCTCATCGCGCCATCAGATTCGCACATCTTTTATAGCGTTTTCTACAAGTTAAATGTTTTCCAATTTTTAGTTTAAGTTATTGTCTTAATTATCAATTTCCGTCACCCCGGCGAAGGCCGGGGCGGGGCTAGCCACCAGTTTAGCGCGTGGCCAGCCCAGTCCCGGCCTCTGCCGGGATGACGGGTGGTGGGGCGCGGTTTTCAACCGGCACAACCGAATTTGACAATACCAAAATTCAGCCTCGACGCCCTGATCAATCACGCGACGTTGGCGGGGTTGCATGTGAAGGTGGGGAAAGCGGCGGCTCGAGTGAATATTGAATGCACTGTCACCGTAATTACATCTACAAAAATTTTTGCGATTTCAACGGTGATTTTCAAGAAGGACTATGGCTGCTTTAGTGCTACACCTTCAATTGGAACGAACCATTCAGCTTTCGCAAGTAGATTTTTAAACCTAGTACTGCTTAATCTACCCCAAAGCAAACCATGGTAAGGATTTTCCGGATCAATGGGATCGTCTTTCGCAATCGGATCAAAACCAATCTTGAAGCCAGCGGTCCTGAGGTCGCTTGCGATGAACTTAACAGATCCCACATACACAGGCGTTGTCACGAATTTGCGGGCATCAACTCCATCTTCTTCAATAGGTCGCAACAGATCAACAGAAACTCCTGTTGAACTGCTAAGCCAAATGGAAGATATTCTCTTGCCAGTTTCAGACTTTGGATCAAGAACAACGTGTTGTTGAGGGTTTACTCGCCTGATAACTCCATCTGAAGACAGAACGTCGATGTGATCGTGCGGTATTACTCGCCCATGCTCGTCACGCTGCGGAGGCGATGGGAGCAAGGTCATCCTCCGCCAATGATTTCACCCAGCTAGTGACCTTGGTAAAGTCATTCTCGAGTTCGATAAATTCCTCTCGTATTAAGCCATCTGCCATCATCAAGTTCAACGTAGCGTGCACCTTGTTTGGAGCCAACACGTGCAGTTCGATGTCCATTCTATTTGTGTGCCACTCGATTTGCAAATCACCCGCGGAACCAGGGACAATCGAAGGTGGCGGGGTGGTTTCCAAGCAGACTTTCTCGAGTATTTGATAAGCAAAATGTGCATTGAGAAAGTTCACCGGCTTGGCTCCGTAGCCATCCCAATTTGGCACTAGTTTGGACACCAATTCATCCAGTCTGTCTTTAGTAGGCTTGATCCACTTGTAATTTGCATCAAACACAACAATTCGATGCATCGCACCAAATGCAACAATGTTGTTTACTGGCTCCCTCGAATTCCAGACACTGCTGTCACTGTTACGAAAGCCTGAGATTGCGTTCATGATGTCACTTTATTCCACAGGGTGTGCGCAGTTGATGTAGAGATACTATCAAACTCGTTAACAATTACGTTTCTTGCGTCGCTCAAAAACTCTATTGCACCATCAATTGTTGGCTGCTTCGGCTGACCTCTTACTGTCAAATTCAACAGCAATATTGAGGTTGCCTTTGAATCTAGCGCAGTAATGCATTCGACTGTCAACCGCCCCTTTGGCTTGCGATCATTGTCATGTAAAACCCTACGGTATACAATGTTAAAGTCATCAGCATTGTCAATCTGCGCAGACTTCAACTTGAGCACATCAGTGGGTTTCAAAGCCCCTGATTCGCCTTCAATCGGAATATGATTAATATAGGCGAGCTCAACTTGATTACAAGTCAAAGAAGGAGACCCAAAGTCCACCATAAGTTTCTGTAAACTTAGGAGGTTAGACGCAAACTCTACTATCATGTTGTCAAAGCGCGGATACGCTTCGCCATTGCCCGGCACCTTACGCCAATTCAGGTGAAGGCGGTCTGGTTGAAACTGAATCAGTTTGTTGTTTTCAGGTGCAATGAACCAGAAGCGATCATGCTGCGCATTGTTTCCCAATCCAAACTGAATAGAAGGCTGAGTGGGGAATCCAAACGTTTCAAACATAGGAGGCAAAGCGCCTTGTTCTTGCACGATTGGATAACCGCCCTCAAATAGTCTCCACACATCTCGGGAGTAAATCTGGGTGTACTTAGGAGCAGGAGTAAACTGCACCCCGAGCGCCACTTCATTCAGTGGGGGTTGCCTAAACTCTGGAAGGTTTTCTGGGCGCATGTAGTTTTGGCACTCTACTGGACAAGGCCATGCAAACAGGCCGTTATTTTCACAATACAGACAGCGAAGCGGTTATAAAAGGTTCATAGTAAAATTTCCGTGGACAAACCTTTTTTGTTCTTTTATCATTATATTCAATAATGTCAACTAAATTCCTACACAAAAGAACCTGCTGCTGCCAAAACATCCTCGTCTTCTGTGTCGTAAGTAGCGTGCGCTGCCTTCTTTTCCCGCCGAAGCGGCAGAGGGGTGACGCTCACATGTCCGGCGTCGTCACACCCCTGAACACAGAAGCGCCCGCACCTTGTTGTAAAGAAAACACGCAATCGTCATCGGCCCAACGCCGCCGGGTTCTGGCGTGATGGCTCCGGCTACTTTTTCGCAGCTCGCGAATTCACAATCGCCGGCCAGAATGTTTCCGCTCTTGTGTTGACGGTTCGTCAATCCTACAATACCATTATCTGGTACTAAACATGGAGCCGCGTCATGTCCAAAAACACCTCCGTCATTCTCGGCAAAGAACACGACAAGTTCATATCCGCTCAAATCAAGAAGGGCCGCTTTGCCTCGGCCAGTGAGGCCATGCGGGCGGGGTTGCGGCTTTTGGAAGAGCAGGAATTGAAAATCGAACTTCTGCGTAGAGCCATCAACAAGGGCGAAACGAGTGGTGTGCCAGTGCCATTTGATATGGGGGATTTTATGGCTTCAAAACTCAAATCATCACCAGCCAAAGCCGGATTCCCGCCTGCGCGGGAATGACGGGCTTGGGTGGGTGGCCGTGAATTATTCACAAGAGCAGCGACGTGGAGCGGCATCTGTAGTCCCCACCCCCCAGCCCCTCCCCGCGAAGAGCGGGGAGGGGTGAAGTTATTCACATCTCCGGCGTCTTCACTCCCCAGATCGCACACGCCGCTCGCACTGTGTTGTAGAGTAAACAGGCAATTGTCCACTGTTCGCGCTCCAGACTTTCCATAACGTCTTGCGTTACATAACACTTCCCGTTATAGTCACGCCATGATCCGCAGTTTCGCCAGCCGGGAGACGGAGCGTGTTTGGCGGGGTGAGTGGTCACGCCGCTTGCCTGCCGAGGTGCAGCGCCTGGGGCTGCGCAAGTTGCAGATCATGGATGCTGTTGCGGATGTTTCGGAATTGCGGGTGCCGCCGGGCAACCAGCTTGAAGCCCTGAAGGGTGACAGGAAAGGCCAATGGTCGATCCGCATCAATGGCCAATGGCGCATTTGTTTTCGTTGGGTGAATGGACATGCTGAAGACGTTGAAATCTGCGACTACCACTGAGAAACCCGCTCGCATTCCTGTGGCGACAGTGGGTGAAATTCTGCTGGAAGAGTTTCTCAAGCCCATGGACCTTTCGCAGAATGCACTTGCACGCGCCATCAACGTATCGCCGCGGCGCATCAAGGAGATTGTCTTGGGCAAGCGTGGCGTCACCGCTGACACGGACCTTCGGCTGGCTCGCTATTTCGGCATGTCCGATGGTTTTTTCCTGCGTTTGCAGATGGATTATGACCTGCGCGTGGAGCGGCTGGCTCTTGAAAAAATGCTCCTCACCATCAAGCCTCGGGCGGCGGCTTAAGCGGGGCGACTCACATCTCCGGCGTCTTTACACCTTTGATCGCGCAGGCCGCCCGCACTGTGTTGTAGAGCAAGCAGGCAATTGTCATGGGGCCTACGCCGCCGGGGACGGGGGTGATGTGTCCGGCTACTTTCTCACAGCTTGCAAATTCGCAATCGCCCACCAGAATGTTTTTGCCACCCCGTTCAATGCGGTTGATGCCGACGTCGATGACGGTTGCGCCGGGTTTGATCCAGTCGCCTTTCACCATTTCGGGGCGGCCCACGGCGGCGATGACCAAATCAGCGTTGCGCACAATGGCTGGCAAATCTCTCGACTTGGAATGGGCGATGGTGACGGTGCAGTTTTCAGCCAGCAGCAATTGCGCCACGGGCTTGCCGACAATGTTGGAGCGACCGATGACCACGGCATTGACACCATCAAGCTGGCCCACGGCAGCCTTGGCCAGCATCACGCAGCCTGTCGGCGTGCAGGCAACCAGTGCGTCTTGCCCGGTGCTCAAGCGTCCCACATTCACAACATGGAAGCCGTCAACATCCTTGTCCGGGTTGATGCTGTTCAGCACCTTGGCGGAATCGATATGTTTTGGCAGCGGCATCTGCACCAATATTCCGTGTACGGAGGGGTCTTTGTTGAGCTTTTCAACCAGCGCCAGCAAGTCGGCTTCCGGTGTATCGGCAGGCAGCTTGTGCTCCCACGAATTCATGCCGACTTCAACGGTTTGCTTGGCCTTGTTGGCGACATAGACGCGCGAAGCCGGGTCTTCGCCGACCAGCACCACGGCGAGGCCGGGGGTGAGATGGTGATTGGATTTCAAGCCATCAACCGCAATCTTGATGCGCGCCCGCAGGGCTTCAGCAGTGGCTTTTCCGTCGATGATTTTGGCCATGGTGGCTCCGTGTTGTTGGAAGAGTCCCCTCTCCCGGCCGCTTCGCGTCCACCCTCCCCCGCGAGGGGTGAGGGAAGAAAATTCAATAACCCTTCCCTCACCCGTTGCGGGGGAGGGTGCCTCGCTTTGGCGAGGCGCGAGTGGGGTGTCTTAAAACAATCCGTCAATCTGCCCGTTCGCATCCAGCCCGATCACTTCAGCTGATGGCACGCGGGGCAGGCCTGGCATGGTCATGACTTCACCGCAGATCACCACGATGAATTCCGCCCCCGCTGAAAGCCGCACTTCGCGCACCGGCAAGGTGTGGTTGTTCGGCGCACCTTTCAAATTGGGATCAGTGCTGAAAGAGTATTGCGTCTTGGCCATGCAGATGGGGAACTTGCCATAGCCCTGGGCTTCATAGCCCTTCAGCTGGTCACGCACCGACTTGTCGGCAATCACATCATCGGCGCGGTAGATTTCCCGGGCGATGGTGCGGACTTTTTCAAACAGGGGCATGTCTTCGCCATAGATCGGTTTGAACTGGGCTGCATCCTTGTCGGCAAGCGCTGCCACATGAGTTGCCAAATCCACAATGCCTGCACTGCCCTTGGCCCAATGCATGCACTTGAAAGCTTCCACGCCATGTTCCTTGCAATAGGCTTTCACCGCATCAACTTCTGCCTCCGTATCGGCAATGAAATGATTGACGGCAACGGCAATCGGCACACCGAACTTTTTCATGTTTTCAATATGACGTCCGAGATTGGCCAGACCCTTTTTCAGCGCTTCAACATTTTCCTTTTTCAAATCATCCTTGGCCACCCCGCCATGCATCTTCAATGCCCTGACGGTTGCCACGATGACGGCGACTGAGGGTTCAAGGCCTGCCTTGCGGCACTTGATGTCGAAGAATTTTTCAGCCCCCAGATCAGCGCCGAAACCTGCTTCCGTCACCACATAGTCAGCCAGCTTCAACGCAGTCTGCGTGGCCATCACCGAATTGCAGCCATGGGCGATATTGGCAAACGGCCCGCCATGCACAAAGGCCGGATTGTTTTCCAGCGTCTGCACCAGATTGGGCATCAGGGCATCTTTCAACAAAACCACCATGGCGCCGGGGGCCTTGAGGTCTTTCGCCAACACGGGCGACTTGTCTTTTTTATAGGCCACAACAATCTGGCCGATGCGGCGTTCCAGATCAGCGATGGATGTGGAAAGGCAAAGGATCGCCATGATTTCCGAAGCGACTGTGATGTCAAAACCCGCTTCGCGCGGATAGCCATTGGCCACGCCTCCCAGCGAACAGACGATATCGCGCAGCGCCCGGTCGTTCATGTCCATGACACGACGCCAAGCCACGCGGCGCGTGTCGATGCCCAATTCATTGCCCCAGTAAATGTGATTGTCGATCATCGCCGACAACAGATTATGGGCTGAGGTGATGGCGTGAAAATCGCCGGTGAAATGCAGATTGATATCTTCCATCGGCACGATCTGTGCATAGCCGCCACCCGCCGCTCCGCCCTTCATGCCAAAGCACGGGCCAAGAGAGGGTTCGCGCAACGCCACCATGGCCTTCTTGCCAATCTTGTTGAGGCCATCGCCGAGGCCCACCGTCGTCGTCGTTTTGCCTTCGCCAGCGGGTGTGGGATTAATGGCGGTGACGAGAATGAGCTTGCCGTTTTTCTTCTGGGCCAGGCCATCAATGTAAGCCAACTCAACCTTGGCCTTGGTGTGGCCATAGGGAATGAGGTCTTTTTCCGGAATGCCCAACCGCTTGCCAATCGCCATGATCGGCAGCATTTTCGCCTCACGGGCGATTTCAATGTCGGATTTAACAGTCATGGGGGCGTTTTCCTCGGGTTGTCGTTTTTTGGCAGCGTGTCGCTGTGATAACATGGGCAGCTTCTAGCATGGGAGATAATTCGCCACAGCAGCGATGATTCACGACATGTAAGTCGTGTCAAAACATTGCAAACTAACCGCAGCTACGGCGCGGACAGTGTTAGCCGGTTGCCGCCCCTGTCAATAGAAAACCCGGTTCTATAGTCTCCATCACTTCAGATTGGGAACCACAAATCCTGTCGTGGCCGCCACCATTTTGTCCAGCGTTTCAGGCCCGGTAAAGGCATTGAACACGTGATCCATTTTTTCTGACCACTTGACTTCAATACCATCGTGCTTTTCCAAAAACACATCAGCTGATGCAGGAAGGACAGTTGTATCTTCAGTGCCCTGGGCTACGAAGAGGGGACCCTTGTAGGCAGCAATTTCAGCGCCGGGATTGATCGACGCGATGCCATCAAAAAAGCCCTGCTTCAAGGCAATCTCCGCACCCCAGGGAAGTTTGATGTTCAAAGGCTTGTCACCCGTGGCCATGCCGGCCTTGAGGGTATCGGCCCCCAACAAGCCAGTGAAGGTTTCAGCAGGTGTGGCTACTGCGGCCCAGAGTGCAACAGCGTCTGGCTTGTTGGTGCGACCAGCCACTGCCGATGCCACCAAACCCCCTTGGCTCCACCCAATGATGCCAAGCTTTTGCCCATCAACCCGTGCATCACTTTCAACAAAAGCTATAGCAGCGATACCGTCGGCGATCTGTTTTTCAAAAGTCGTGTCGGCAAATGCAATATCAGTGCTTTCGCCCGAACCCCGAAAATCGATACGCAGGCTGGCAACGCCTTTTTCAGCCAATAATCTGGCCGTCCGTTGCAGCACACCCTCCTTGGTCTTCGCGACGGCAAGTTCATTGCGGTTGCCGGTGAACCCATGAAACAATAAAATGACCGGAGCGGGCGCACCATCGGGCAAGGCCAAAGTACCGATAACATCTTGTCCATCAACCTGGAATTTGACAGTCTCTTCTTTCATGTCGGCCATCGCTGAAGAAGCAAGAAACACGCCAGCTAAAGCTGCAAATCCAAGGTGTCTATTCATGTCATACTCCTGTTTATTTATGGCAAATCTTTTCCCGTATCCTGCAAGTTTTATGGTTTGCCAGACTGCTTTCAAGTTGGGGCTGTGCAACTTGAACCAATAATTGTGCGGAAGTCAAATGTAGCAAATTTTACTTCTTGGATTTTTTCAGTAGCGCCATGCAGTCATCCAGCTTGGCCTCACCTCCCCATTTTTGGAATGCACTTTGTGCGGCCGTATTGATTTTCTCCAGATCGCGCGTGAATCCCAATTCATCTGGAAAAACCACAAACACGTTCTCCCGCACATCGGTGCCGCCTGTCTTGGGATCGGGATCAAGGCCCAAGGCTTTGCCAAGTGTAATCGAACCTTCACCAAATCCATAATCCGGCGCCTGGTCGGCAAACACCGCATAGGCCTGCTTTCCCGTGCGAAGATTGAAGACGAGAGCAAGGGCACCCTCATTGTTGTCATAGTCAAAGGGCCGGATTTTTTGTGACAGCGCAACATACGGAATTTTTTCCGGATCGATATATTTATCCTGCCGCTTGCAATCTGCAATCGCCGGATCGGACATCGACGTCATGACAACATAATATCCTGGTGCCGGATCAGTCTTGCTTTGAACAACTGGCTTTCCCGTGGGACCACACTCCTTGGCATCCGTCGCCAGCGCCCACCAATTGCCCGGCTCCCCCGCATTGACCAGATTATCCAGCGCCACAGCATCATTGGCATGGTAAGCCTTCGGCGCACCATCAGCATCAATGAAAAACTGCCCCAAAAACATCCGCGATCCATCCTTGAGCCCATAGGCATGTTTGGAAGTTTTCTCCGTGGCGGGATTGGGCGGCACAGTGATTGTGGAAGTAAAGCGGCATGCGGCTTGGGCTCCGGCTGATGTAATTGTGATGGTCACAGCAACGCAAAGTCCAATTTTTTTCCATCGCACGCCATGCATACGAATGTGTTTTGCAAACATTATCTACGTCCTCCCGTGCCCTTGTTGGTATTCCAAGCCATTCTATTGCAGGAGCCCGCTGCCGTTTTTGTTGCATCTGAACCACCATTTGCAAGTAGCTCAATTTCCTGTTGATTTACATAAAAGCGCGAAAAATCGTCCAGCAACCCCAGCCGACCAACAACACTCCGGTGAATTGGCTCAGCCGATTGCCTGCGGGGATGAGCTTTTCGGCAGCCACATAAAGCGCGAGTCCAACGATCCAGCGCAGTTCCATGACGCCACCATAGAACAGCAGGCCCATCAGTACCCAGCAACAGCCAAGACAATAAAATCCGTGTGACAGCCCCATGCGCAAGGCACCGTGATTTCCTGACTGCCAATTCCGGCCCAGAAACATCAGCGGCGATTGGCACTTCTTCAGGCAGACCGCCTTCAATGGTGAAAGCTGGTAAAGCCCGGCTGCAACAAGCAGCACGCCACCGATCACGACACTCCTCACTGCCATCATCATCGACAGCGCAATAATATCAGCGGTCAGCAGCTGCAACGCAACGGCGGCCGCAGAAAATCCTGTCCAGATGAGGGCATAACCTGCAACGAAAAAGCCAAGTGGTGCTGCAGAGCCGCCATTTGCCGAAAACTTGCTGCTTAATGCGCCATAGGTGAGAATGGCGGGGGCTGCCGAAGGTAACATCATGGCCATCATCATGGTCCACCACATGGCAAATAGCAGTAGGGCATAGGCAACGACACTGCCACCCTCGGGCTCCGCCATCATCAACATGTCGCCCGTATGCAAGGTGGCGAGCAGCCCTACAATCGCGACGACAGCAAGCCCTGCCAACACATACCAGCGCTGGTGTTTCGCGATGCGTTCGAAAACTGAAACGGCAGCCACGGTACCGCCGGAGTTCAGTGCACGATGCCCTGACCCGTCATATGCAAGTTGGCGAGGTGGGCGTGCCTGTCCTTGGTATCAAGCACAATCGGACCTTTGGATTTGATGGTGCCACTGGCAAATTCCGCCTCGCCAAATTCAAATCCTGCACGCAATGAAACTTTGGCATGATGGGCATTGCCCGTCATTGGATTGCGGATGGCATCAGTTTTCACATCAAGCACACCCGGCACCTTGATGTGGCCAATGCAGGTTTTCATGTCGACAGCGAACTCGATGGGCTTGAACATCGGTTCATGCACTTTTTCACACATCGACACGAAGACGTTGAAGAAGGTGGCACCGGGTTCCGTGTCTTGACCCGACATGATCTTGAGCAGGGCCTCACGCTGTTCCGGCGTGGCGCGTTCATCGACGATCGGCAGGATTTCACCATGCCCCATGTGAATGGGGCCCGGCCATGCCGCCGTTGCGGCCCAGCGCAAGCCGTCAAGCTTGACTTTGCCATAGTGGCCTTTGGTGATTTGCATGCCAACCGCCGCCCGGCACGTGCCATCCGTTGGCAGGGCGTTAAACTGGCAAGGGCAACCATAAGCACAATTGCAAGAAGCGATTTCAGGACCGCTGATCATCCATTCGGTAAAGGACATGATATTTTCCTCCGGGATAGAGTGCTGGGACGGGTAAAATCATATCACAAAATGGATAGAGTAGATAGTGCCGCGCCAGGGTTGCATGAGGCTGAAAAGGGGAGCTTTTGGGCCGAAGTTCCCGCCATTTGTTTTTGGTTCCAGTTTTTGTTAGGCTGTCTCAATGAACAGATTGGAAATCCAGCTAAAGCTCAAAGCAGAAGCGGAAACGCTAAACAGGCTTGGCGTAGCGTCATTGAAAATTTTTGGGTCAGCGGCACGTGATCAGGCCGGTCCTGGCAGCGACGTGGATTTTCTTGTCCGTTTTCATTATCCGCCGAGCTACGACCGTTTCATGGATTTGAAATTCCACCTGGAAAATGTCTTGGGCATTGAGATTGATCTGGTGACTGAAGACGCACTCCGTCCCGAGATGCGCCCCACCATAGAAAGGGACTCACTACTTGTCGCGTGAATGGCGGATGTACTGGAACGACATGCGCCATGCAGCGGATAAGGTTTTGACATACACACAAGGGATGGATGCCGCAGCCTTTGCCAGCAACAACTTGGTCAGAGACGCCGTCTTGCACAACCTCGAAGTCATCGGCGAAGCTGCAAAACACATACCATCAGAAATTCGTGAAAAAGTGGCGGTTCTGGATTGGAGGCGCATCATCGGCTTTCGCGATATAGTTGCCCATGCCTATTTTGGCATTGATGAAGCCATTTTGTGGAACATCGTTTCTGAGAAAGTGCCAGAATTGATTGCTGCGATGGATCAAACAGAATTGCCAACCTGATCTTTATCGCACCTCAAAGGGTAACATCGCACTACTGTCCGGTTGTTGAGGTTTTTGCCCTTCGTAACTTACTGTGAAAATTGAGAAAAGTGTGGTTTTTCAGGTGTCACCGACTTGAACTGCTTTTTCTTCTGAATGACGTTCAACATGCCGTCTCCAAGGATTCTGGA
>JANOVS010000110.1:0-1599 GCA_031417515.1 Hyphomicrobiales bacterium
GAAGATTTTGGCGCGCTGGTTTGCCGGTGCGAAATGGCGGGAGGTGTGGCGTTATGAGCGGAACCCCTGACAGCAGCCGTGACCGAGCCGAGCGTATCGCGCAATTGAATAACCTTGCCCGTAAGGCGATGGGCGTTGCCTGCACGGTTTTTGTGACGCTGGGATTTAGGGGGGCTGAGTTCAGATTATTGGACGTGAAGTTAATTTAAGCTATCAGGTATGAATTAGTCATACGCGTGAGCGAGCGGTTGCAATTCGTCGCGGATTGCAAATCTGCCTAACCGATTGTTCGTCAAACAGCACCGCACTGTCGCGCTAAATTCGGATTTGCAGGAGGCCATAGTGATCAGCTCTTCGGCAAGCTCATCCATTGTTGCGGATTCTTCAGGTGTCCGTTGACCCTTGGCCTTCTTTGCAAATCGGCTGAACTGTATGATTTTTCTATCACATTCTTTCCATTTTTGCCGCCGCTTGCGGTTGAGCTGATCCTGCCGAATACCAAGACATTCTAGGGCATGCTCGACACTCTTTGTGTCATCAGGACTTAACTCGTCAGCTGGACGGGCCTCACCATTGTCGTTGAATTCGATTTTTGCAGGATCATCCCGCTCGACGGGATCGAGGAGCAATGGTGTCTCGTCGTCCAATGACTGATAGACAACAGTGGCGCGCGTGGCAGGGTCTAAGAGCGGGAACCAATCGCCCTTGCCTACTGTCGTATCCGAATATTCTTGATTTTGAGTATTTGCGAGAACGCCGACAATGCGGTAATTATTGACGTCAAAAGCAAGCCAGCAATAGCCATCGGAGTAGGTTTTGGCGGCCTGTTTGGCGCGACCATGTGGGCGAAAATGGTCGGTTTGATAGCGTGAAACAGCTTCACGTGATTCCGTATACCAGCATTTGCCAAAAGACATTGCTGTGAGCTCTTCTCGAACCTTCGACCATTCACCCTGATTTGCTGTTATAAAAGCTTTGCGTGCTGCTTTGTCTTCAATGGCTTCCAACGCGACCGAAATTGCCTTCAATGCATCCAGTTTTTCCTGCGGAACCTTGCTCCAGTCGCGATGCACGTAGATCATTGCTTTTTCAGTATCTTCTCAACAATTTCGCGGGCCGCTTCTTCGCGGTTTCGCATCTCATCCGGGGTCAGCGGGTCAACGTCCGCCAGCTCAACATTGCCGAGTTGCTTCAGAAACTCACCATATAGCTTGTCCCGTTCTTCATAGAGAAATCCAAGATGGCGAAGCTCGTCGTTGATTTTTGTAAATTCCTTCATCAACGCAGGTGATAGCTCTTCTTTCTTGGCCAGTTCATTGCGGCGGTCAATTGTCTCCTGTGTGGGCTTGTCCAGCGACGAAGGAAGGCCGAAAATATCTGTTAAAACACCGCTAAAACCTAATCCCTTCGGATCAATGTTTGGCGGCTTAACGCTGATATTGCCATCCTCATCGGCTGACATCACACGAACTTCTTTCTTGGTCAGCGCCGCGATGGTCAGCGGGTTGTGGGTGGTCATGATGATCTGGCATTTATCCTCGTCCGCAGCGACTTCAGTCCATTCGCGGATCAAGTCGAGATAGGTTAGCTGCCACGCGG
>JANOVS010000111.1:0-18517 GCA_031417515.1 Hyphomicrobiales bacterium
TCCGACGCCGCAAAGGGCTTCGTTCTGCTGCCGCGAAGATGGGTTGTCGAACGGACCTTCGCATGGCTGGGACGCAACCGACGCCTCGCAAAGGATTTCGAACGAACCATCGAAAGCGCGACCGCATGGCTCTATCTTGCATCAATCCAACACCTCACACGCAGAATCGCAAGTGCTTGAATTCACGCCAAATCATTATGAGTCAGACTCTCAGACCAATCCCGGTCAGACGGCAAGATGGATTCCGCCCGCGCCGCCGATATCTGTGTGATGACAAACACCAGCGCGGCAATTGCCAGCTTCAACCACAACCTGTCGCCCATGTCCGTTTCACCCGTTCTGGCCCCGGACTATGGCGCAAACCCGACGCCACAGCAACGGCCAAGCGCCATGGCTGTCCGGTTAAGGAAAAATTTCCCCAAGTTTGTCTTCCCCGCACTTGTTGCGGGGATCCATTGTTCAGCTGGAGTAGCGCTAAAATGCGAGATCGCGCAGGTCCAACCATGGATTACCGCAACAAGTGCGGTAATGACAATGAGGGTATGGTGGAATCTGAAGTTTGAAAGGAATTCGAGCTTCACTGCGCTCAATTTTAAATCCAACCGAAGAATCACTTGATCAATTCGATGCAAACAAAAAAGTTAACCTGGTAAATCGGTGACAGTGCACTTTATTACTGTCGCTCCGCAGGATTGCGTTGCTCTTTGCTTCTCCATCGGCCCCTTGGCCGGGGAGAAATAATAACGGTGACAGTCCACTTTTTCCCGTGCCTTTGGCGCGCGGAACAAATCACGCTGGATTTGGTACTTGGTGTTTTAAGTGTGTTGTTGCAAGTTGACATTCCAGCAACTTCAAGGACACTGCCCCATGACCGTAACGCTCAACTGCCGCGCTGATTTCACGCTTGAACATTGTCGGCGTGTGGCGTGGGGTGGTGAGGCGGTGCTGCTGGGTGAAACAGCGCTGCGCACGATTGCTTCGGCGCGGCAGGCTTTCATGGCGATGATCGAAAATCCTGACATTTCGATTTATGGCGTTAACACTGGCTATGGCGGGCGGGCCAAGCTGCGGCTGGATGCTGACGGCCGCAAGGCCCAGTCGAGACTTCCCACCCATCATCGCGCGGCGTCATGGGGCGAGGCTTTGCCAGACCGCGTCACCCGCGCCATCGTATTCGCACGGTTGGCGAATTTCATTGAAGGCCATGCTGCCGTTTCGCCCGAGGTTGCGATAGCCGTGGCAGACATGTTGGCAGGTGGTGCCATGCCCTATGTTCCATCGCGCGGCCAAGGCGGAGCGGGCGAGATACTGTCACTTTCACATGTGTTCTTGCACGTCGCATCTCAGTGGCCATTGGCCGAGAAGGATATGCTGGCGCTGGTCAATGGCTCGCCGGCCGCGTCTGCCCTGATTGCCGATGCCGCCCTGTCTTCTCAAGTGCGATTGCAATTGGCGGCGGAGGTTTTCGCGTTGGCGGCAGAGGCCTTCAACACGCCGCATGGGCATTTTGCCGAAGAATTGGAGGGGTGCTGGAACAATCCCCATGATGCCTGGGCGCTCGCGGCGCTGCGCGACTTGATGGCCGAAGACACGCAGCCACGACGACCCTATCAGGCCCCGGTCAGCATTCGCATTCTGCCACGCATCCTCGGGCAAGCACATAGGGCTGCAAGCACAGCAGCCGAAGTTGCCAATCAATCATTGGCTGCTGTCAGCGACAATCCCGTGGTTTTTCCACCAGGCCAGCAGATCGGCAAAGACCTGGTTGTCAGCACCGGTGGCTATCATAACATGCAGGCCGCAGCCGCACTGGACGGACTGGTCTGCGCCTACACCAACCTCGCCGTTCTCACGGGCCGCATCGCCTCAAAATTGCAGGATGCCAATGTGTCGTTGTTGCCACCGTTCCTCGGCTATGAAGATGGCATGAGTTATCTCGGGTGCTTGCCCATGGCCATCGTCGGCTATGAAGAAGAAATGCGCATGCTCGCCGCACCCACACTTCTGCCGGGATCAGAGGCCGGAGCTTTCGGACAGGATGATGTGGCATCGCCAGTGTTTCTGGCTTGGCAAAAACATGATCGCGCAAGCGTGCTGCTGGAACAGTGCCTGGCTACGCTTGCACCCATCGCGCTGCGTGCGCTGAAAGTGGCGGGGCGGCCAGTTCCCGTGAAGTTGAAAGAATTGGCAGATGACATTCAAACTTGTTTTCCAGACGACACGACGGATCGCGCCATGGGCTTTGATATTGCACAACTTGCGCAAATGTTTCGTAACCGCGTGTATAAGGTGCTCCCCTAACTTCGTTGAGGGAGAAGCAAGTTCTGCTGTATCGGAATATATCAGTGACAGTGCATTTTATTACCGTAGCTGCGCGAGACTGGATGGTTATCTCTTCTCCCTCGGCCTCTTGGCCGGGGGAGTACGGCGTAGCCGGGAGGGAGTATTTGACCTTGGCTCGCTTTCATAAGTCGTTGTGTGGCGAACACCCCCTCCCCCCTTCGGGGTACTCCCCCGGCTGCGCCGAGGGAGAAAGGGTTTTCACGGTTTATTCATTGCCCGATTTACGCCACTGACGACGGCTTTCAGCGAAGCCACCACGATGTTTTTGTCGATGCCCACGCCGAAAATCGTTCCGCCGTCGGGCAGGCGCAATTCCATGTAGGCGACTGCCGAAGCATTGGCACCATGGCTCATGGTGTGTTCGCGATAGTCCACCACATCAAATGCCAGTCCGCTCTCCTTGCGGAGCGCATCGCAAAAGCCGTCGACGGGGCCGTTGCCGATGCCTTTGATGGTTTTTATGGTGCCATCGACTGTGAGTTTTGCGGTGATGGGTTGTGCGCCGTGGTCGCTGGAGGCTGTGTGTTCGATGAAACCATAGCGACCATTGGTATCGAGGTACTCCGCTTGGAACGCACGCCACAAACGCTCGGAGGAGAGTTCAACACCTTCGCCATCGGCGATCAGTTGCACAGCTTTTGAAAACTCGATTTGCAATCGGCGCGGCAATTCGATGCCGTGTTCGGTTTCCATGATATAGGCGATGCCGCCCTTGCCGCTTTGCGAATTGATGCGCACCACGGCTTCATAACTGCGGCCTAAATCCATGGGGTCGATGGGCAGATAGGGCACTTCCCACAGGGGATTGTTCGAGGCCTTCATGGCCTTGAAGCCCTTGTTGATGGCATCCTGATGCGAGCCTGAGAAAGCCGTGAACACCAATTCACCGGCATAGGGGTGGCGCGGATGCACGGGCAGTTGCGTGCAATATTCGGCCATGCGGATGAGATCATTGATGTTGGAAATATCAAGGCGCGGGTCCACGCCTTGCGTGAAGAGGTTCATGGCGAGGGTGACGATATCAACATTGCCGGTACGCTCACCATTGCCGAAGAGCGTGCCTTCAACCCGGTCGGCCCCCGCCATCATGGCAAGTTCCGTGGCGGCGACAGCGCTGCCCCGGTCATTGTGGGGATGCAGCGAAATGATGATCGATGAGCGGTTTTTCACAGTGCGGCAGAACCATTCAATCTGGTCGGCGTGAATGTTGGGTGTCGAGGATTCCACCGTGGCCGGGAGATTGAGAATCAAAGGCTTGTCGGGCGTCGGCTTGATTTCGTCCATGACTGCTTCGCAAATCTCAACGGCGTAATCCAGTTCGGTGCCGGTGAAACTTTCGGGCGAGTATTGAAAGCGGATGGCCTCTTCCATACCGCTGTTTTGGGCAAGCTGCTTGATCAACTTCGCGCCACCTACTGCAATCTGCTTGATGCCCTCACGATCAGATTTGAACACCACGCGGCGTTGCAACTCGCTCGTCGAATTATAGAAATGCACGATGGCGGATTTCGCACCACGAATGCCTTCAAAAGTCCGTGTGATCAATTCCTCGCGGCACTGCACCAGAACCTGCACAGTCACATCATCGGGAATTTTCTTGTTGTCGATCAGGAAGCGGCAGAAATCAAAATCCGTTTGCGATGCGGAGGGAAAACCGATTTCAATTTCCTTGAAGCCCATTTTCACCAAAGAGTTCCACATGCGCAATTTGCGCTCATGGCCCATCGGTTCAATCAGCGACTGGTTGCCGTCGCGCAAGTCCACACTGCACCAGGTTGGAGCAACGGTGATGGCCTTGTCAGGCCAGGTTCGGTCCTTCAAGGCAACAGGCGGATAAGCGCGGTATTTTTCGCGGGGAGAAATCATCATGGTGGAAAACTTTCTGCTTCAGGTGGCTCTTAGGTGAAAATCCCCAGAGAGCCAAGGCTTCGCCCAGGCGGCCCTCAGGGGCAGCTAAGCAAAAGCAGAGATGGCAGTGCAAAGTTCATCGCAACTTGATAGGTGTTATCCTTCGGCAATGCAACTCCAACTGTTTCCGTTGATTGAAATTTGTGTTAACCTCCTGTGATCGGCGCTTTTTTTTGGAGACTGTTCAATGTTGCCAAAGTCTGCATTCCGTTTCAAAGTCCAGCATTTTGCCCTGCCTTTGGTTTTGTTGCTTGCCACACCAATCGTTGCAAGCGCCGATAGTTGCGATGATCTGATTGCATCGTTTGAAGGTGCCTTGGCTGCTCCCGATCTCAGCCCGACGATGAAAAGCCAGATTGAAAAACTGCTCGGCGCTGGTCGCGAAGCAAAAGCCCGTGGCGATGTTGCATCCTGTGAGGCCGCCAGAAAAATGCCGATGCAGTCAACGCCAAACGCTCCTGGCGACGGTGAACGCAAATGTGAAAAGACACCGAACACCGTGTAACTTGGGACACGCGACAATCTGTCAACCGACTGCCTCAATTAATCACATTCCTGCCCCCTCCTCGCACCATTCCGCTGTCACCTTGCGTTTTGTGCCGCCGATTGCGGTGCATTCATGGAATCGGGCACGGGGGCCATTTGCGGTCCTTGCAGAACGCAAAGTGGACGGCGTTTGGTTCCGAAATTCAAACTAGGAGACTTTCCATGAAGATGACATTTATCGCAGCCGCACTCGCAACCACTCTTTTGGCAGCCCCAGCCTTTGCTGATTGCGCCGCCGATCTCGCCAAGGCGACTGAAGCCTTGAAGACCATCAAACTGGACGAAGCAAATGCGACAAAGGCCAAGGATCTGACCGACAAGGCCAATGCCGCCTTGGCTGCATCCGATGAGGCCGCATGCACGGCGTCTTCGAAAGAGCTCTTAACCCTTCTCGGCATGTAGAGCCGGATTTTACACCAAGACATCTGGCCGGGTTGTCACTAAAAATTGATGACCCGGTTTGTCAGCCCGTTAACGCTATCTCATTCGTACATTGCATTGGCAACCTTATGGCTTAGTCTTGTCACAATTCTCCGGCAAATGCCGCTCCAACTATAGGACGGGAACCAAAAATCATGATCCGCACATTCGTTGCAACAACTCTGCTTCTCTCAACCCTCAGCTTGCCAGCTTTTGCTGATGGCTGTCAGGATGACGTGGCGTTGCTCGACAAGACCTTGAAATCCGCTGAAATCGATGCCGATATCCGTGCCCAAGCCGAGGACATGCGAAATCAGGCCGTGCAGCTTTGTGGCGCTGGCAATACAGATGAAGGCCTCGCAATGACAGCTGAAGCCAAGATTCTTCTCAAGATCGAATAATCACAAGTCGAAGGCCAATACGGCACAGACCAGGGCGATCACGGCACTCAGCGCCACGCCGCCCACAAACAGACTCAAACGCGGGAGGAGATCCATGTTCTTCTCCCGTTGCATTTTGCCCCCCGTTGCCCGCGTCATGCCATGGCAAATTGTCAGCAAAACCACGAACAGCATTTTCGCATGAAAGGCTGGCGGCAATCCATCGGTGCCGCGCAGCCACAGCAACAGGCCGCCGCTCAGCCAAATCAGGGCAATGACACCGTCGCCCCAGCGGGCAATGGTCATGCGGTGCAAGGCCAAGCCCTTTTGCACATGCCCCTCATTTCCAAGCGCCAGCCGCGTGTTGATGAGGTTCGATGTGCTGAAACCAATGCCAAGCGCAATGACCAGCAAATGAAATATCAACAAGGCCTGATGGGAATTCATAGGTCAATTTCTCCGCTCATCATGCGCACGGCTGAACCGCCAACCCGCACCGCCACAAGCTTAGAGGCTTTCACATCCGCTTCAAGCCGCAAATCCGACGGCCTGCCCATTTCATAGCCCTGCTCCAGTTGCCAGCGATGGGTGCCATCTTTCAATTTTTCTACGGTGAGCAATTGTGCAGCGAGCAATGCGGTTGCCGAACCCGTGGCGGGGTCTTCCGGAATGCCACCACCCGGATCAAACATCCGGGCCCTGAAATCTGTTCCCGGATTAACCCCACCACGCGCGTAGAGATAGCCCGCATGCATCGTGCCCAAAGGTTCAAGCATTGCAGTCCAATAGGGCTCGCTGACACTGGCCTTTGCCAGGGCCTCGCGGCTCTTGACCGGAATGAAAAAGAAACGCGGGCCACCGACAATGTTTGCCAGCTTGTGATCTTCAAAACCAATATCTTCTGCCTCAAGGTTGAGGGCTTTCGCAACTTGCTCCACCGATGGCATTGGTCCTGGAATATGCTCCGGCACAACAGGGGCTGTGAATACACCATTGATGCGGTCGGCTATGCGCGTAACCGTCACCGGCGTCAGGCCAGCTTGCAGTTCCAGCGTGATCCTCGTTTCAAAGCTGCAACCGGGTTTGTTTTTCAGTTCCGCCAGCAAGGCCGCCGTGCCAAGCGTGGGATGACCCGCAAACGGCATTTCGCCGCCCGGAAAAAATATCCGCACCTTCGCCGTATGTGAGGCATCATCTGGCTTCATGACAAACGTCGTTTCCGAGAGATTGAATTCACGGGTGATGGTTTGCATTTGTTCGGTTGTCAGTTGGTCAGCATCAAGCACAACCGCCAAGGGATTACCGCAAAATTTGCGTGTGGTGAAAACGTCGAGGGTGTGGAATTTGAGTTTCATGATGCAGCAATCTTGCCGCAAGCATCGCATCATGCAAGCAAAACATTGTCACGACTGGGGTGACCACAGAAGGGACCTCATCCGGCGCGTTGCGCCACCTTCTCCACGAAGGCGTGGAGAAGGGACAATGGTTGGGACCGGTGTGCAATTCAGTCCCTTCTCCACGCATTCGTGGAGAAGGTGCCCCAACGGGGCGGATGAGGTCACTTCGCTGCCGACAAAAACAGCCCTTACCAACTCCGCCTAAGGAATAGTCCCCTCAGTCCTTTCACCCGCCTTCACTTCGTATTCTTTCTCTCCCAGAACCTCGCCATTGCCTTCGATCAGCTTCACCACATATTTCCCGGCTGTGAAGGCCTTGTTGAGAGCCGTGTATTCTGTGGCAATGCGTTCGCGTTTGCCGGAGATGTCTTTTTTGGCGCTGTAGACTTCGAAGGTGTAACCATCAGCCCCGGGAATTGCCAGATAGCCGGCATCGATGGAACCCGTAAATTTCAAAGCCTGACCCGGCTTCAGTTCCACTTCATAGGCTTTCGACGCATAGTCCAAAATCAATACGATTTGATATTTGCCAGACGCTGTCTTGAAAATCGAAGGTGAGCTATATTCAGTTGCAATGTGTTCATGCTTGCCATCAAGATTGGCTTTGGCTTTCCGCAATTCCACTGTCAGTCCCGATGGAATTACCTCACCACCTTCCGAATAGATGCCTGTGACTTCAATTGTCCCTGCCCCAAGCGAAACTTTCTGCTCCAGATATTGGCCAACTGCCACTTGCACATCAGCTTCTACCTTGATGGCACCTAGGTTGATTTCGACCTTGTGAGTGCCACCTGCCATCATGAAATAAACATCAGGACCATACTTTGTGGCCAGTAAATCTCCCGTTGGCTTTCTAAACTGCCAGTACAGGCCACCATCAGACACAGGCGTTACATCATCAAGATAAGCCGTCAGCCGGACCACGCCAAGATCAAGACTGTAGTTAAGCTGGTTGACTTGGCCAGCATCAATGCGCACCGGGAATTCCGAATAAATATCGGCATTGGCACCATCGCCAACAATCCTGACAATGTAATCGCCGGACTGGGCCATGTTGTACTTGATGTTGACGCCATGTTCTGTGGTGATGCGCTCACCTTTTTGTCCGTTCACGGACGGATAAATTTCCCAATAGGGATCAAGGAACGGCTTGGCCAGTTCCACGCCCGGTGCCATGGTGACATGACCCAACACATTGTATTCGGGAACGACAGGCTGCGGCGGCTCTTCAACCACCGGCGCTGCCACAGTCTTGTTCAGTGCGACTTGCAATTCATCAGCATTCGACGCCGTATAAAACTGTCCACCGGTTTTCTCGGCCATGCATTTCAGCTGATTGATGGCACCTTCATCATCAAGCCCAAAACCAACCGTGTGAACAGTGAGATTGATGCCTTCCTTTTCAAGTTGTGCCGCAACCTCGCAAGGATCGAGATTGCAATTTTCAATGCCATCAGAAACCAGAATTACAGTTGATGGTTTTTCCTGGTAGCGCAGGGCATCTGCCGCTTGCAGCACGGCCTGGGTCATGGGCGTTTTGCCCTTTGGAACCAGCGCCTCGACTTTACCCAAATAGATACCACTATCCAATTGGCCGGGTTCGATCAGCGTTTCAATATCATCACAGGAATTCTTGTCGCGGTGGCCATAGACCACCAACCCCAATTCGTCTTCAGGCTTCCACGCGCCAATAACCTTGCTGACAACTTGCTTGGCGATGGCCATTTTGGTTTGACCATTGATTTTGCCACGCATGGAACCAGAGGCGTCCATCACCAGAATCACCCGCTGCCCCTCTGCGAAAGCCAGAAACGGCAACAAAACCATAAAAACAAGGGAAAGGACCAACCGCCGCAGCATCATGCGAAACTCCAAATCATCAGCCCCAAGCAAACACTAGCAAAGCAACGGCAATTGTCAAATCAGTGCGTCGTAAATCAATTTTAGCGAAACCAGGAGCAAGGCAATTTCAACAGCCTTGAAGAAAACATCCTGCGGCAGGATTTTGGTGAGCCGATATCCTGCCCACGCGCCAAACAAGGCCACGGGAACCAGATAGATGCATTTTTCAATTGAACCCATGTTGATCTGGCCAATCATCCAATAGGGCGGAAGTTTCAGCACATTGATGATGGTGAAGGCGATGGTCGCGGTGCCCGCATAGGTCATCTTGTCAAGTTTTTGCGGCAGTACATACATTTGAAACGGTATGCCACCGGCATGGGCAACAAAACTTGTGAAGCCCACAATGCTGCCCCAGAAAATACCGCGCGGCACATCGGCTTTTCTCGCCGGAACATCCACCTTCTTGCGGCTTCTCATGTAAATGTCGATGCTGTACCAGATGCCGATCATCCCAACGATCAGCTTCACGACGTTGTCGTTGTTGTATTGGGCCGTGGCCCAGCCGATGCCGATACCAATCAGCGATGCGGCGACAATGATCTGGATATTCCAAAGATCGTAGGATTTTCGGTAAAGCCAAAGGCCATAAATGTCGCTGACAACCAACAATGGCAACAGCAATCCAGCTGCCATGACTGGCGAAACAACCTGTGACAAAATTGGCACGGCAAGTATGCCAACACCGGGAACACCACCTTTCGATGCTCCAACAACAAACGTCGCCAATCCAGCAAACAACCAGAACAGAAAATCTGGCGACATCAAGGGGTTTCCGGCGGTAGTTGAACGTCTATCTGGGCAATTTTCAGGTGATCGGCAATGCAGGTCGCAACAAATTGGTGGTCATCCCGCTGGGGAATGCCTGAAACCGTAACTGCGCCCACAACCCCGACACCTTTAACAGTGATCGGAAAACCACCGCCAGCCGCCGCCATCGCAAGGGGGTTAACGCCTCTGGATTCGTCCAGCGACATGCCCCTGTCCTGCAACTCGCGCCCCACCCGATAGGAACTCTTGTGATAGCGCGTCACCACATTGATTTTGCGTTCCACCCATTCGCCATTGTCAGGTGAAGTGCCGGGCAATGCCGCATGGAAAAGCTTTCGGCCAGCCACCCGGATATCAATCACCAGCGGCAGTTTCTTGTTGATCGCCTGCTGGCGCATGTGAGCGCCCAACGCCCAAGCCTCTGCTTCATCAAACTTGCTGAACTGCAGCAGTTCTTCTTGCCGCGCCAATGCCGCTATATCTTCCTTGAGTCCCACTGCCGATTCCCTTCAATCTCCAAAAACATCGATAACCGCCGGAGCAAACAAAGTCATCCCTTCCCTTGAATTTCTCACCCCCGTCCAATTCGAGAGCAAACAGGACTTTTCGCCAGTCCCGGTTTGGAACCTTGAATTCAACTTTGGGTTTTTGGTCCACCGCAGCCATATTCTTGACACAGCAGTGCTTTTTGTCTTTCATGACGATGGGGGTCGTAATTGGAGTCGAAGCATGTCTGCATGCCCCCGCTATGCCATGGCCCTGATGCTGTGTGCATCCAACCTGGTTTTCAGCCAGCCCGTTCTGGCCCAAAACCAGGAAAACATCCGTGCATGCGATCTGGCAGCTGCCAGCCCCGAAGACAACCAGCGCCCATCTGACATTCCCGGTGTTGATATCGACAAAATTGACTCAAACACGGATGCCTATTCCACTGCATTGACGGCTTGTGAAAACGCCGCCACCCAGGAACCCGGCAACTTGCGCATTGCCGCCCAATTGGCCCGCCTGCTTGGCAAATACGATGGGCTTGAAAAAACCGAAGCCGCATCCCGGCGTTTGGAACTTTACAATAAGGCTGCGGATGGGGGCTATGTGCTCGCCATGGTCAATCTGTCAGCCATCTATCTGAATGGTGATGGAGTTGCCAAAAACACAGAAGAAGGCCTCAAGTGGCTGAAGCTGGCCGCCAACCCACCCCATGACCACCGCAAGGCACAGTTTGACTATGCTGAACTTTACCGCAAGGGCGCTGGCCTTACCCAATCACTGAACACCGCGGGTCCCTACTATTGCGCGTCGGCCGAAAGCGGCTATGTGCCCGCCATGGCCTGGTGCGGGTCTGCCAACGAATTCGGCAATATAGGCCCTTCCGATCCAGAACAGGCATTTATCTGGTACAAAAAAGGCGCTTATCTTGGTGATCCCTTGGCACAACGCCAACTGGGCAAATCCTATCGCAATGGCATGGGCACGCCTGTCGATCATTTTGCCGCCTTGCAGTGGGCCAACAAAGCCAATGACGCTGGCGAATTGGTAGCCCGAACCTTGCTCGGCGATATTTACATGGCAGGCGATGGAACCGCTAAAGATGTTGGCCGCGCCATGGGTTATTACCTTAGCGCCGCGTCAGAAGGTGAAGCAAATGGCCAAGCCAGACTGGCTCAGGAATATACCAACGGCGACAACATCCAGCTGAATTTTGAGCAGGCCTTTTATTGGGCCAAGCTCGCAGCCGAGAGCGGTGATGCTGAAGGCCAACTGAGCCTGGGGTTTCTCTATGATGAAGGCAAAGGCACAGCTGTCGATGATGTGAAAGCTGTCGAACTCTATCGAAAATCCGCCGAACAGGGCGACCGCGGCGCCATGAACAATCTGGGCGAAATGCTGATTCTAGGCGAAGGCGTTGAGCAGAATGTTACGGAGGGTCTGGAATGGCTGAAAAAATCCGATGAAGCCGACTATGATTACGCCTCATACAACATCGCGCTGCATTATGAAAAGCCGGACAAGGGTTTCATCTATGATTCCAGCATCGTCGCGAAGTATCTCTTGCGGTCCCTGAAACTAAACCACTACAGGGCAGTCGATGAATTTATCGCCAACCGGGGAAGTCAGTTGCAGAAACGAACCCTGCAGCAATTACAGTCCTTGATGGTAGCAGACGGCAAAAAATTCGTACGTACAAGTTCCGGTCTGTCAGCCTCAGCCCTTGACGCTTTGCGCAGCTATATTCCGTAAGACAGCGCCATCTATGCAATTCCCTTTCATCCGGTTTAAATCTGGAGTTCGAAAAATGACATTACCACTGTTTTCCGCCTGTCGTTCTGCCCCCATTGGCTTGCTCTTTGCGCTTGCCCTCTCCTTCGCCGATGCAAATGCTGCAGCCAAAATCAAAGAGCGAATTGACCCTGTCAACGCCTGCGATGAAATGGCAGCCAGTCCCTTCGATGACCTGCGACCCGAAGGCATCAAAGGTGTCGAATTGAATGATATCGTCTATAATCTGGCCCTTGGTCCATGCGAGGCAGCAGTCAAAGCCGATCCAAAAAACATGCGACTGGTGGCGCAGCTGGCCCGCGTACTGACGCGCTACGACACCGAAGAAAACAACAAGCGCGCACTGGAACTCAATCTGAAAGCCGCTGAAGCTGGCTATACCCTCGCAATGATGAATCTGGGCGTGCAGTATAATCTCGGCATCGGAACCGCCAACAACAAGGATGAAGCCTTCAAGTGGTTCATGGCCGCAGCAAGTCCGCCCCACACCCACCGCAAAGCCTTGCATGATGTCGGCACCATGTATGCCGAAGGCACTGGCGCACCCCAGGACGACGTCAAGGCCGGCACCTATTTTTGCCGATCAGCCGAAGCGGGTTTTGTACAGGCATACAGCCGCTGCGGCGACGTCCATGCCAATGGTCATGGCGTTCTGGTGGACAAGCCCAAAGCTTTTTCATGGTTTCAACGTGGTGCACTGGAAGAAAATGCCGCAGCACAGGCCGCACTGGCCGAATCCTACTATTATGGCACGCTCAGTGAGACAAACGATGACCTGGCATTTTCCTGGGCCACAAGGGCCGCTGCTGGCAACAACGCCAAGGGCCGCCGCTTGCTGGGTGATCTCTATGATCAAGGTAAAGGCGTTGCCATCGACCGCGTCCGCGCCCAAGGCCTTTATCTTCTCGCCGCCGAAGCTGGCGATGCCGAGGCCATGGCCCGCCTCGCCGACTCCTATTACACAGGCGCTGTACTGCCAGTAAACTATGACCTCTCGCTGCATTGGGCCAAACTGGCTGCCGACAAAGGAAATGAACGTGGCATGGTCAGTCTTGGTATCCTCTACGACTATGGCTACGGCATCGAAAAAGATGATGTGAAAGCCGTCGAGCTTTATCGCAAGGCTGCCGAAATGGACGACATGAATGGCATGAACAATTACGGCGAGATGCTGTTTGCAGGCCAGGGAACAACTGTGGACGTTACGTCCGCCATGAACTGGCTGCAAAAAGCCGCCGATGCTGGCAGCAGCTACGGCGCCCATAACATGGCCATGCACATTGAACTGGAAGAAGGCGGCCTCACCTATGATGCCGCCAAAGTTGCCCGCAACTTGCTGCTGGCCATACAGCGCAACCACTATGACACGCGCAAGATGCTGGTGGAATTCAAAGGCAATGAACTGAAGGCCACGACCCTTGATGCTCTTCAGGAACTATTGGCCAACGACGGCAAGGACTTTGTCAAAACACCCGGCAAGCTGTCAGCCTCAGCTGTTGCGGCGCTGAAAAGTTATCTGCCGTGACCAACTGACATTGCCTTTCGTTCCTTGAATCAAAACGACGTTGGTTGAAGAATCACAATGAGCGGCCCAGACTTGTAAACAACTCCTTAACGGGCTATTAGAAAACATCGGGGCTTGGGAAACGTGTAATGTCCTTATCGAGAAATCTCCTCGCGGTAGCTTTTTTGTTGCCATTGTCGGCTTCAGCGTGGGCCGCAACACCCATGGGTCAAGTTGCGGCAGGGTCAGGCTCGGCATCCGGGCCCGGCGGTTCCCGAACCCTCCAATCTGGCAGCGATGTTTTTGAAGGCGACAACATCAGCGTGTCTGGCGGTGGCAATGTGCAAATCGTCCTCGACGATGGAACAAAACTCGTTGTTGGTCCCGCGTCCAGATTGCAGCTGAAAACCTATTTGAGGCGCAACGCCTCCACAGCCAAGAAAGTAAGCATCAAGGCAGTCAAGGGTACTTTCCGCTTCATCACAGGCAACAGCGACAAGCAGGCCTATGATGTGCAAACTTCCAATGCCACCATCGGCATTCGCGGAACCGGATTTGATTTTGCCGTGGGCGGCAAAACGCTGGTCGCTGTACATGAAGGTGAAGTGAGGCTGAAAGGTCGCAACGGCAAAGCGGTTGTCATTGCATCGGGCTGCGAAGTTGGCGAAGCGGGTTCGAACAAATCGAAAGCACAACTGCTGGATGGCAAACCCAAAAAAAATGCCCTGACGAAAGATTTTCCTTACGTCATCAATCAACCAAAGTTGAACAGTCTATTCCACTTGCCCGTCGCCAATTGCTTGCCATTCCTGGCTGATGCAGGCTCAGGTGCCACCCCCTCCATTGGAGGTCTGTCGCCAGCAACAGCGTTGCCGTTTGTGCTGGCTCCTCTGGCCGGAGGTGCAATCATCTTGCTGGACAAATCCAAAGACACCCCGGTTTCAGCTGATGGCAATGTCTGCGTTACACCCCTCTTTGAATATCCAGTTTGCCTGGATACCTGCGACCAGTTCTGCGGCACTGGTGGCCCGCCTTTAGTTGAGTAATGATTGACGGGCTGAAGTGCGCTTCTCATCAAGGCGAACTTTTTCAGCTTGCGTTGACAGGATAAGACCAACCGTCATTTGAAACCACCCTCCTTCTCCCTCCCCCTTGTGGGGAGGGCCCGGGCGGGGCAGCGCCGCTTCTTGCGAGCCGATATCCGACGCCTGTCATTTGTTCTGATCACCCAGCAACTGGGCTTTTCCATTGCCGAAATTCGAAACATGCTGGCGTCCCTGCCCGACAAGCGTACACCGACTCAAACCGATTGGACAAAACTCAGCAAGAAAATCCGCACTGATCTTGACAGACGCATTGCCGTGATGACGAAACTGCGCGAAAACCTTGATGGCTGCATCGGCTGCGGGTGCCTGTCTCTGGCCAAATGCAAGTTGTACAATCCGGGCGATCATAAATCTTCGCTTGGCCCGGGTCCCCGATCATTGATTTGATATATAAACAAAAACCGCCGAATTGCTTCGGCGGTTCGTTTTCGTGGCTACAGAGGCCGTCCCTATGCAGGCACAAATTTCAGGGCCACGCCGTTCATGCAATAGCGTTTGCCGGTGGGCTTTGGGCCATCATCAAAAACATGGCCAAGATGCCCGCCGCAACGGCGGCAATGCACTTCAACACGTGTTGTAAACAATGTGTCGTCTTCTTTTGTTCCAATGGCATTGGGCAGTGGATCAAAAAAACTTGGCCAACCCGTGCCGGAATCATATTTGGTTTCTGATGCATAGAGCGGAAGATCACAGCCTGCGCAAGTGTAGGTTCCCTTACGGTGCTCTTCAAGCAACGCGCTGGTGAAACTGCGCTCGGTGGCTTCTTCACGCAAAGTTGCAAACTGTTCCGCGTTGAGGAGCTTTTTCCATTCCTCCGGCGTTTTGGTAAATTCAAAAACTGCCTCAGCCGAGCCCATGCGGGACGCAATGGCAAGGCCAAAAAGCGAAGCGGTAGCAGTAGCGAGTGTAAAGTAGCGACGGTTCATGGAATTTTCCTCCTGTTGATGACAGTGATACGCCAACGCCCGCAAAAAGTTTAATCACAAGCCATCGTAATCGCTCAAACAAACGTGATAAATTCTAAAACTTCTGTAAGTTTTGTCACACGTCAGCCCTGCCGGAAACACTTGCCCCGGCATTTTTCTCCAGTCGCATGAAAAACAGAACTGCAAAAACCGAAACACTGGCCACCGCCACCAACGCAAATGAAAAATCCGCTGGCACAAAATCTTCGCGCCCCGCCCACCACAACCTTGCATCCAGAATAAATCCCGCCAACGCCACGCCGACGGCCAGCGAGAGTTGCTGCAGCACCGAATAAAACGCATTGGCCTTGGCCATTTCGGCATGTTCAATGTCGGCATATGCCAATGTGTTCAGCGAAGAAAATTGCAACGAGCGCAGAAAACCAGCAACCAGCAACACCCCAAACATGACGACATAGGGTGTCGTCGCTGAAAACGCCCCTTGCACGGCAATCGCCAGACAACACAGCACGCCATTGACCATCAACAGTTCGCGGTAACCAAAATAACGCACAATTCTGGCCACCGTGAACTTCATCGCCAGAGCGCCGATCGTCGAAGCAAAAGTCACCATGCCCGTTTCAAAGGCTGTGTAACCAAACCCGAGCTGCAAAAACAACGGCACCAGAAAGGGTGTCGCACCGATGGCAATCCGAAACAACGTGCCGCCAAATACCGAATGGCGATAGGTCGGAATGCGAAACAGCTTGAAGTCGAGAATGGGCGATTCCACGCGGTGCGCGTGTTGCCAATACAGGACAAGCAATATTAACCCAGCTCCAATCATGGCAATGATCTGCCAACTCTCAAACAATCCCCGCCCAGCTACTGTCATGCCGAACACCGATAGCGCGAGTCCGAAGCCTGAAAGCAGAAATCCCTTGCCATCCAGCGGTGTTGCAATTTCCGCCTTCAGATTTGGCATCAGCCAAGACGCCAATGCGAATGAAACAAAGCCGAATGGCAGGTTCATCCAGAAGATCCACCGCCAGTCATAAGCTGTTGTAATAAAACCACCAATCGGCGGTCCAAGCACAGGTCCGATGAGTGCTGGAATGGTCAGCCAGGCCATGGCGTCAAGCAGTTCGGATTTTTGCACCGAACGCAACACGATGATACGGCCGACGGGAACCATCAGTGCTCCGCCAACCCCTTGCAAACCCCGCGACGCCACCAACCAGCCCAGGCTCTCAGCAAAACCACAAGCCACCGACCCAATCGTGAACAACACGATAGCCAACCTGAAAATATGCTTGGCTCCAAACCTGTCAGCCAGCCAACCGCTGATTGGCAGAAACACTGTAAGACCCAGCAGGTAAGTCGTGAATGCCAGCTTCAGGGAAACCGGACTGGTACCCAAATCTTTCGCGATGTCTGGCAACGACGTGGCAATGATCGTCGAATCCATCTGCTCCATGAACAAGGCAGAAGCAATCACCAGAGGCAGGATTCGCGATGGGGTGGACATGCTTCTGGCTTACCCATCACAACAATGTGAGTCCACGATTTACAAGACTTTAAGTGTTGCCGTTTCAAATACCGTTATGAGCGACAAACCCGTCATCCGCCTGGCCGAGTTGATCGGCGCCCTCAGCCATGCCCTTGATCTCACGGAAGGCCAGCCGCGCGGCCATTGCATGCGCGTCTGCTGGATTGGCATGCAACTTGGCAAGGCCATCAATTTTTCGCCCGAAGAGCGTTCCGATCTTTATTACACGCTGCTGCTGAAAGACCTTGGCTGTTCCAGCAATGCTGCCCGGATTTGCCAGCTCTATCTCGCTGATGATCTAGCCTTCAAGGCCGACTTCAAATTGATCGACGGCAGCTTGCCGCAAGCCCTGCGTTTTGTGCTTTCCCACACCGGCCTGCAAAGCGGCATGGCTGACCGCTTCCGCTCGATCATCAATATTCTGAAAAACGGCGGTGAAATCTCCCGTGAACTCATCGAAGCCCGCTGCCACAGAGGTGCCGAAATCGCCGCCATGATGCGGTTTTCACCCGCCGTATCCGAAGCCATCCAAAATCTGGATGAGCATTGGGATGGCAAAGGCAAACCGGAATGCCGCCGCGCCCGGGAAATTCCGGTGGCCTCGCAAATCGCCTTGATGGCCCAGGTCATCGACGTCTTTTACCAATCATCCGGCAAAGACTCCGCCATCCGCGAAATCCGTTCCCGCCACAACAGCTGGTTTGATCCAGACTTGGTGGAAGTCTTTGAGGCGGTTGCCGACTTCCCGGAATTTTGGGACACCCTGACCAATCCTGATTTGGCCAGTAAGGTCTTGGCTTTGGAACCCGGTGACAAGCCCCGCGTCGCCGATGAAAAATATCTTGATGACATTGCCAAAGGCTTTGCGCTCGTCGTCGATAGCAAAAGTCCCTTCACGGCCGGCCACAGCCAGCGCGTTGCCTTGTTTGCCGATCTGATCGCCGAAGAATTGTCATACCCACCAGAGCGTCGCCGCTGGCTGCACCGTGCCGCCCTGCTCCACGATATCGGCAAACTCGCCATCAGCAATTCAATTTTGGACAAGCCCGCCAAATTGAGCGAGGCGGAATTCGCCACCATTAAAACCCATGCCTCCCATTCCGAAGCCATCATCAGCGGCGTCCCAGCCTTCGCCGATATGGCCGGCATTGCAGGCGGCCACCACGAGCGTTTGGATGGCAAAGGCTATCCCCGTGGTCTTATCGCAGACCACATCCCTGAAGAAACCCGCATCGTTACCACGGCTGATATCTTTGACGCGCTCACCGCCGACCGCCCCTACCGCAAAGCCATGGCCGTATCACAAGCCCTTGCCATCATGGAAAAAGATTGCGGCACCGCTATCGATCCAAAATGTTTTGCCGCATTGAAAACCGCCCTGCAAAAAGTTGAATTGCCGATTGCGGCCTGACACCTAACACCTACGGCCCCATGAATTGACCGCATCAATGGCTGTTTGCAGAACTCCCATGTTGCCCCCACCTCCGCCCTTCGGGCACCTCCTCCCCG
>JANOVS010000112.1:0-2721 GCA_031417515.1 Hyphomicrobiales bacterium
GTGACGAATACCTTGTATTGTGTCCACTCGGTTTGCAGCCACTCTTCCAGCCACGCAGCGATGCGATCAGCACCGCCAGAAGTCGTGTGCATCAGGAAGTGGTCATCGGCCAAGCGAACCGTAACTCCGTCATCGGTCAGGAATCCCAGCTCATTCATCATCAAGCCATAGCGACACTTGCCGATTTTCAGCGTAGAAAACATGTTGGTGTACATGCGATCAAGAAATTCAGCAGCGTCCGGACCTTTGATCTCAATCTTGCCAAGTGTTGAGGCATCAAGCAAACCCACTTTGTTCCGTACACTGAGGATTTCACGGGTGATAGATGCCTGTTTGTCTTCGCCAGCACCGGGATAAGTGTAAGCCCTGCGCCATTGGCCGATAGGTTCAAACACAGCATCACGTTCCACATGCCAATTGAAAACAGGCGTTTGCCGAATGGGCAGGAACAACTTTCCCGTCAAGGCACCTGCAATTGCGCCAAAGGAGTAGGGCGTGTAAGGCGGGCGGAATGTGGTGATGCCAATTTCAGGTATGGTTTTTCCGGTAGCTTCCGACAACACGCCAAGGCCATTGATGTTCGATGTCTTGCCTTGATCCGTTGCCATGCCGAAGGTGGTGTAACGCTTGGTATGCTCGACCGATTCATAGCCTTCGCGCTGGGCCAGTTCCAGATCGGCCACCGTGACATCGTTCTGGAAATCGATGAAGTGCTTGTTGCCTTCATTGTATTTGCCCGTGGCAGGTGCAAACCACAAAGGCTCCAATGCGGCGCATTTTGGCTCTTGGACAGCCGGCAGTTTAATCTTAGAGGCCTTGGCTTTTGGATTGACAGCCTTCGCGGCTGCTTCGCCCGCTGCATGGGCCTCAGCCAGAGTTTCGGTGACAGTCATCGTGCCGTTGGCCGCGCCAACCGCAGTGATCGCATCGTTGTGTTTATCGGGGCGATAGCCTGCAAGTGCTGTGTCAAATCTTATTTTGCCACCATTGTGGCACCACAGATGCAACACCGGATTCCAGCCGCCCGACATGGCAATGAAATCACAATTGACTTTCTTTTCGCTGATGACCCGGCCCTGGCCTTTGCGGTACGCCGCAATTTTTGCCGCCCGCACAGAAAGCGTTCCTTTAACTGCAGAAATCACCGAGCCAAATGAAACGTCAATGCCTTCAGCCATTGCCCGCTGCACCAGCGCTCCATCCGAACGCGAACGACTATCTACCACACGCACACCGACGCCGGCTTTTTTCAGGGCAAGGGCGGTGAGATAGGCATTGTCATTGTTGGTGAACACGATGCCATTACTGCCCATGGCTACAGCCTGGCGTTCCAGCAGCCCGGAAACCGCCGAGGCCAGCATGATGCCGGGTCGGTCATTGTTGGCAAAGGCAATCGGGCGTTCCAGCGCACCTGTGGCAAGGATCACCTGCGAGGCGCGAATTTTCCACAAGCGGTGGCGCGGCGCACCAGCAGCCAGCAGGGCAGGGTCATGATCAGCCACCCGCTCGCATGCCATGAGGTAATTATGCGCGTAATGGCCAACGACCGTGGTGCGGGAAAGCACATGGACGTTCGGCATGGATTGCAAACGCGCCGCAACGGCCAAGGCGTGATCAACAACGCAAACTTCGCCAATCTTGCCTGCCGTCAAATCGGCAATGCCGCCCAGCACCGGATTTTCATCCACCAGCATGACACGGGCACCTGACGCCGCCGCAGATTCTGCTGCTGTCAAACCTGCAAGACCGCCCCCTACAACAATCACATCTACATGGGCGTGCATATGTTCATAGAAATCAGGATCGCGTTCTGTTGCGGCTTTGCCAAGCCCGGCGGCGCGACGAATGAATGGTTCATATACATGCTTCCAGAAACTCTGGGGCCACATGAATGTCTTGTAGTAAAAGCCTCCGGGAATGAAGCGGGAGACTTTGCTGTTGATGGCACCCACATCAAACTTCAGTGACGGCCAGCGATTTTGTGATTGGGCGGAAAGTCCGTCAAAGACTTCTACCTGTGTGGCCCGCAAATTCGGTTCCATGTGGCCGCCTGTGCCAACGCCGATCAGTGCATTCATTTCCTCCGAGCCCAAGCCCACAACACCGCGTGGCCGATGATACTTGAAGCTGCGGCCAAACAGTTTTTGACCTTGGGCCAAAACGGCCGATACCAGTGTATCGCCGGCAAAGCCTGAAACTTCGCGGCCATCAAACTGGAAGCTCAGACGTTTGCTGCGGTCGATGTGGCTGCCGCCGGCTGCGAGACGATAGGGTTTGCCAGTCATTTTGTTGCTTTCGCTCTCGCTGTAAAATAATCCGCCCACGGACCTTTTGCCTGTTTCTGCAATTCGGCAGATGGCATATCCGTGATCAGATAAAACTGCTTGAATTCCATTGTCACTGTATCACGCGCCGCATGAAACCACTTGCCGCAGCCGCGATCACAGCGCCAACGCTCAAAATGCAGGCCGCGTGGATTGTGCCGGATGAACAGGTAGTCCCGCTGCTGTTCATCAGTGATAGTGGTGGGGTCAGTCGTTGCAGGCCGTGCCACATGGGCCTGGCCGCCGGCGTGAAAATCCGTTTCATCGCCGGAGATGTGGCAGATGGGGCAGGTTACGATCAGCATGGTGGACTCCGATGGGCAAAGGCCCCACCCCCGGCCCCTCCCCGCAAGCGGGTAGGGGTGAAGAGTGTCACACCCCTCCCCGATCTTCGGGG
>JANOVS010000113.1:0-1870 GCA_031417515.1 Hyphomicrobiales bacterium
GTGATTCTCGCCCAGTAATTTCCAGAGATTGATACGTTGCTCAACGTCATAGCTAGTCAAAGGCATGTCGTTGATGGTGACCAGCACTTTTTGGTCACCAGCAGACACAGCGCCAGCAAACAATATTGGCAACAGGACGAGCAGGACACTTGCAAGGCTATACGGTGGTGATTTTGACACGTCAGAATCCTGCAGAAACTTTGGTACCGCCAAGTGTGGCAAGATCAATCGACATCATCACACGATGATCCATTGATCCGCCGTCATCTCTTTTACCGCTATAGGCAAATTTGAAATTCATGCAGTCACAATCAAATTCCACTCCAGCCGTTTGCGACAGGAAGTAGCTGTTTTCCAAATCATAGCGCAGGCCACCAAAAGCATACCAGCCGTCAGTCAAACCAATGCGCACATCTGCTTCGGCCCATTTTTCATCAGTCAGTCGACCGTAGGCGGGTTCCGCAGCAATATCGAGATAACCAGCATTCATTGAGAACCTGTCAAAAGTGAGGCTGCCCATGACTTCCTGGCGGTTGATGGCGGAAAGATCCACTTCAGCCCGAAGTTGATAGGAAAGGCTGAGATTGTCCCAAGGTTGGAAATTCAGCGCGCCTACGAGATCAGACTTGCTGCCATCCAGCCCGGAACCTTTGACAAAACTATTGTCGCCTGAGAAATGGAACGACTCGCCGCCACTTAGTTTCAGGAAGCCGCCATTGTTGCCGAGGAATGAGTATGTGAAGCCAACATTGCTGCGCAAGCCACTTTCATAGCGATCAAGCCCGGTGAAGCGATCTTCCAGAAACAGGCTGGACTGATCAAAATTCAATGTGATGGCGTCTTCATTGCCAATCTGGTTTCGTTTCTTTTCATCGCCTGCCGCAATAAACTGGAACACGGGTGAAAAAACGCTCTGTCCATAATCATGCGAAGCTATAAATGGCCAGCGCACATCAACGCCACCCGATGGCAACACGCGCGCAATTGATTCTTTGTCACGAAAGCCACCCACCACTGTGGGATCAGGCACATTGTTGCCAACATAGACATCACTGCGCAAACTGGCGAATGGCGTAATCAGCATTCCGCCATCCGCGATATAGCGCGACTTCCAGCTGAGGTTTGCCAAGGCCCGTGACTGGCTGCTGCCATGGTTCACATCGGTGAATGGCGTATCAGGATCTTCGCGCATCAATGAATAAACCGACCAGTTAAAGCGCAGGTCGCCACCCAGAATTTGCTGGTTCAAATAGTGCTCGCCACTGGCATAGGGCAGGGCGGTCGGCAATGTGTCGTTGCTGATATTGTCCGACAGCGACGAAAAATTCAGCGCTTGGGCCGATACATAATTCCGCCCCCATAGCCCGCGCAGATAGACTTCGTTTTGGGAAATGTTCCGGCTGTCAAAATCATAGTTGTCAAGAAATTCGCGGTCGCTGGTCAAGGTGCCGTTCCAGCCCCAATCCCAGTCGTCATTCAGCTTGAAATCACCCTCGGTTTTGAGAGCGCCGCGCAATCTGCGGTTTTCGGACGTTGCCTTGGGAGATAATTCATAAACGCCAAAACCCCGAACCTTATAAAGGCCGCTGGCGGTCCGTTGGCGATACTCAACATCAGCAACCGGACCTTGCTTCAAGGTCAACATCGGACGGAATGTCAAATCACGGTCCGGCGCAATGGCCCAAAAATATGGGGTAATCAAACCAGCCCCATAGGCGCTGCCGAAATTAACATCGGGCACCAGCCAGCCAGTCCGGCGCTTCACGCTTGGATCAGCATGTTCGAGGTAAGGCAGGCCTGCAACTGTAACGCCAGCAATTTTCAAGCGCGGCTTTACATGGTAAAGCGTCTTGGTGTCGCTGTCATGGGT
>JANOVS010000114.1:0-16310 GCA_031417515.1 Hyphomicrobiales bacterium
GGGGGGGGTTGGTGGGGGGGTTTTGGATACCGACTTCAATCCACGCCCTCCAACCCGATTCTTCATCGGGGAGGAGGTGGCGCGAAGCGACGGAGGTGGGGAACGCTTGCGAACCTGAATGAAATTACTGTGTGAAAATCCGGGCGCGGCCATTTTCCATGCCGATGGTGGCTTTGCCGTTTTTGATGGCAAGGGCCAATTCACCAAAAACCTCACGGCGCCAACCTTCCATGGCAGGTACATCGGCTGTATCGCTGACGGCAATAGCATCAATATCCGCTGCACTGGCGATGAGTTTCGGCGCAATGGATTGACGCTCACTGACGATCTTCAGAGCCAGCTTCAAAACTTCCGCCGCCGCTTCCTGCGATGCTGTCATTTCATCGCCGCGCCCCTTGGCAGGGGGAATGCTGGCAGAATCCCGTGCGAGACCTTGAGCAACCGCCTGCAATATGCCCTTGCCAATCACACTGTCGGCAGAACCGCGTGGCAACAACCGCAACTGATGCAAAGCCTCAACATTCTGCGGAACCTGAATGGCAATTTCGCCAATCGCTTCATCCTTCAAGATACGGCCACGCGGCACATTTTTGTTCTGTGCTTCCCGTTCGCGCCAGGCAGCAACGGCCATCAATGTGGCCTGTTGTTTCTTGTTTTGAATGCGCGCCTTGATCCGCCGCCAGCTTTGCTCGGGATCAACCCGATAAGTGTCGACGTTGGCGAGATCCGCTAATTCACCGGCCAGCCAGCCACCACGATTTTCCTTGTCAATTTCATCCCGCAGCTTTTCATAAACCGTGCGCAGATGTGTTACATCAGAAAGCGCATATGCAGCTTGTTTGTGGGTGAGCGGGCGGCGCGACCAGTCGGTGAATTGCGATGACTTGTCGATTTGTGCGCCAACAAGTTTGCGCACAATCGCTTCATAACCCACCTGGTCACCAAAGCCACAGACCATGGCGGCGATTTGCGTGTCAAAAACCGGTGTCGGAACGAGGTCAGCCATGTTGACGAAAATTTCAATATCTTGTCGTGCAGCATGAAACACCTTGAGGATTGAGGTATCGGCCATCAGGTCAAAAAACGCTTGCAGGTCGATGCCGTGGGCCAAGGGATCAAGCAGTGCTGCGTTGTCTTTGCCGGCGATCTGGATCAGGCAAAGTTTGGGATAGTAAGTCGTCTCGCGCAAAAACTCCGTGTCGACAGTGACATAGGTTTCACCGCGCAGGCTTTCGCAAAATTGGGTGAGGGCGATCGTGTCGCTGATCAGCGGTATTTCTATAGGAGTTGTCATTTAATCTCTTCTCAGGCGCGGCCGAACACGCGGGTAAAAATCGTATCGACATGGCGCGTGTGATAGCCAAGGTCAAACAAAGCTTCGAGTTCGCCATCCGACAAATGTTTTGAAACATCGGCGTCTGCCTTCAACAAGGGCAAAAACTGCCCTTCGCCGCGCCAGACAGGCATGGCATTGCGCTGCACGGCGGCATAGGAATCTTCCCGGCTCATGCCTTTTTGCGTGAGGGCCAGCAACACCCGTTGCGAATGCACCAGACCGCCGAGGCGATCGAGATTGCGCTGCATGTTTTCTGGGTAAACCAACAGCTTGTCGATCACCCCCGTCAGGCGGCGCAGCGCAAAATCAAGATGCACCGTGGCGTCAGGCCCAATGCCGCGCTCGACCGATGAATGGGAAATATCCCGCTCATGCCACAGCGCCACATTTTCCATGGCGGGAATGGCGGCGGAACGCACCAGCCGTGCAAGACCCGTCAGGTTTTCCGTCAACACGGGATTGCGTTTGTGCGGCATGGCTGATGAACCTTTTTGCCCCGGCGAAAAATATTCCTCCACTTCCAGAACTTCCGTCCGTTGCAAATGCCGGATTTCCGTTGCCAAACGCTCAACTGAACTGGCGATCACACCCAGAACCGAAAAGAACATCGCATGGCGGTCACGTGGAATGACTTGCGTTGAAATCGGTTCAACCGCCAGTCCAAGCTGCTTGGCCACATGCTCTTCAACCGAAGGATCGATATTGGCAAAGGTGCCCACCGCACCAGAAATCGCACATGTCGCAATGTCCTTGCGGGTAAAAATCAACCGCTCTTTGGCGCGCTGGAATTCCGCATGGGCGAAAGCCATTTTCAAGCCAAAGGTAATGGGTTCCGCATGAATGCCGTGGCTGCGGCCAATGCAGGGTGTGTTCTTGTGTTCAAAAGCCCGCTTCTCCAGCGCCGTCAACAAGCCATCCAGATCTTTCAACAACAAATCAGCGGCCCGCGTCAGCTGGATGTTGAAACAGGTATCCAGCACATCCGACGACGTCATGCCTTGATGCACAAAGCGTGCTTCCGGCCCGACGATTTCAGAAAGATGCGTCAGGAAGGCAATGACATCGTGCTTGGTGACGGCCTCGATTTCATCAATCCGGGCCACATCAAACACGGCATCGCGGCCTTTTTCCCAAATCACTTTGGCGGCTTCGCGGGGAATGATGCCCAGCTCTGCCATGCAATCAGCCGCATGGGCCTCAATTTCAAACCATATCTTGAATCGTGTTTCAGGTGCCCAGATCAGGGCCATGTCTTTATGGGAATAACGGGGAATCATTCACGCGCCTATTCGATGAGTTCAAACGGCACTGCAATAAACCGTCTGTCGGATCCTTCAAAGCCCCGCGTATAAACCCCGATAAGGGCAATCAGCGGATCCGGGCCATTGAGAAATCCAGTCGGTGCATAGATGGCTTCGATATCATAGTCCAATGGGCAATTGCGCGACATTGGAATGCTGTCATCTCTAACGATAGACTTGGACTTTCCCGATTCCCGGTTGCGCAAGGTCAACTCCATCCCCATGCCTACAAAATCAGGTTCCAGGCAATTGCTGGGCTGGGGCAGCGCGATGGACTTCACTTGCATTTCGAAAATGCCGCGCCGTGCATCTTCAGCATAGCTGCCCATGCTGTTGTAATAGCGGTCAAATCGCACCATCAAGCGGTTGGCGCCATATTCTGTGAAAGGGTTTGCCACAAGCACTTGCGCCGTCTCTTCAATGTTCAATTGGGCCAGAAGTGGTTTGGCAAGTTCTGCCGATTTCCGCCGCGCATCAGATATGCTTTTCTCCTCATCCTCAATCATGACGCGAAAGGGTGATCCCTTCACCCATGTGTCGTTGCTGATGTCGATGACAAAAATATCCGAATAGGGAAAACCCGAGCCGTCCTGGTCGCCATATTGTTCAAAGGCAAAATACCGACGATCTTTCGAATAGCCTATCACCTGAGACGAGGCCCCGTCGGCAGCATGGGCCAGGGCTGGCAAGCAACCGATGAGAAATACGATCAACGCGCGCAGCATCAGAAGGCCTTGAACGTAACGATGGTATAAGTATCGCGAATGCCCGTGATACCCTGCACTTTGTCGGCAACAAACCGGCCCACGTCTTCATTCTCCTCCAAATAAAATTTCACCAGCAAATCAAATCCACCTGCTGTTGAATAAATCTCTGAAGCGATTTCAGCATCGGCAATCGCCGTGGCCACCGCATAGGATTGGCCAAGATCACATTTGATTTGAACAAAAAATGCCCGCATGATAATCCTCGAATCTAGGGTTTTTCCGGTGTAAAAGCACCATTGCTCCAGCGATACCAAACATAAGGCTGTTCTTGAAGGTCACCTTTGGCGTCAAATTTCAAGGTGCCCAATACTGTCGTCACAGGCTCTCCACTCAACAGCCAATCTGCCATGGTGCGGTTGTTGTTGACGGAGCGAGCCTTGGCCGCTGCCACGTAAACCTGAACGGCACCATAAGATGGCAAAGTGGCACCTTCAGGATCACTGTTCTTGAGGCGAAGCGCCGTTACAGTGGGAATTGCCGATACCAGGGAAACCGGATCAACCGGAAAGCTGGCAATTGTCCCCTCACCGGAAGTTGTTGCCCGGCTCCAATAGGATTCAGCCAGTAATCCATCAGGCCCCGCGATCTGGCCAGTGAATCCCTTGGCCCTCAGCTCCACCGCAAGCCGACCTGCATCGCCCGGTGCCATGGCCAAATAAATCGCCACGATTGCATTTGATGTCACACCTGCAATCACATCGGCAAAATTTCCGGCCCCAGGTTTCACTGAAAACCTGACGGTCTTGCTTTGTGCCGCCATGAAGCGTTCAGCCAGTTGAATGTTTGAAGCCGTGGTATCATTCACCAGGGCAATGTTCGAAGTCGGGTTTGCCGCTGCAAGTCGCGCCGCCGCAAGGGCGGCTTGCGCATCGTCGCGACCGATGGTGCGAAAAACATTCCACAAGGCCTTGTCTGTCAATGCAGGCTGCGAGGCTGCGGGCGTGATCATCATGATGCCAGCCGATTGATAAAGCAGTGCAGCCGCCAAACTGGCACCCGAGCAAAAATGCCCCACCACCAGGCGCACGTCCTTGGCGATGAAATCCTTGGCAACGTCTATTGCCTTCTTGGTGTCACACGCATCATCAGCGACGACCACCGCCAACTTTTCGCCATTGATGCCACCCGCTGCATTCACCTCGGCAACCGCCGCTTCAACCCCGGTTTTCATCTGGTTGCCAAACGCCGCAAATTGTCCAGCCATCGGGCCAGCCACACCAATTTGAATATCTGCCGCAGCGGGCAGGGCAAGCAGCAGTGATGTGGCAAACAGTGACGCCAAAGTTGATTTGAAGTTGCCTTTTTTCTCCCTCCCCCTTGTGGGCAGGGCCGAGGTGGGGGTCGCTCCGGCGGATAATTCGAGAAAAGAATTCTGCGCAAAGTCAAAGGTCTGAGCGACCCCCACCCTAACCCTCCCCACAAGGGGGAGGGGATGTTTAATCAAGTTTGATCCATCCAGCAGAGTCAATTCAAGCGGTTGTTGGCATGATGCAGCACGGCGCAAAGGCACGACTCCCAAAAGCAAAGACCCGCGCAAGCTATTGCGCGGGCCTTCGTCAAGCAAGCTTGAAATCCAGCTTATTGGATCGATGGATCTTCGGCGTAGTTGCCATTGGCAAACTTGTACCAAACATACTTGGCACCAATCAGGTCGCCCTTGGCATCAAGCTTCAAATCGCCGAGAACTGTCTTCATCACGTTGCCAGCCCGCAGCCAGGTTGCAAGCGTCTTGCTGTCGGTGCTCTTTGTGGCAGCGGCGGCTTGGGCATACATCTGGATGGCGGCGTAGGTGAACAGCGTGTAGCCTTCTGGATCATAACCACCAGCCTTGAACTTGGCGACAATGTCCTTGGCTTCCGGGAAGTTGCGTGGTTCTGGTGCGAACGTGAAGATCATGCCTGTGGCAGCTTCACCAGCAATCGTCCAGAATTCAACGTTGTTCATCGAGTCGCCAGAAACCATCTGAGAAGCCAGACCCTGTTCGCGCATTTGCTTCAGGATCAGAGCGCCTTCTGGATGATAACCACCAATGTAAATTGCATCGATGCCAGCATCCTTCATTTTGGAAACGAGAGCTGAATAATCTTTTTCACCGGGGTTGATTGATTCAACCATGGCAGGGGCCAGTCCAGCAGCCGTCATGGCAGCATTGGTGGCATCAGCCAGACCTTTGCCGTATGCCGACTTGTCGTCGATGATGGCAACTTTTTTGCCAGCATAGGTCTTGGCAAGATAGTTGCCAGCAACCAGGCCCTGGGCATCGTCACGACCGCAAACACGGTGAACGTTCCAGCCACCTTCATCCGTGAACTTTGGGTTCGTGGATGCTGGTGTGATTTGCAAAATGCCTTCTTCTTCGTAAACCTTGGAAGCCGGAATCGAGGAACCTGAGCACAGGTGACCAGCAACGAACTTCACGCCTTTGGAGGCCATTTGGTTGGCAGCGGCAACAGCTTGCTTTGGATCGCAGGCATCGTCACCGATTTCGAGAATCAGCTTTTCGCCGTTCACACCGCCAGCAGCGTTGATGTCGTTGACAGCCATCGTGGCGCCTTGCTTGTATTGTTCACCCAAAGCAGCCAACTGGCCGGTGATCGGTCCAACCGTTGCAATGGTGATGTCGGCAAGTGCCGTTGTGGCGTTCAGTGCGGCGGCAAAGCTGAGCGCGATGCCCGTCAAGATAATTTTCTTCATACAACTTCTCCCTGAAGTACTTTAGTCATTTTCGGGGTCCATGCCCCTTGCGGCCATTCAAGCCGAAAGTGGCAGGATTGGGAAGGGGTAAAGTCACACTTTCCCCTTCGCAATGGGTGTTAAGCTTTATCGCGCCAGCCAAGCGGGCTGACTTTCACATAGAGCCATGGATATTTTTCGGTCATTTGGTTCACACGGGTAATCCGGTAACCCAGTACAGCGAGGCCAACCAGAATCGCGCCGTGGGTAATGAAATATAGCAAAGAAGTCAGTTGCGCCTGAAACAAGGCGTAATGCAGAAAGCGCAGACCGGCAGTGAAGGGGATCATGTAAGCCAACAGTAGCCAAAGCGGTTTCCATCCACTTGCCAGTGAACGCCCCGCCATAAAGGCGGCACCGCCGCCCAGAATGACAGTGAGAAACAGAAACACCCAGGTATTCTGCTCAATCAGAAACCACAAGTTGGCACGGCAAAATTGGTCAAATGCATTGAAGTAGGCGGCGATGCTTTTCCACATTTTAATGGCCTCCCTCAAGATAGGCTGCCCGCACTTCAGGACGCGACAACAACTCTTTGCCGGTGCCAGAAAGCGTGATTTTGCCATTCACCATCACATAAGCCCGGTGCGCCAGTTTCAGGGCATGGAAGGCATTTTGCTCGACCAGGAACACAGTCAGGCCTTCTTTTTCATTGAGGTCCCGGATGGCCGAAAAGATTTGTTTCACAATCAACGGGGCAAGCCCCAGTGAAGGTTCGTCCAGTAGCAGCAGACGAGGGCGGGCCATCAGGGCGCGGCCGATGGCCAGCATCTGTTGTTCGCCACCCGACAGGGTTCCCGCCCGTTGCGTCGAACGCTTTTCGAGAATCGGAAAGAGTTCGTAAATCTTGGCAACATCCTCAGTGAAATGCGCCATCTTGTTGATCGTGGCACCCATCTGCAAATTTTCAAATACCGTCATGCGCGGAAAAATCCGGCGTCCTTCCGGCGACTGGGCAAGGCCCATGCGGGCAATTTCGTGAGTGGGGGATTTGGTAATGTCTACGCCATCGAAAATGATGGTGCCGCTGCGAGCCCGCGGCGTGCCGAAAATCGTCATCATCAAGGTGGATTTGCCCGCACCATTGGAGCCGATGAGGGTTACGATTTCACCTTGGCGAACCTCAAAGTCGATACCTTTGAGCGCCTGGATTTTGCCGTAAAAGGTTTCAACGCCTTGGCCGGAAAGCAGAACCTCACTCATTTGCGGCCGCCCTTCTTGATCGCGGCTTTTTTATCTGTGGATTTCTTGACCACAGGTTTGGCAATCCTTTTCGCCAGTTTTTTTTCCTCGGGCTTGACGGGTAATTTTGCAGCAGGCTCCGATATTGCCACAAGGGACGCTGTTTCGGCGGCAACAGATCGCCCCGCAATTGCATCGCCTTTTGCCACACCCATCTTGGCGGGATTGAGATCACCTTCGTCGTCATCTTCAACACCAAGATAGGCGCGAATAACAGCGGGATCATTTCTGACGTGACTTGGCGTGCCATCGGAGATTTTGCGTCCATAGTCCAACACCACGATGTGATCAGAAATCCCCATCACCACACTCATGTCATGCTCGATCAGCAGGATGGCCATGTTGTGGTCATCGCGGATCGAGATCAGCAGCTTGTTGAGTTCTTCCGACTCGCGGGGGTTCAATCCAGCCGCTGGTTCATCGAGGCACAGCAGGCGGGGATCTGTGCACATGGCGCGGGCAATTTCCAGGCGGCGCTGGGCACCGTACGGAAGGTCACCAGCCGGATCATCGGCACGATCAATGAGGTTGGTCTTATTGAGCCAATACTTGGCCGTTTCAATCGCCTCGTTTTCACGGCGCTTGTAACGACCGCTGCCAAACAATCCGCCGATAGTGTAGCCCGATGCAAGCATCAAGGCATTGTGCTGGGCCACCATCAGATTTTCCAGGGCCGTCATGCCGCTGAACAAGCGGATGTTTTGAAAAGTGCGCGCTACCTTGGCGTTTTGGGTGATGCGAAAATCATCCATACGCTCCAGCAGGAATTCCTTGCCATCCGGATGCCGCAGCCTGATCAAACCTTCAGTTGGTTTGTAAAACCCCGTGATGCAATTGAACACAGTGGTTTTACCAGCCCCATTGGGACCGATCAGTGCGGTAATCTGTTTGCGCCCCACATCGAAAGACAAATCTCCAATCGCCGTCAGCCCGCCAAAGCGCATGGTGAGATGTTCGACCCGCAACTCGGGGTCGTTAGTCCAGTCCAATGCCATCAACCATGCCCCTGCGAAACGAGATCAGCCGACACAGACTTTTTCTCTTTGAGGAATACGGTGGGGTCACGCCTTGTCACCATGCCCCGTGGCCGCCAGCGCATCATCAACACCATGGCCAGACCGACAGCCAGCATGCGGAATTGCACGGGCTCTGAACCTTCCGGCAGAATCGCCGTGAGGAAGCCCATTTCGCGGAACAGTTCAAACGATCCGATGATGGCCAAGGTTGAAAAAACGATGCCAATCTGTGATCCCAATCCACCCAACACAACTATTGCCAAAATAAGCGCCGATTCAATGTAGACAAATGATTCCGGCGACACGAAGCCTTGCCTTGCTGCAAAGAACGATCCGGCAAAACCGCCGAACATGGCACCGATGGCAAAGGCCGTGAGTTTTGTTGTCGTGGTATTGATGCCCAGTGAACGGCAGGCAATTTCATCTTCACGAAGCGCTTCCCAGGCCCGGCCTATTGGCAGGCGGCGCAGGCGGTTTGTGGCGAAAAACGTCACCAACGCCAGTCCGAGAATGACATAGTACAGGAACACGTAGGAATAGATCCGGTCATGGGCGATGCCAAAAAAGTCTGCAAAGCCGCCGGGTTCGTCCTTGAAGGGCAAGCCGAAGAATGTAGCTTTCGGCACGTTGATGCCTTGCGGGCCGTTGGTGAAAGAGAACCAGTTGATCAGCACCAGACGGATGATTTCACCAAACGCCAATGTCACGATGGCCAAGTAATCACCGCGCAAACGTAGAACAGGGAAACCCAATATCACGCCCCATAGAGCCGCCAGCAATCCGGCCAGTGGCAAAACGATATAGAATGCCCAGGGAATTACGCCCGTGCCAAACCACATTGGCAAATAAACCGTGGAAAGCAGGGCATAGGCATAGGCACCCACGGCATAAAACGCCACGTATCCTAGGTCCAGCAATCCAGCGAGACCCACAACGATATTCAATCCCCAGCCCAGCATGATGTAGATCATGATGGTGATAGCAAAGTCGATGCCGCGCTTGTCCCAACCGGGAATGAGATAAAAAATGAACGGCACCACTAGGGCGATGGCAAAAAGTCCGAAATTGAAGAACTTGAAGAAAGGTGCCAATGCGTCGCGTAGTATGGCGAAAGCAGTTTTCACGGGTTGATTTGACAACCGGGGATTCGGCCCCCAAACCAATAGATGCAATAAAAGCCGAACAATCAAAACTATGGCGGTAAGTGAGAGGACCAGACCCCAACGCGTGTCAAGCACGAGTGTGCCCTGATTCATGATCGTTTTGTATGAAACAATCGGCGTGAGCAAAAGCAGCGTCAGAACTGCCGTTCCAAGCAAGTCCTTGGCTAGCGCCAATGTATCCATTTGGGCTGTTTCAGCCTTAAAACTCGTATCTTTGGAAGCAGCAACCATGATCAGACCTTTTCAACCTCGGGTTTGCCGAGAAGTCCCTGCGGCATAAAAATCAAAACAATGACCAGAACCGTGAAAGCCGCCACATCCTTGTATTGCACCGAGAAATAGGCTGACCAGAAAACCTCGATCAAGCCAATGACCATGCCACCCAGCATGGCACCCGGAATGGATCCGATGCCGCCGAGCACGGCCGCTGTGAAGGCCTTGATGCCAGCCAGAAATCCCACGAAGAAATCCGTCACATTATAGTACATGAAAAACATCATGCCGGCGAAAGCCGCCAAAGCAGCGCCGAGGATAAACGTGATGGATATCGTGCGGTCCACATCGATACCCAGCAGCGACGCCATTTTCTGGTCCTGTTCGCAAGCCCGTTGGGCGCGGCCCAATGCGGTACGGTTGATCATCAGTGTGAAAATTGCCATCAAAGCAACCGTCGCCACGATAATTAAAATCTGCATGTTGGAAATCGTCACGATGAATTCGCCATCGGCAGCGGCCCGGTGCATGATTTCATGCTTGCCCGTGATAATGCCCTGAATGGGTTTGGGCCGGCCTTCCTGGGCGATACGGACAAATTCTTGCAGCACGATAGACATGCCAATCGCTGAAATCAGGGGAGCCAGGCGAAACGAACCACGCAAGGGTTTGTACGCCACACGCTCAATTGTCCAATTGTAAACCGACGCGATGATCATTGCGATGACCACCACCAATGCCAACGCCAAAATTATTAGGAATGGTCCACTGCCGCCCGTCAGGCCCATCATCAAAACCACGATAAAGGCGACAATGGACCCAATCATGAAAACGTCGCCATGTGCGAAATTGATCATGCCGATGATGCCGTAAACCATCGTGTAACCGATGGCGATAAGTCCGTAGATGGAACCCAGTGTAAGCCCGTTTATGAGCTGCTGGAGAAAATACTCCATGCGCCCCCCTATGTTATTGACGCGTAGCCTTATGATGATGGCTCATAGCGGCCATTTGCCTGACCTTTAATACGAAGCCAAAAACAAATACAAGTGATACAAAGCCATGCACCCGACAATCTTGGGTCCATAAATAGTGGATAACCCCAGCAAGACCGCCCAGTATTAGGGTATATCACTATCGTCCGGCCCTTTGGACCATGGATTGTCGAAGTAAAACCTTTTTGCAACCCGGCAGACAAATTTGACGGACAATGCATAGGCTGCTAAACCGATATATATCGAACCATTATATATCGGAAATCACACTTTGAACGTCAAAACCCTCTGCCTCGGATATTTGTCGCTGCGCGAAGCGACCGGCTATGAGATCAAAAAAGATGTGGAAGATGGATTATTCAGCCATTTCATTGAAGCAAGCTACGGCTCGATCTATCCGGCATTGAACCAATTGGCGATCGAAGGCCTGGTCGTTTGCCGGGAAGAAGAACAATCCGGCAAGCCCGACAAGAAGATATATGCCATCACTGAATCTGGCCAAAACGCTTTGCGCCAAAGTCTCATGCCGTTGCCATCGCGTGACAAATATAAATCTGAATTCCTATTTGTCATGCTTTTGCAACATCATTTGTCTTTGGAACAGCGCCGGGCTGCCATGGAAAAGCAAATGGCTGACTTGAAAACCGACCTTCAGAATATTGCCCAATGCCGAGCCGAGATGCCATCCAATCCGGCTTGTGATTTCGTACTGGGTTACGGTGAATCAGTGCTGACGGCGGGTGTCAGTTATCTGGAGCAAAAACTTGCCGAGCAATCACTGGCAAAACAAGCAGCAGAATGAAATTGAGAAATTTATTTGGAGCGAAAATATGCGGCACAAATTGATCATGACACTCCTGGCAACGACATTGTTGTCAGGCGTTACATCGGCACAAACCAAGGATACGATCTTGAAGCCGCCCGCACCTCCGACAATTTCGGTATTGGTGGCTGAAAAGAAAAAAATCGCCGAGGATTTGACAGTCACCGGAAGCTTCGCTGCTGGCGAGTTGGTGTTGGTTTCGCCACTGATTGAAGGATTGTCAGTCACTGAAATTCTTGCTGAAGAAGGCGACGCTGTTGTCAAAGGCCAAGTCCTGGCCCGACTGCTGGGCGATTCAATTGACATCCAGATTGCCCAAACCCAAGCCAACCTGGCCCGCAACGATGCTGCCCTGGCGCAAGCAGAAAACCAGATTGAACAGGCCAAGATCAGTGTCGACAGAACCGCATCCGATCTCAATCGAACCAAAAAACTGCGCACATCCGGCGTCAGCACGGTTGAACAATTCGATCAACGTCAAGCTGCCTATGACCTTGCCCGATCGCAGCTGACAGCCGCCAAACTGGCACTCAACGTAACCAAAGCCGACCGCGCCGCCATCGAAGCCCAACTGGCAGAATTGCAACTGCAGAAAGGCCGCACAGAAATCAAGGCACCGGTCGAAGGTTACATCAGCCGCCGCACCGTGCAAATTGGTGGCATCGCCTCAGGCAGTCGTGACCCCATGTTCAACATCGTCACCGCAGGAATTGTCAAACTGATTGCCGAAGTTCCAGAGTCAGATCTTCCCAAAGTGCAACTCGGCCAAAAAGCCAGCATCGTTGTCAATGGTTTGGCCAAAGCCATCGAAGGTGAAGTCAAGCTGATTTCAGCGGAAGTCAGTGAAACAACCCGCATCGGTCTGGTTCATATCCGGGTGGCTGATGGGGTTCGCATTCCGCTGGGTGCCTTTGGCCGCGCCACGATTGCCCTTGCTGAAGGCGAGGGCGTTGCCATGCCGCTGACCGCTGTCACCTTTGGTGAGGATGGTCCAACGGTGCAAATCGTGAAGGACAACAAGGTTGAGGTTCGCAAGGTAATAACAGGCCTTGTCAGCACCGATTACATTGAAATCACCGATGGTGTTGTCGCAGGCGAAACCTATGTGGCCCGCGCAGGCAGCTTCGTGCGCGATGGAGATGCCGTTACCCCCGTAACACTTTCAGACGCGGAACAATAAGCCAACATGAATTTCAATTTCTCAGCCTGGTCCATCCGCAATCCGGTCCCGTCAATCCTGCTTTTTGTGGTGTTGGTGCTGGTGGGTATCCAGAGTTTCCGTGCCCTGCCGATCACGCAATTTCCCAACATTGATGTGCCGGTGATTGCAGTTTCGGTGAGCCAATCCGGAGCAGCACCGACTGAACTTGAATCACAAGTCACCAAGCTGGTGGAAGACGCAGTCGCAGGCATCAATGGCGTCAAACATATTTCATCGACGATGAACGATGGTGTGTCGACCACGGGAATTGAGTTCCGCCTGGAAATACCGACGGACAAGGCCCTCGAAGACGTCAAGGATGCGATTGCCAAAATTCGTGGCAATTTGCCGGGCGGTGTTGACGAACCCATCATCCAGCGCATCGATGTGGAAGGTCAGGCCATCCAGACCTACGCCATCAAGGCACCCGGCATGACGCTGGAGCAATTGTCCTGGTATGTCGATGATACGGTGAAACGCGCCGTTCAAGGCTTGAAGGGCGTTGGCCGGGTTGAACGTTACGGCGGCGTTGAGCGTGAGATCCGGGTTGATATTGATCCGGCCAAGTTGCAAGCACTTGGCGTAACCGCCGCCACCATCAACAGCCAACTCAATTCCACCAATGCCGACAGTGGGGCAGGCCGCAGTGAAATCGGCGGCAATGAGCAAGCCATCCGCACCCTTGGTGGTGCCCGCACTTTGCAGGAACTCAAAGAAACCAAAATCGCCTTGCCAGGCGGTCGCCAGGTGCGGCTGATGGATGTTGCAAGTGTAACGGACAGCAATGCCGAACCGCGCACTTTTTCGCGCTACAATGGCGATCCGGTTGTCACGTTTTCAATATTCCGCTCAAAGGGCGCAAGTTCAACCAGTGTCGGCGATGTGGTGGCGGCGAAAGTTGCCGAACTTTCAGCCGCCAATCAAGCTGTGACTTTCACGCTTGTTGATGACACGGTTTATTTTATCTACGGGAACTACGCATCCGCCATGGAAGGCCTGATCGAAGGCGCCATTCTTGCGGTTATTGTAGTGTTGATCTTCTTGCGGGATTGGCGCGCCACATTGATAACCGCCATCTCATTGCCGTTGTCAGCCATTCCGACCTTCTGGGCCATGGACATGCTGGGCTTCTCGCTCAATCTGGTTTCCTTTCTCGGCATCACCTTGGCCACGGGCATTCTGGTCGATGATGCCATTGTCGAAATAGAAAACATCGCCAGGCATATCCGCATGGGCAAAACACCCTTCCGCGCCGCCATGGAAGCCGCCGACGAAATCGGCCTCGCCGTCATCGCCATCAGTTTCACAATTATCGCCGTGTTCGTACCAGTCTCTTTCATGGGCGGCATTGTCGGGCAATATTTCAAACAATTCGGCATGACAGTTGCCGTGGCCGTATTATTCTCACTGATTGTCGCCCGCCTGATCACGCCCATGATGGCGGCCTATTTGATGCGGCCCGTCAAACACGAGGAAGAAAAGCAGGGGCAATTACTGCGTGGCTATATCCACCTGCTGCACTTCCTCAATTGGGCACCGACGATAAAGGCTGGTTCAGTCACTAATGCAGATGGCAATGCGCAAGAACGGATTTTCCGTCCAAGCCTGATGAGCTACGCCACTGTTGCTGGTGCCTTTGGCATTCTGATGGCTTCAACACTTTTATTCCCCTATCTGCCAACGGGCTTTATCCCGCGTGGCGATGACTCGCGGTTTGTGCTGTCGGTTGAACTGCCACCGGGAGCAGGCCTCGACAAGACGCTGGCAATCACCGAACATATGGCTGCCATTATTCGCAAGAATGACGAAGTCAGTCAGGTTTTCGTGCTCGGTGGCTCGTCTCCGTCTGGATCGACTGAAGCACGCTACGCCTCGATTTTTGTCAATCTGAAGCACCGTGACACCCATCTTTTGCAGGGCATTCTCAATCCACCCATCAACTTTGCCAACAAATTGTTGAACCTCGGAATTCCGAGCTTTCAAACCGTCGGTCGCACCAAACCCCAATGGGATATTGAAGAAGAAATCTTCCCACAATTGTCGGGCCTTGCCGATGTGCGCTGGGCAAAGATCAATCCGCGTGGCCAGCGCGAAGTTGAATACAACATGCTGTCTTCAGACGCAGATGCACTGTCCAAGGCTGTAGCGAAACTGGAAGTAGCGTTGCGTAAAGAACCCATCTTGCGGTCCGTCGCAGCGCAAGGTTCGCTGGAGCGTCCCGAAATCCAGATCATACCCCGCCCCGACGAAGCCGCCAAAGTGGGCATCACAGCTTCACAAATTTCGCAAGCCGTTCGCGTTGCCACAATCGGTGACTTCGGACCCTTGCTGGCCAAGTTCAAGGCGGGAGATCGCTTGCTGCCGATTCGCGTGCAAATCCCCGAGGAAGCCCGCACCAAGCTGAGCGAGATCACCAGTTTGAAACTCATTTCCTCAACTGGAGCATCAGTGCCGCTGTCATCTGTTGCTGAAGTCAAGTTCTCCCAGGGCCCGAGTTCCATCAAACGCTTCGACCGCCAACGGCAAGCGACCATTGGTGCAGACTACGTCAGCAGTGTGGAATTGGGCGATGCTTCCAAACGCATCCAGGAAGTGGCCGACGGATTGAACTTGCCCAAGATCGTCAAATTGCAGGAAAGCGGCGACGCTGAAATCCAGGGCGAGGTGAATACCGAATTCGTCAAGGCTGCCGGTTTGGGCGTGATCCTGATGCTGGTGGTGCTGGTACTGCTGCTCGGCAACGTCTTCCAACCCTTCGCCATCCTGCTCTCGCTGCCCTTGTCGATTGGTGGCGTTGTCATCGCCCTGCTGCTGACAAAAAATGCTTTTTCCATGCCTGTGATCATCGGCATGTTGATGCTGATCGGCATTGTGGCCAAGAATGCCATCATGTTGATCGACTTTGCCGTTGAGCGAACCAAACACGGCATGAACAGGCTTGATGCCATTGTTGACGCCGGCCGCAAACGGGCCCGCCCGATTGTCATGACGACACTGGCCATGGGGGCTGGCATGTTGCCGTCTGCCATGGGCATCGGCGAAGGCGGCTCGTTTCGCGCACCCATGGCCATTGCGGTGATCGGCGGGTTGATTGCCTCAACTTTCCTCAGCCTGGTGTTTGTGCCGTCATTCTACATCGTCATGGACGACCTGGCCCGACTCACGCGCTGGACATTTGGCCGCTTTTTCGGCGCTGTTGATGATCCCGAAGTGATTGATCCGCGCCTGTTGAAAGTTGAAAATCAGGTAGCCGACGTTGGTGATGCAGTTTCTCAAACAGCCGATGAAATTGACGGACTGACAACCCGCATGCAATCCATTGAAGGCCGGGTCGAAGAACTCATCCGCACCACAACACCGCGTAAAGTTCAAACGTCCAAACTGGCGGCGGAGTAAAAAAAATTCACAGGCAATTCAATCATTGCTGCAAATCTCATATGTCGCCCCCACCTCCGCCCTTCGGGCACCTCCTCCCCGCCGAAGTGGCAGGTTGGAGGGCATTGATTGGATGGCGGTTTAC
>JANOVS010000115.1:0-2567 GCA_031417515.1 Hyphomicrobiales bacterium
GCCAATCCTCGGCAAAGTTGTTTTGGCATTCACCTGCAAAAGCATGCGCAGCGGCGTTTCTTCTGGCAGCAGTCCATCGGCCTTGGTCACGGCGACGACGAGTTTTTGGCGCGATGGTCCCCGGCGCTCGGCGTCAACCACATGTCCCTCAATCACGACAGCAGGTGTAAAACGTCCGATCAATGGTGTTGCCACCCACTGCGTGCGCCATTGGGCAGCTACAAACCCCAAGGCAAGAAGCGCCGCGATGAGCATTGATTTTTTGTGCCGCTGAAAAACCAGTACATAGGCCGTGACCAGCGTCAGCAAAAGGCCAAGCAGCACAGGCGGTTCTTTGGCCAGACTGAAATAAGTCCATATGCCACCGACCAGCAATACCGGCGACCAGATGGCAATGCGGGCGGTTTCCTGTTCCCATATCTGCAACAACCAGTGCCATCGCGAGGCTGCGGTTTCCGCCTCTTGGTGGCTGTCTATGCCTGTGCTAACCCGCTGCCAATTGGCCATTCGTCCCCCTTCCCCTAAGAGACGCTACAAGGAAACCGGCATCCATGTCATCGCCAGAGTCAACACGCGGGTCATCATCGACAGACACTCCAGTTGTCACCCGCTTTGCCCCATCGCCCACGGGCTATCTGCATATTGGCGGTGCCCGCACTGCCCTGTTCAACTGGGCATACGCAATGGGCAGAAATGGCAAAATGCTGCTGCGCATTGAAGATACCGATCGCGAGCGTTCCACCGATGCTGCGGTTACGGCGATATTGGATGGCATGACCTGGCTGGGATTGCAGTGGGAGGGTGAAGCGGTTTCCCAACATGGACGGGCTGACCGTCACCGGGAAATTGCCAATGAACTTCTGAAGCGCGGCAAGGCCTATTATTGTTACTGCTCGCCGGAAGAATTGACGGCCATGCGGGAAAAGGCCGAGGCTGATAAGCGCCCCATTCGCTATGATGGCACATGGCGTGACCGAGATGCGGCATTGGCCCCATCTGGCACCTTGCCTGTTATCCGGTTTCGCAGTCCCCAGGACGGTGAAACCGTCATCCACGACAACGCGCAAGGACGGGTTGTGATCCCCAACAAGGATCTGGATGACCTCATCATTCTCAGGTCTGATGGCAATCCAACTTATAATTTGTCGGTTGTTGTGGACGACCACGACATGGGGGTCACACATATCATCCGCGGCGTAGATCACCTCACCAACGCTGCACGGCAAACGCAGATTTACCTGGCCATGAACTGGACCGTGCCATCCATGACCCATGTGCCACTCATCCATGGTCCTGATGGCGCAAAGCTTTCAAAACGGCATGGCGCATTGGGTGTCGAAGCTTACCGGGAAATGGGATACTTGCCTGCCGCCGTGCGTAATTATTTGGCGAGGCTCGGCTGGAGCCACGGTGACGATGAAATTTTTTCTACAGACCAAATGGTGCAATGGTTTGATCTTGATGGCCTTGGCAAGTCGGCTTCGCGTTTTGATTTTGTAAAACTGGCAAATCTCAACGGCCATTATATCCGCCATATGCCGGATGATGAATTGCTGGGAAACCTGTTGGCCTTTCTGCCCCATGTTGAAGATGGCCCTGCCCTGCTTTCGCAAATTGATAATGAGATGATGACCAAGCTTCTCAAGGCGTTGCCTGGATTGAAAGAGCGGGCCAAGACATTGGTCGAGTTGAAAACCAGCGCCGCCTATCTTTTTGCCAAGCGCCCATTGTCCATGGACGACAAGGCCCGTGCCCTGCTTGACGATGAAGGAACTGTGGCCTTGGCTGGTGTTGTGCAAGTCTTGAAAAATGCACCCGATTGGACTGCTGTGTCATTGGAGGCGATGGTGAAAAAACACGCCGAAGACAATGGCCTGAAACTCGGCAAAATCGCCCAGCCGCTGCGGGCTGCCTTGACCGGAACATCCACCTCTCCCGGAATCTTTGACGTGCTGGAAGTGCTGGGAAGGGAAGAGAGTTTGGGCCGGTTGGGGGACCAGGTTTGATTGTTAAATCCGACATCGTGTGCTAGGCTTGGCGCATGAAACGTCCTTCAGACTTAACAATTGACGAGTTGAAGATCGTGGGTCCAGCTGCGGTACGCCATGCTGCGGTGCTGGATTTTGCGCATGAGCAAGCGCAAATCCAAAATGCCGCCAAAAGCCAGCCTTTATCTGACGTAAAAAGGCAAAATCAATTAAACAAACTTAAGGCCTGACGATGCCGAATTTGACGGTGATTGCCGGACCGAATGGTTCAGGAAAATCTACCCTCATTCGGTATTTGCAAGTTCAGAAAATTGCATTCGGCAGTTATATCAATGCCGACGATATCGCCAAAGAGCAGGGTTTGAGTGGAGAAACGGGATCGAAAAAAGCCCAGCAAATCGCCGACAAACAACGCGAACATTGCCTCCTGAGTCTTGAAGATTTCAGCTTTGAAACGGTGATGTCCCATGCAAGCAAGCCGATATTCATGGAATCTGCCCGCAAGATGGGATTCCACATCACGCTCTATTTTGTGTGCATAGACAACCCCCAAACCAACGTATCTCGTGTCAACTATCG
>JANOVS010000116.1:0-18060 GCA_031417515.1 Hyphomicrobiales bacterium
GTCTGCCCTTGAGGAGCGCGGCTTTGCCTCGCATTTTTGGCTCACATTCAAACAGTGCATTGCAATGGGTGGCAGTGTGCGGAAAGGTGAGAAAGGCACACATGTCTATTTCGCCGACAAGTTTGTGCCGCAGAAAGAGAAAGCCCGCGCCGAGGAAACGGGCGACGAACCATCAGCCATTGCCTTCCTCAAACGCTATACGGTGTTCAATGCCGAGCAGTGCGACGGCTTGCCCAAGGGGCTGATTGCCCCACCCGTTGCAAAAACTGAGCAGCAGATTGTGCCGGAGGCCGAGGCCCTGATTGCAGCCACGAGTGCGGATTTCCGCATCGGTGGCGATCAGGCCTTCTATGTGCCGTCCGAAGACTTTATCCGCATCCCGAACCAGACGGCCTACACCGATCAGATCAATTATTACCGGACAGCTTTCCATGAACTGGGTCACTGGACAGGCCACAAGACGCGGCTGGACCGCAACCTCACGACCAAATTCGGAACGGTAGATTATGCCCGCGAGGAACTGGTTGCCGAAATGGCAACCGCCTTTGTTTGCGCCTCGCTTGGTATTATTCCCACCGTCCGCCATGCCGATTATATCGGCAATTGGCTGGAAGTGTTGAAAGAAGACGCAAAGGCCATCGTCAGGGCGGCAAGCCTTGCCTCCAAAGCTTGCGACTTCATTCTGCAATTCAGGGCCGAAGCACAATCGTCATCTGATTTGGAGAAAGCGGCATGACGGCCGCCACTCCTATCCCCTTCGAAACGGAAGCAACACCCATTGGCCCGCAAGCGCTGGTTCCGGGAGTCTGCCCTGTTTCGATGAAAGCGCGGCTTGAGGCGCTGGCCGCGCATCCCCTTGGTTCCGACAGGCTGCAAAAGCCCTGTGACATCGGCCTCTTTGACGATGTGGCACGGAACCAGATGGAATTGTTCGGCGCCACAACCCCAACCAAGCTTTTGGAGACGTAATCATGGAACTCATGCATATCCCTTTGTCAGAACTCGCCATTGCCAAGGTCAATGTCCGGCATGGCGTGAAGAAGGCTGACTACAAAGACCTCATTCCATCAATCAAGGAACGCGGCATTCTGCAACCGCTTTTGGTTCGCAAGAATGGACGCGGCTACGAAATCATTGCCGGAAGAAGGCGCTTTCTTGCTGCCTGTTCCTTGGAAAAGGAAGGGCTTGAGGTCGAGGCCGTGCCTTGCGCCATCATGGCCAAAGGCGATGATGCGGCAGCGGTTGAGGCGTCATTGATTGAGAATATCGCTCATCTCCCCATGGACGACATGGACCAGTTCGAAGCCTTCCAGCGATTGTTGAAGAAAGGCCGCAACATTGAAGATATCGCCCATGTCTTTGGTGTTACGGAACTTAACGTGAAGCGCCGTCTGGCCATTGCCAATCTGCATCCCAAGGTCAGGCAGTTGTACCGCGCCGAAGAAATCGACGCAGAAACTTTGCGCGCTCTGACCCTTGCCACCAAGCAGCAACAGAAGGACTGGCTGGCCTTGTGGGATGACGAGGAACAGCAAGCGCCAACAAGGTAAAAAAAGTCAAGACGAAAGTAGATATTAAACGACTGTGAAAATATCTGAATTATCGCGATAGTTCACTTCGAAATTCCCATTGTTGCCATCGACACCTGGTTGACCGCGTCCGAAATCAATTGGATTAGGCCCCCTCCGTGCGCCAACCGGCCTACCATCTCTGCATTTATTCGTTAAGTTGCCTCCAGCACCACCATAACCTATTGCCCCCGGCACTCCCGGCTCTCCTACCGAACCTGCCGATCCGCCATTGAGCTCTGCTGCAAACCGGATGTTTCGACGCTCAGATCGTGGCCCAACGATATAAATATTTGAAGCACTCCCTCCCGTACCAGCATCCCCACCCTTACCGCCGGAACCTGGAACACCGCTGTTACCCCCTTGTCCGGGTCCGGCTCCGCAAGATACTGGAACTCCAGCAACCTCATTGTCGCGAGCTGGTGTTCCATTTGCGCCATTGCCGCCGTTCCCTCCTTCCCCGCCCTGTGAACCATTTCCACCCCTAATTCCACCGAACGCAAGATTCACTAATGTCGCGGTCCCGGGAATCTCGTTGATAATTTGTATGTTCTGAAAAAAAACATAAAGGGTAGGGCCGTTAAACGTTCGACCATGTTCTCCTGTGATTCCGTGTTGCCCATCTCCGCCGTGACGACCTGTGTTGTCGGCGCCATAGTTTACACCATCACCAGCCTTCGATGGATTTACACCATCTAGACCAAAGGCAAGTTCAAAGCCAATATGGGCAATTTGACTGACATCTTGCGGGCAGTGAATAAACAACTCTTCTGCTGCTATAAATATCTCCTTTACTGACTCGTCTTCAATAATGAATTTGAAGTTGGCACCTTGCACAATGTCAAGCCGCTTGAGCTTAATGTTCTTCAACTTTGTGGTCGCATTACCAGATATTATGCCGACCCCCTCCCAAGGCAGTGCTTTAAGTCTGAGAATCACATCTGTTGGGATGCTGAGGATGGTTGCTTCGGCATCGGGGACCATCATCGCTTCAAAGTTGACCATTTGGAACACCTCATCATTCATCGGGCGAAGCGATAGTACCGAAGCTACTCTCACCAGGATACCCGAAATACATCTTTGCACTTCTTTGATTACATCCATCCCGTTATATACACAATGGGTGCGCAATTTAGAACGCTTGGAGCATGGCTTGGCTGTTGCATGAGGTAGTAAACGCCACCATAGTCTGCCGAGCAGAAAAAGGTCGCCCGTAGCGAACATGTTTGCTAGACACAATCAACTGCAGTCAATCCGTCTCAAGATTGAGGTTACTCATCAGGGCATCATCCCCGGCTTTGCTTGCGATGACCTATGGCCGTCCGTCCGCGTCTGAAACCCGCCCCCCTTCGTATTTTCCCCGCCCGCTCTGCGGGCTTCCTCGCGGTCGCTTGCGCTTCAAAATACTTGGATGAACGGGTCCTCCACTGCGTTGCGGTCCTTCGGATTCAGGCTGCGGGCGGCGGCCATTTCCGGTCACGCATCGCCGGAAAATGGTTTCTGGACGAGACACCAAATGGAGACTTCCAATGACTGCAATCGGTTATGTCAGCAAGCAAGATGATGGCCGCTACACCGGCTCGATCCGCACCATCTCGGTCTCGGCACAAGTCGAAATCATCCCCAATGTGAACAAGTCAGCCGACGCCCAACCCGACTATCGCGTGATGACGCAGGGCATTGAGATCGGTGCCGGCTGGACCAAGAAGGGCGAAACCTCCGGCAAGGAATATGTGAGCCTTGCCCTTGCTGCCCCCGAATTTGGTCCCAAGAAACTCTACGCCAATCTGGGCCGGGCCGCTGGCCAGGACGATGACAGCCTCTTCGCCCTGATCTGGAATGCAACTGACTGACCTACCATCGCAACCGGCCCCGCATGAACTCACATGCGGGGTCAAATACTTGAGCATTTCGCATCACATTTGCGATCAAATAGCTGTTGTCACAGAATCAATTTGGGTTAGAATCTAGGCATGGTCGCCGTATTGATCATGTGCGTTATGTTGACGGGCACGCTTTGCGTTCTCGCTTACCGTTTTGCGGTCCATGCGCTGCCCATCATGCTCGGCTTTCAGGTTGCGCACATCGCCTTTGGCACGAGTGCTGGGTTGATCGGTGCGGGTATCGTTGGCTTGGCCGCGGGTGCCGTGGCCTTTGGCCTTCTCTCCGTCATCTTCGTTTCGGTGAAGTTGCCAATCGCGCGCGTTATCATCGGTTTGATGTTTGCATTGCCTGCTGCCGGAGCGGGCTACGCACTCGTGTCAGGGATCAGCGCAAGCGCTGTCCCCTCCGAAATCTGGCGGCAGATATTCTGCATCATGGGCGGAGTACTCGTCGGTGCTTCTGCGTTCACGCGGTTGGCAGTTCCGGCACAGGCACGGCTGGCCTAACCCACAGATTGCATTTGGCTCATTTGGTCGAACGTCATTTGCTCTTTCGCTTGCGCACAGGCATTTCCGGCTTACGCAGAAGATCGGCTGCTTCCATGCCCAGAACGCGCGCGAGGCGGTCCACGACGTCGATACCCGCCGCATAAACACAACGCTCCAGAGCACTGATGTAAGTGCGGTCAATCTCGGCACGATGCGCGAGCTCTTCCTGGGACAGTCCCAATAAGCGGCGGTGCTTTCTTAGGTTGAGCGCCAATACCTCTCTGATTTCCATGCGATGGAAGAGAAAGGATTGTAGAGAATTCAACCACGGAGTATTCTCGACAAATCATGCATTGTTTATTTCTGACTGAATCGACGCCACAAAAATTTGTTATGTCTGCCGAACATCACATGACGTCGCTTCGCGAAGTTCACATCGTGTTAAGATCGCATATGGTATGCGGGAGTTCGGACGGGACGCTATGAGAGACGCTGTGATTGTAAGCTTTCTAGATAGTCCACCAAAGAGTGACGCGCTGACCGATTATGACCGCGCGCATCTGGTTCTTTACCTCCAAATTCTGGACGCAGAAGCTGATGGCGCAGATTGGCGGGACGTTGTTCGCGTCGTGTTTGAAATTGAACCCGATGACGACTTGAAACGCGCCAAACTCATCCACGACTCCCATCTCGCCCGTGCGCGTTGGATGACAGAAACGGGCTACCGTCTCCTGTTGCGCGAGGGCAAACATTGAACCGATGGCGATGTCTTGGTGGCATCACGGGGTGACTAATTGGGACTCCAAATTGCCGCAATGTCGCTGCATTGGACGGTTGACGGCCAGACGAAGTTGAATGGGGGCGAGAGATGCAACCAGACACCTCGAAGTGGCGACTGCATGGCAGTTACGATTACGTCAACCGCTTGACCCCAGAAGGGCTTGCCTGGGAGTTTCTGCGCCGCAATAAAGACTATCAACGCGATTTCCAGTTACATCTCAGAAACGGCGCATCAGACAAGGAAGATAAAGCGCTGGAGCAGCGCTGGGGTCTCTGCTTTTTTCGCGGAACCGCAACTCAGCTCGCAATTACAACACATCTTATGGTCGCCCAATTGCAATACTACTGTTCTGATGCTGACAAAGACACCCTCAGAATTTACAGCCAAGGATTCGTTCCAACCGTCGTTTGTCATGGTCAAAAACGACAATCTTGGTGCTCACGGGTTCAATGAGAACGACAAGCTCACGAGCCAAGTTGTGATTCTAAATGGAGCGAATGTGGATGGCAAACTGTCGGCATTGATCCCTCTTGATGGCAACACACTTGGTCGCATCGAAGCCCTTACCAGATTTTATACTGCACAGCTGGGGCGCGCTATCCCGCCTGACACGCGACTTACCAATCAACAGCGGCGGCGGCTTCGTTTCATGCTCCAAGCACTTGATGGCCGCATCAACGCAGCAACATATCGCGAGATTGCCAACGCCATCTATGGCACTTCCCGTGTCGCCGACATGCCATGGAAAACGTCCCCTTTGCGTGACAGTGCTATTGCGCTGGTGCGGGATGGACTCGAAATGGTCGAGGGTGGGTATCAACAATTGCTGAGGCATCGGCGACGAAACGGGCGTCAAAATTTACTTCAATCAGGTTCTGGTGACTTGTAAACATGTATGAGTTGGACGCAAATCATGCCCAGATCAAAGGCCAACTGCGCAATTTCGCCCATGATTGTATCGCATCTTGTTGGTGAGAGATCTTCTTGCTCAAAAATGACATCGCCAGCTTGACGTTTAACGTGAGTGCGCACGACCGGGGCTCCAATTGCAAGAAAATCCATCAGAAACTGTGCGTGCAATATGCTATTCCGTCGACGACGCTCTTCGTGAAGGCGGTCGACTACTGTACGCAAGCGATCATACCAGCCGTCAATGGCAACGTACCCAAACGGTGTGCCAGCTTTAACCAACGTTTGGAATTCATCAATCTTCTGCGCGTTGGTCTTCTGCGCCAACCAGCTAAAAGTTTTTGCTCGAGCGTGATGTCCGCGCGCAAGAAGGAAAACTTCATCAATTTTCCCCTCCATCCATTGAAAGCTGATGACATATTCGCCGACGAATTTGTAAAACCGCTCGGCCTCACGGACTGCTTCGGGGTTTTCCATCCAACGGTTTTTAGTCATTCAAAGAGCTGTCCTCTGCGGATTGGACATTTTCTTAGCTGTTACTGAATAGTCCCGCAATTTTTGATCTTCCTGCGTTTCTTTCAGCTTTTACATCAAGTGAAAAGCCACCTTAAATGGGTGAGAATTTTCCACCCCTAACTTCCCCATCCCCCCACGCGACCTCACTTCGCCAATCTGACCTCCACACGCCACTTGCAGCCTTGCAGCGGCGGACACAACACGGAGGTTCGATCATGACGCCTGATCTCGCAAGTTTACCGCCCCGGTTTCTGCGCACACCCGAAGCAGCGCGCTTTCTAGGATTGTCGGGCCGGACACTTGAAAAGCATCGCACCTATGGCACGGGTCCTGACTACCGGAAGCTCGGTGGCCGCGTCGTCTACGCCATCGATGACCTGCAGGCATGGGCCAAACGTGGTGCGGTTACCTCGACTTCCGATCCGCGCGGCTCCGTCCTTCCCGCCAAGCGTCACGCTGCGATGCCATCGCAATTCAACAACCGTCCGGTTCGCTGAAGCGCATCGCCATGTCATTGCATTTTCACCATCAAGATACACAGCAGCACACCGAACGTGCGCAGCACGAAGACAATCTCACCCACGTGGAACTGACCTGGGTCGAGAAGAAGATTGAATACTGGATTCGCTTTGGAAAGGCCGCACAAGAGCAAGTCCTTGACCGCCGTCGGCGCATTGTTTCTTTCGCGCCAGACACGATCTTTGCCTTCGTGCGCTGGGCAGCAAATGACTACGGCACCATCCTTTCGCGCATCGATATCGTGCGCGCTATCAACCAAGGTGAGCCTTTCCAGACGCTGCCCTTCGTGCGCCCCGGTGGTGACATTCTGCTGACAGCCAAGGGCTGGCCGAAAGTCGAGCACACTCTTCAAATCGTTGACGCGATTGAAGCGCTGGGGATCGCCCCCACCGATGTTGATCCCGACCATTGGCGGCACATCCACAATCGGATCGCTGCCGGAGTTGAGCCGCGCGTCTACGATACAACACACCATCGCGCTGTTACCCTGCGACGGAGGGTTAGGTGATGACACGTACCGGCATTTTGCTCACGACATCAGCGGCAACAGTCGGCATCGCACTGACGGTTTTCATCGATGTGCCAAAGAAGTTCGTTTGGAATTCCTCTGCCAGCGTACCGATGGGGCTCTACGAAATCACTACTGCCGATCATTTCTCAAACGGTGATCGCGTCGCTATCGATCCACCCGAACCACTGGCCAACTTCCTCGCAGAGCGCAGATATCTGCCGCGCGGCGTGCTATTGCTCAAAACAATAGTCGCAGCTTCCGGGCAGCGAGTGTGCAGGATCGGCAGCAAGATCATTATCGATGGCAAAGCCGTCGCAGAGACCCGCGCGCGTGACCGCTTGGGGCGTGGGCTTCCTGTTTGGCAGGGATGTCGCCGCATCTCTGAAGGCGAATTCTTCCTCATGAATGCGGCGGTCTCTGACAGTTTTGATGGGCGCTATTTCGGTCCGACTCCCGGTACCGCCATCATCGGCAAGGCGCGTCCCCTTTGGACCGATGCGCAAAACGAAGGCCGCTTGCCGAACCCTGCTGCCAACCATCCCAGCATTTCCACCACCCTAACCAAGGAGAACATGCCATGACACACATCGGAACTTTCAAGCGCACCAAATCTGGTTACGCCGGACGCATTCACACACTCGCACTTGATGCAGAACTGGTGCTCAGCCCCGCTGACCACAGCGACGCAGAAAATGCACCCGACTATCGCATTCATCGCGGCGACGCCGAAGGGCCGGAAGTTGGCGCAGGCTGGAAACGCGTCGGCGAGAAAGCGGGCGATTACGTCTCTTTGCTACTCGACGATCCGAGTTTGCCGCAACCGATCCGTGCCAATCTCTTCCAGTCCGGCGATGAGAAGGCGAACTGGAGCTTGCACTGGAACCGTCCGCCAAAACGCAGTGAACAGGACTGAAGCCATGCAACGCTTTGTGAGATTGACGCGTAGTTTAGCGCAACGAAGGTCCATCCCTCTGTTCGCGGAAAAACCGTCTCATCCCTCCGTCCCGCTCGACTTCATGTCGGCCATCGCGCGGAGCAGAGGTCAAGGGCGGTCGCAGACCGGCGCTTGCGCCTTGCCCTTGACGGAGGCGAGCACGGTGGCAACGTACCGTCGATTGCGAGGCGGAACGAGTGGCATCGTGGCGTTTCTCTTGATCGCTGGTCTGTGCGCGATTACGGACTCATCTCACAGCGCATCGGCAGAAGCAGTACCGATCAAGCTGCAATATCCCAACAGAGCCTATGCCGCTCATGTCGCTGAAGCATCACGGCGCTTTCGCATTCCGACGGCCTGGATTCGCACTGTCATGCGGGCAGAAAGTGCGGGCGTGCAACGCGCTGTCTCACCAAAAGGTGCTATGGGTTTGATGCAGATCATGCCGGATACATGGGACGAACTGCGCGTTCGATATCGGCTTGGCAAAGACCCATATCACCCACGCGATAACATTCTGGCCGGAACTGCATACTTGCGCGAATTGCATGACCGTTATGGCTCACCCGGCTTTCTCGCCGCCTACAATGCGGGACCAAAGCGATACGAGGATCATCTGTCGGGGAAGCGTTCACTACCGCCTGAAACCCGCGCCTATGTTGCCGCACTCTTGCCTTTCTTCGGCGGCGGTAAGTTGCCTGATCCTGTCAGTGTCACTGCGACCGGGCAGCAGAAATGGCACCAATCATCACTCTTCGTAATGCGAGAGGCGCGTCTTTTGTCAGACGTTAGCGCGCGACCTGAAGGCAATGTAGAGGTTGCTGCAACAGCACCTTCCGTGCGTGACATTTCAGGCATCGTGCCGATATCAAGCGGCCTGTTCGTTGCCCGCACCAATATGGCAGAGCAATGATTGCGGTGGTCTCTCACAATCGCGCTCTGGCGTGGCACAGCGTATTGTGGAGTGCGCACAAGGCAGGCATAGGCAACACGACTGACCGATGGCAGGATAAAGGGGCGCGATGTGCGCTTGCGGTCGGTCGTGTATTTTCAAGAGGTTATGTGACGAATTCGCGATGTGCGCCCGATAAGCGCAGCCTGCGTCGGCAACGATATGGCAACAAATTCAATACATTCACGCGATGTGCGGGTTCTCAGCCATGAGTGCCGAGGATGATTTCCGCATCAGACCAGGGCGCATCCGGTCAAGCAAGGTGCAGCGGGCACGGCCTTTCATCGCGCAAGCGCTTGCTGCCACACAGCGTGCTGGTGGATCGGTTTCGCGGCAGGGCCGGATTGGAAAGCAGAGCTCGCGCTTCGGCAAAGGCCAACGTGCAACCGTTCAAGCAAACCGACTGATCACCCCACGCTCGCGTGGTGCTGTCGTCAAAGCACGGGTCGTGCGCAACGGTGGACGTGGGAGCCCGCTTGCAACCCATTTGACCTATCTGCGCCGCGAGGGTGTGACGCGTGATGGCGAGAAAGCGCAACTCTTTGGTCCCGATAACGACAGGGTCGATCCCAAGGAGTTTGCCGAACGGTGCGAGGGCGACCGGCATCATTTCCGCTTTATCATCTCACCCGACGACGCGACCGAAATGTCAGACCTAAAGTCCTTCACGCACGATCTCGTGGCGCAGATGCAGAAGGATTTAGATACCAAGTTGGATTGGGCAGGCGTGGCCCATTGGAACACGGAGCATCCGCATATTCATCTCATTGTTCGCGGTGTGCGCGATGATGGCGAGAACCTTGTCATCGCGCGCGACTATATCAAAGAGGGCATGCGCGACCGGGCGCGCGATCTCATCACCCAAGAGCTTGGACCACGCACAGACCACGATATCCGCCGCGAGTTTGAACGGCAGATGGCTACTGAACGCTGGACCAAGCTTGACCGTCAGCTCATGCAGGACGCGACCCGCGATGGCTTCATCGATCTTGCGCCGCTTCCCGGTCGTCAGCCTGATGGGTTTCATGCGCTCAAGGTGGGACGGCTGCGGAAACTGGAAGCCTTGGGCCTAGCCGAAGAAGTTGGCGCCGGACAATGGACAATCTCCGACAAGGCCGAAGCAACACTGCGCGCCCTTGGTGAGCGCGGCGACATCATCAAGCGCATCCACAGGAGTCTCAGTGTGAATGACGTTGAGCGGAGCTTTGCCAGCTATGTACTGGCCAGCGAGAGCTTGGACGATCCGGTCATCGGCCGCCTCGTTGATCGTGGTCTAGATGATGAATTGAAAGGTACGGCTTACGCGGTGGTTGATGGAGTCGATGGACGCACCCACCATGTCCGCTTGCCTGACTTTGATGCGGCAAGCGACGGTGCCGTGGGATCGATCGTGGAACTCAGAAAGTTTGAAGATGCGCGTGGGTCTCCACGGGTTGCACTTGCGGTTCGTTCAGATGTCTCAATCAAGCAACAGATCAATGCATCGGGTGCGACCTGGCTCGACCGTCAGGCAGTTGCGCGAACGCCGACACCACTGGGGTCTGGTGGTTTCGGTGCCGAGGTGCGCGATGCATTTGATCGACGTGCGGAATTTCTTGTGCAGGAAGGTCTGGGTGAACGTCAGAGCCACGGTGTTCGCTTCAAGCCTGGGCTCATCGAAACCTTGCAGCGGCGGGAGCTGGATGCGCTTGGCAAGCGGCTCGCCGAAGAGTCCGGATTGACATTCGCACCGTCGAAGCCGGGAGATCACGTTTCCGGCAGCTACCGCCAGCGTTTCGCGCTCGCTTCTGGCCGCTTTGCGATGATCGGTGATGGGTTGGGTTTCCAACTTGTGCCATGGTCGCCATCCCTTGAGAAACATCTCGGCCAACAGGTTAGCGGCATAAGCCGCGACACAGGCGGCATCGACTGGTGTTTCGCGCGAAAGCGGGGGCTTGGACTGTGACCTGCCGCCCTCCCGAAAGGAGTCCCTGATGTCAGCCACCAAAATCCTCTGGGGCCAAATCCTCACCGTCTTCCTGATCGTGCTCACAACAACGTGGAGCGCCACCCAATGGACGGCATGGCAGTTGGGGTTTCAGGCACAACTCGGCCCGCCGTGGTTTGAGCTGTTCGGATGTCCAGTCTATCTGCCGCCCTCGTTCTTCTGGTGGTGGTTTTCCTACGATGCCTATGCGCCATCGATCTTCCTTGAAGGTGCCTATATCGCAGCTTCTGGCGGTTTCATCGCCATCGCTGTTGCTATCGGCATGTCGGTCTGGCGGGCGCGTGAAGCGAAGGATGTCGAGACTTATGGGTCGGCCCGTTGGGCGAAACCGAATGAGGTTCGAGAAGCAGGACTTCTGGAACCGGATGGTGTCATGCTTGGCAAGCTTGATGGCAACTATCTCCGGCATGATGGCCCGGAGCATGTGCTGTGCTTTGCCCCGACGCGTTCAGGCAAAGGTGTGGGCTTGGTTGTACCATCACTTTTGACCTGGCCGGGGTCGGCCATCGTCCATGACATCAAGGGCGAGAACTGGCAACTCACGGCAGGATTCAGGGCAAAGCATGGCCGCGTGCTGCTCTTCGATCCGACCAACACAAAATCTTCCGCCTACAATCCCTTGCTCGAAGTCCGCCGCGGTGAGTGGGAAGTGCGCGACGTCCAGAACATTGCTGATATCTTGGTTGATCCCGAAGGCTCCCTCGAAAAGCGCAACCATTGGGAAAAGACCAGCCACGCGCTTCTGGTGGGTGCGATCCTGCATGTCCTCTATGCCGAAACGGACAAGACGTTGGCTGCCGTCGCAGCTCTCCTGTCAGATCCAAAACGTTCAATAGAGGTGACGCTTTCCGCGATGATGAAAACGGCTCACCTGGGCGAGGCCGGTCCCCATCCCGTGATTGCCAGTGCCGCGCGCGAACTCCTCAACAAATCGGACAATGAGCGCTCCGGCGTTCTCTCGACCGCCATGTCTTTCCTGGGCCTCTATCGCGATCCCGTGGTCGCCGAGGTGACGCAACGCTGTGACTGGCGCATCGGCGAATTGGTCAGTGGCAATCAGCCATCGACGCTTTACCTGGTCGTGCCGCCTTCGGATATCGTCCGAACCAAGCCACTTATCCGCCTTATCCTCAATCAGATTGGGCGACGCCTGACCGAAGACCTCAACGCGAAGGGTAAGCGCCACCGCTTACTTTTGATGCTTGATGAATTCCCGGCGCTTGGTCGCCTTGACTTTTTCGAATCGGCACTCGCCTTCATGGCCGGATACGGGCTCAAGAGTTTCCTGATCGCACAGTCACTCAATCAGATAGAGAAGGCCTATGGACCGAACAATTCAATTCTTGACAACTGCCATGTGCGCGTGAGCTTTGCCACCAATGACGAACGCACGGCAAAGCGCGTCTCCGATGCGCTGGGCACGGCAACCGAAATGCGCGCCATGAAGAACTATGCCGGTCATCGCCTCAGTCCCTGGCTTGGCCATCTAATGGTCTCGCGTTCGGAAACCGCGCGGCCTCTGCTGACCCCCGGCGAGGTGATGCAACTGCCTGCTGCGGATGAGATTGTGATGGTCTCGGGCACACCGCCAATCCGTGCCAAGAAGGTGCGCTACTTCGAGGATCGCCGGTTCTTGGAACGCGTCTTGCCGCCACCCGAACCAGCCCACGCGCCTTCGGACATTCATGACGACTGGAGCTTATTGACACTACCGGCCAGTCCGGCCGGGTCAGCTGTCCCCATCTATCAAAACGCTGAAGACAACGAAGACCCGACCGGTTCTGAAAAACGACGGCAACCAGAGATCATCCGGCCCGATGTGGCAGAGCAAAAGCAAACACCCAGCACCGAATTCCTCGATGAGTTTTCCGACGACGCAGATGACGATGCGACACGCGCACGCCGTATGACCCAGATCGTCCAAGGCGTTGCGCGCCAGGTCTCACTCGACCCCAACGACGGCATGGACCTGTGAGGCGCGTCAAGTGAAACCCTCCAAAAAGCAGCGCCTCTCGGTCTATGTAGAACCCGCGATCCTGAAAACACTTGCTGAATATGCCGCAAGGCGCGGCCTCTCACTCTCACTTGTTGCAGAAGCAGCCATCGCATCCTTTCTCTCCCCCGATGCGGCAGAACGGCAAGAAGCTGCAACAACCAAGCGCCTCGACCAGATCGACCGGCGCATGAATCGGATAGAGCGCGACCTCGGTATCTCAATTGAAATGCTGGCCGTCTTTGTCCGTTTCTGGTTGACAACCAATCCGCCGCTGCCGGAACCCTCGCAAGCCGCAGCACGGGCACAGGCGGGTGAGCGCTATGATGCGTTTGTTGCAGCGCTCGGGCGCCGCTTGGCCAAGGGGCCGAAGCTGCTGCATGAGATTTCGGAAGACATGCCGGACAACACGTCCAGCGCATAAAATTTCGCGACATCACAGAAGTGGAAAGAAGTCCGCATCCCTCCGTTTACCGGACATCTCAATTGGTCCGGCGCAATTCCGCTAAGGGCCGATTTTGTTGCAAAAGTCGGATTTGATCGGGGCGAGGATGGTGTTTCAGGATTTACTGATTATGTGTCGCGCGGTTTCTGAACGCTTTCTCTCTGAGGAGTAGCGTTGTTTGTCGTCTTAGTCGCAGTTTTTACGCCATGGGGTTGGCTTTTCTTGGTTGCGGTGGCGGTCGTGCGATCAATTTGCCGAGACGCCTGAGATTCTGGGCGATGGCAGCGAGGGTGAACTCGAACTGTGCACCGCGCGGTCCGCGTAGCCTGAGCCGATTGAGGCGTAGAATGCGTTTGAGATGCGCGAATATTGTCGCAACTTCTCAAAGCCGAGACGGCCGAGCGCAAGGTTAGATCAATTGATTATCAGATCAAGGCTGCGCGCTTTCCCGCATACAAAGATATGGCGGGATTTGACGTGGCCTCCAGCGAGGTGAACGAAGCTTTGGTCAGGCAATTGCACGCCGGAACGTTCATTGATGATGCCCATAATGTTGTTCTCAATTGTGGGCCGGGTACGGGTAAAACCCATATTGCCACGGCCTCAGCCGTGCAAGCCGTCACGCATAACCGCAAAAAGGCAAGGTTCTTCGCCACCGTTGATCTGGTCAATGCGCTTGAACAGGAGAAAGCCATGAACAAGGCAGGTCAGATTGCTGAGCGCCTGCTGCGCCTTGATCTCATCATCCTTGATGAGCTGGGTTACTTGCCCTTCAGCCCATCGGGCGGGACTTTACTGTTCCATCTGCTCAGCAAGGTCTATGAGCAGACAAGTATCATCACCACCACCAACCTGAGCTTCTGTGAATGGGCCAATGTGTTTGGTTATGCCAAGATGACAACGGCATTGCTCGACCTTCTGACGCATCACTGCCACATCATCGAAACCGGAAACGAAAGCTGGCGGTTTAAAAACAGAGAATGAACCTACTCACCATAACAAGGGCCTGCACCCGCCGCCGCCAGCGCTTCAATCCGCGCGTCGGCGGGCGCAGACTGCCAAAACCTAAAATAAATTGACACATATCCAGCCCGGCAAGCCGCAACAGAACGCCTACGTTGAACGCTACAACAGTACCGTCCGGCACGAATGGCTGGATCAATACATGTTTGCAACCATCAAGGTGGTGCAGGACTACGCCACGGAGTGGCTCTGGACATATACATATTTGGCTGCCGTCTTTGTGCTTCAGGCGTGTTGTGGGTAAGTCCATCCAAAGTAGCGAAACCACTTACCTCGTTCTGCAAGCCATTTTAATGGAGGTATGGCGAAGGAAGCCCAAAAGCAAGGCGCTGATCAACTCGGACCAAGGCTCACAGTTCATCAGCATCGACTGGGCCTCAGGTCATTTTATTTGAAACTCAGAGCGCGTTAAGATTCTGCTGTAAAACGCCCCACTTGACTCTATTCGAATTGTGGAGAACGTTAATATAGGGACCAGATCATGATGGGAGTCAACACGTCGGCCTGATCCGAGGGAACGGCAATGGCATCTGGGACTTCTGCCCGGGTTAAGACGATTGCGAGAGCGTTTCTCGCCATTCTATTTTTTGTGCTCATTGGTGCCCCACTCAAGTCGGCGACAGGTGCTGAGCCTGTTCCAGGTTCCCTTAAGGGAGACTTCTCTGTTTCACTGGGCGGAAGTGCCCAATACAGTGTACCAATCGCGGTGCCGGAAGGTACCTCTGGCATGACACCAAAGCTCGTCCTCACCTACGACAGCAATGCAGGACCAGGAAATCTCGGTTTAGGTTGGTCAGTTGGTGGTCTGTCGTACATATCGCGTACTACCAAAACAAAACTCATTGATGGTGAAGTAGCACCCATAGCATTTACCAACTCCGACGCCTTGATGCTCGATGGTTCTCGTTTGGTGCCTGTGGGAGCCAATGCCGGCCACCGCCTTCTCGCAAAAGCAATTGATGACCAGACACGAGTTGAGGAGGTAACTAATGCGAATGGAATTCACTACATTGCTCGAACGAAGGCTGGACTTCGAATGTATTATGGTGATGTTCCTGCGAGCCGTATCCAGACGAACTCAGGCAAGGTTCTGATTTGGCCGTGTGTCAGGATCGAGGACACTTTTGGCAACGCCATTGAGTTTACGTACAAGACCAACGGGTATGGCGATTGGGGTTTAGCCAGCGCCAAATATACATCGAATAAGCGCATGGGTCTTTCTCCCTATGCAGAACTCAGGTTCGAATATCGTGAGTCAGGCAGTCCAGTCGTATCTTATATCGCCGGTGAACAGCTGCGCCGGACGCTAGTTGTCAATGCAATCGAGTCCGGTGTTTTTGATTCTTCTGGCACGTTCAAGCTCTTTCGCAGATATGACATCAGTTACGACGAGGCAGGAGATACAAATCGTTTTGGATCGAGGCGTGTCAGAAAAATCATAGAGACGGGGGCATTTGGTGAAACTCATCGGCCAACGATATTTGACTATTCTGAACCACAAGCAGGATGGAAAAGTCAAGCGGACTATCAACTCCCTACTGCCTTTGGCTCGATAACATCACTCGAAGGCGGTTACCGCTTCATTGACCTTGACTCAGTTGGCACTAAGGAAATCATCTATGCTGCCAACTTCTTTGATCCTATTTCCAACACCCTTAAGCCCTATCGCCGTACTTACAAGCTCGTTGGTAGCGCGTGGAAACTTCAAGTTGACCTGAACTTGCCTGAGGCGTTGGCGACGAGCACAGGACAAGACACAGGTGCCTTCTTCTACGACGTGGACGACGACAAGTTAGCTGACTTCATCACGGCATCGAAAACCGGAGCCGATGCAGTAGTCTCTAAAGCTTTTCGTCAAGAAGGAGGAAAGTGGGTTGAGAGACCAGAGTTTAAGTTTCCGGTTGCCGTTAGCATCGACGGCCAACGGGTGCTTGCTATTCATCCGCTGAAGATAAATTCAACCAAAAGAGGACTCATTGCGTTCGATCAAGTTGAACCTGATACAAACAAGCGATTCCAGTTCTGGTCCCATGACGGTTCCAATTGGATCGGGGCCGACGTTGAGAACTTGGGCAACGTCAACGCAACGAGCTTCCTTGAAGCAGATGTGACATGCGATGGCAGTCGCGATTTCATAGCTGTAGATGAAAAAACTGGCACAATTACAGTAATCGTCGTTGATGATGCGTTGGGAGTGCTTAAAGCCAAGACGATTGCAAGCGTTGACCTGCAAGCGGTGATATCGGTTCAAGTTGCCGAAGTTGGAGGCTGTGGACATCTCATTGTGAAAGCGACAGCGGGGCTAGCGAGGCTTTTGGACGTTACTTACTCGAGCAGCACTACCCTTGATGTCTCGGAAATATTAGTAGGCGGCGTCACATCTGATGACGTGGGACGGTTTCTAGTGGCACCTATCGATATCAATTCCGGTGATGATGTCCTCTTACGGCTCAAAGCTACCCCCAAAATTGATTCCGTTTTGCTGACTTACGACGCTTCAACCAAGTTGTGGGGGAGATCGAACGACTACGACTTGGCAATCAATGACGAATCCGAGCGCCTATCGCCCAACTATCTCCCGTTTGCAGCGGACATAAACAGTGACGGCAAAGGCGATGTTGTTTTGCTACCCGCCTCGCAAATTCTACCCTCGCAGGCCCTTCTTAACCAAGGGCCAGGATGGACGGTCGAAAGGCAATTTGTCCCCGATATTGCTTTTGCGCAGAAAGACAAACTTGGTGTTGGTCCGCAATTCGTAGATCTGAATGGCGATAGCTTGATCGATCTCGTTGGCCATTTCGTTGACGAAAACGGAGCTGTCATTGCCGCTGCAAGCATCAACACAGCAAATGGTTGGATAGCGAGTGACGACTACGTAACGCCGATGTCGCTAACGAATCAGAAGAGCGGCACGACTGGTGTTCTCGTAGATGTAACCGCCGACGGTATCGCCGATTTTATCTTCGGCCACGCAGGCGTTTATAAGTTTTGGAAGAACAAGTTTGAGGTTGTGGCCGGAAAGGAAACGTCGCGCTATTGGGCTGAAGAAACGAACTTCCCTCCCCCCCCAGAAAATTTTTCTGTTGAGCAGTTTGGCGATCTAGGTGTTCGATTTGTAGACGTGAACGCGGATAGCAGAGTTGATATGCTTGTTGTTCGTCGCGAGAGTAATGGGACGCTCTATTCGCGCGCGTATCTCAATGAAGGAAGTAGTTGGACTGAGGCTCCGAAGTTCAGGTTAAACGCCCCATTTGTGTCGCGGTATCCAACAGATGTATCCTTCGAAACTGCTGGCGCTGACTATTATCGCGACTTGCGTGGTCAACTGGTCGATCTCAATGGAGATGGACTTGTTGACTATGCTTACCGCTATCGCTTCTCTCCGTCTTTTGGATTTGGTCCAACGGTCTTAGAGTCTGACTCATAATGATTTGGCGTGAATTCAAGCACTTGCGATTCTGCGGGTGATTTGCTGGACTGAAGCAAGATAGAGCCATGCGGTTGCGCTTTCGATGGTTCGTTCGAAATCCTTTGCGAGGCGTCGGTTGCG
>JANOVS010000117.1:0-10176 GCA_031417515.1 Hyphomicrobiales bacterium
CGTGTTACGGGCCAATGGCTATGAACCGCCAGTTGCCGCATGCCTGTTGGTGACCGGGCTTGGCAGTATATTGGCAGCGCCTTTTGGCACCCATGCCGTGAACATGGCAGCCATCACGGCAGCGCTGGTGGCGGGGCCTGATGCCCACCCTGATCCGCAGCAACGCTGGAAAATGATTTATCCCTATGTAGCGCTTTATGTGGTTTTTGGTTTGGCGGCGGGAACTTTTGTGGCCTTGCTGGGGCACATGCCGAAGGAACTTGTGACGGCGGTGGCGGGGCTTGCCCTGTTTGCGCCTCTGATGGGCGGCATGGCTGGTATGGTGAAAGACCAGAAGGATATAGAAGCGGCGTTGGTGACGTTTCTGGTGACGGCCTCAGGCATTTCAATTCTTGGTGTGGGCGCGGCCTTCTGGGGATTGGTTGCAGGGCTGCTGGTATGGGCCGTAAAACGGCTGCAACGAAACTGATCCGCTGCTGCAAAGTACCCGTTTAACCATCATGCATCGCCGCCTCGTCATCTTCACTTTGTCATTTTTTGTGCTATCGACAGCCATGGCTCAAGCTCAAACCTTAAAAGATTTCACCCTCACGGGTATCGACGGCAAGCCGATGCCGCTTGCAGAATTCAAGGACAAAGTTGTTCTGCTGGTCAACACCGCTTCAGAATGTGGCTACACCGGTCAGTATGATGGCCTTGAAAAACTCTGGCAAAACTACAAAGACAAGGGCCTCGTGATTATCGGTGTTCCCGCCAATGATTTTGGTTCTCAAGAACCTGGCAAAGCTGAGGAAATTGCCACGTTTTGCAAGATCAATTATGGCGTGACATTTCCACTTGCTGACAAGACCGTGGTTTCAGGCAGCGACGCCCATGCCGTTTACAAATGGGCAGGCAAACAGGCAGGGATGCTGGGACGGCCCAAATGGAACTTCCACAAATACCTGTTTGGCCGCAATGGAAGTTTCATCGACTGGTTCTCAACGCCCACCGAACCGATGAGTGATAAAGTCACGACGGCCGTTGAAAAGGCGCTTGCCCGGTAATTGAAGGCGAAACATTCTTTCCATCATGAAATCTTCAGATGCAGATATCCTCATTGTGCCCGGTTATGAAGGAGCAGGTCCCTTCCATTGGCAATCTCGCATGGTGGCAAAGCTCTCAACAGCACGGGTTGTCGAACAGCCGGACTGGAACTTTTCGTGCCTGGCAACAGCTGTGGAACATCTGGTGGCCGCTGTGGAAAAATCTTCCCGCCCCGTGGTTTTTGTAGCCCATTCTGCAGGAACTGTATTGGTGGCCCACGCCATGTTGCGCCTTGTTGATTTGGGTTTGGCAGATCGGATCAAAGGGGCATTTCTGGTTGCTGTTCCTTCAGCATCTGCGCTTGCCGCCCTTCCACACTTCGATCCGGCTTTTGCAAGGGTTCCCCGTGATCCGTTGCCATTTCCCTCAACGATTGTTGCCAGTAGCAACGATCCTTTTGGCAGTCTCGAAAATGCTGCCGACATGGCCTTGGCCTGGGGTTCAAGAATGATCGAGGCCGGAGAACAAGGCCACATCAACACAGAATCAGGCCACGGCCCATGGCCAGAAGGGATGATGGCTTTTGCCGGATTTCTTTCGCGGTTGTGATGGAATGCGTGACTGTGCCAACCCAGTGCACAGGCTCTGAAACTGCGTCAACTGGTGCTTCAGGCCTCGAAAGATTGGCTGCAACTGATACCAGCGGCCAATTGCATCAACTGTTCGAATTCGAATAATCAGGTTCGGTATTCCCCCGCTGTCCCCACCTCCGTCGCTTCGCGCCACCTCCTCCCCGCGAAAGGCGCGGGTTGGAGGGCGAAGTTGTAGAACGGCATTCAACAAGTGCCCTCCAACCCGCCCCTTCGGCGGGGAGGAGGTGCCCGAAGGGCGGTGGTGGGGGACCAAATGCGACTTCTGCAAACCACCAATGTTGCAGTCAATTCATGGGGCCGCTGGTATGATTCAACTGTTGATCGACGCTTTCAAATAATTTGCAAGGTCCAGCGCAGCCCGATCAGTTCCAGGCGACTTTTTCAATTTCATAAGATTTGCCACCGCCTGGCGTGTTAACTTCAACACTGTCACCCTGCTTCTTGCCAATAATGGCGCGGGCCATGGGGGAGGAAATCGACAGGCGACCCTTTTTGACATCGGCTTCCGAGTCACCCACGATCTGGTAAACCGACTTCGCGTCGGTATCACAATCAATCAGCGTCACCTTGGCACCAAACTTCACGGTGTCGCCTGAGAGTTTCGAAACATCGATCACGTCGGCGCGGGAAATCTTGTCTTCAAGTTCAGCCACGCGCGTTTCGTTCCAGCCCTGGGCTTCCTTGGCGGCATGGTATTCAGCATTCTCCGACAGGTCACCATGGGCGCGGGCTTCTTCAATGGCCCGAATAATGCGCGGGCGCTCGACAGATTTCAGAAGCTTTACTTCGTCGATCAACGACGAATAGCCACCAGCGGTCATCGGCACTTTTTCCATGGTCATCACATCCGTTTTGCAAAATCAGGCACTCCCCCGCCAACGGGGTATCGCGCCCTGAAACTCAAGAAAACACCCGGCTCATGGGTTATGATCCCAGCCGGGTATTACTTAATGTGGGCCAATTCTGGTGATTTTGCAAGGGGGCGATAGCCGCTTAATTTGGCAGGTAAACCCGCTTGGCTTCCGGGTCGTCACTGTCATAAGGCAGGGCATTGAGTTCGTTCCACAGTGCATCCGGTAAGGGCCAGTTTGCCCATTCAATGGTTTGTTTGACTCGTTCAGGCGTAGACACGCCGCAGATTGTCGAAGCGACCAGATTTGAACGCATGGAAAATTGAAGGGCGGCGGCACCAACTGGCACGCCGTTCTGGGAACACAGTGCTTCAATGGCGTGAACACGCGACACGATGCTGGCATCGGCGGGTTGATAGGCAAAGAGCGGTTGTTTTGCTGCACCTTTGGCGAGAATACCGCTGGCATAGGGCGCGGCGTTAATCACGGCCATGCCGCGCGATTTGGCGAGCTCAAACATTTCAGCGCCATTGCGATTCAACAGGGTGAAGCGGTTGTGGCTGATGATGGCGTCAAAATCCCAAACCCGCATCAAAGACATCATCACGTCGGTTCGACCGGCCGCCAATCCCACGGCTTGACACAAGCCCTGCTCTTTCATGCGAAACAGGGCTTCCAATGCGCCACCTTTTTTGGTGACGTCTTTCAGATCGGAAGCGTATTCCGGGTCGTGCAGATGGAGGAGTGGAATCTTGGAAACATTGAGGGCCTTCAGACTTTGCTCAAGTGACCGTTGCGCACAGTCGCCATCGAACAGATTGTTGTCCATATTGCGATCAAGCTTTGAGGAAATGACAAAGCCTTTTGGCAGACCGCCGCGGGCTTTGATCGCCGCCCCAATGCGGGCTTCACTGCGGCCAGCGCCATAATTGCGCGATGTATCCAGAAAACCAATAGGACCATCAAAAATCGCATCCAGCGTGGCGCGGGCGCGGGCTTCATCAACAGAATACCCATAAGTATCCGGCATATCGCCGAGAGCCGAGGTGCCGAAGCAAATGGATGGGATGGTCAGGCCGGTTTTGGCGATGGTGGAAAAAGTGGCGTGAGGCATGGTGATCCTTTGGGTTTAAAGCTGGAATTCAGCATGCACTGGAGTGATCCACTATTCAAAGCGGAATTGCATTCCTTAAAACCGTCATTCCAAACGCCCGCCCTATCGCGGGCGATTTGGAAACCTACTATTGCGACGGCAAGCCCAACTTGTTGAAGTAAAGCGGGGTTCCAGCTCGCGCTTCGCAAGGGCTGCGCTTGGCTGGAATGACGCGCTTTGGAGACCACGTGTATAGTGAAAAAATGCTCAAACACTTTTGAGAATTCACGGGAATCTCAGCATCAAAGATACTGTCGAAAGTGCGATACTCTAGGTTTTGAAATAATCCTGCAAGGGCCGTACCGTTATCGTGTCCGCCTTGTGGGCAGCGATGGCTTTGGTGGCTGAGATGATGCCGGGCAGGGTTGTGTAGTAGGGTACCTTTTGCATCACGGCGGTTTGGCGGACGGATTTTGAATCTGATTCTGACGAGCGGGTTTCGGTGGTGTTCAGCACAAGCTGAATGTCGCCGTTCTTGATGGCGTCGACGACGTGGGGGCGGCCTTCCAGCACTTTGTTGATCTTCGTGGAAGGCACTCCCTTGCTTTCAAAGAAAGCATGATTGCCTGCTGTGGCCTTGATGGAGAAACCAAGCTCAACGAGTTTTTTGACAGACGGCAGAACCTTTGCCTTGTCGCTTTCCTTCACCGACACAAAGACCGCGCCACTCTTTGGAATGCGCATGCCTGCCCCCAATTGGGCTTTGGCAAATGCCATGTCGTAGGTCTTGTCGAGGCCCATGACTTCGCCTGTGGAGCGCATTTCAGGCCCCAGCAAAACATCCACACCGGGGAAACGGTTGAACGGGAAAACCGCTTCCTTTACAGCCACATGGGATAGCTTCTTCGTCTTCAACTTGAAGCTTGCCAATTTTTCGCCAGCCATCACTCGGGCAGCAATTTTTGCAACCGGTTCGCCAATCACCTTGGCCACAAATGGCACAGTGCGGGATGCACGGGGGTTTACTTCGAGAATGTAGACCTTGTCGTCTTTCACGGCGAACTGCACATTCATCAAGCCGACGACATTGAGAGCCAGCGCCAGTTTTTTGGCTTGCGCCTCAAGTTCAGCGATGATGGGGGCCTTGAGGGAATAGGGTGGCAATGAACAAGCGGAGTCACCGGAGTGGATGCCTGCTTCTTCGATATGTTCCATGACACCTGCTACAAAAACATCAGTGCCATCACAGATACAATCCACATCAACTTCGATGGCATTCGAAAGATAGCTATCGATCAAGACGGGCGAGTCACCCGACACCACAACGGCTTCGGTGATATAGCGCAGCAACTGGGCATCATCCCTAACGATTTCCATGGCCCTGCCCCCCAACACATAGGAGGGGCGGATGACGACGGGATAGCCAATGCGCTTGGCAATTTTCTTGGCTTCGGCACCTGAATAAGCCATGCCGTTTTCAGGTTGCTTGAGCTTGAGTTTTTTCACCAGCTTGGAAAAGCGCTCGCGGTCTTCAGCGAGGTCAATGGCATCGGGCGTTGTGCCTAATATGGGAACGCCAGCAACTTCCAGTGCATCGGCAAGATTGAGCGGCGTTTGACCACCGAATTGCACGATCACGCCATGCAAGGTGCCTTTGCGCTTTTCAGCGTGGATGATTTCCAGAACATCTTCTACGGTGAGCGATTCGAAATACAGGCGGTCCGACGTGTCATAATCCGTCGACACGGTTTCCGGATTGCAGTTGACCATGATTGATTCATAACCTGCATCATGCAAGGCAAAGCAGGCGTGACAGCAGCAATAGTCAAACTCGATGCCCTGGCCGATACGGTTTGGTCCACCGCCGAGGATGATGACTTTTTTCTTGTCGCTGACTTGCGCCTCATTGCCGTGTGAGTCAGCCAGTCCCGTTTCATAGGTCGAATACATATAGGCTGTTGGGGATGCAAATTCGGCAGCACAGGTGTCGATGCGTTTGTATACCGGTCGCACTTTCAACTTGCGGCGATGGGCCGAGACGCGGGCTTCCTTGATGCCGACGAGTTCTCCAAGTCGCTTGTCGGAAAAACCCATGGCTTTCAGTTTGCGCATGTTCACAGCATCTTTGGGCAAGCCCCGGTCACGAATGGTTTCTTCCATGCGCACCAATTCCTGGATCTGTCGCAGGAACCAGGGTTCATATTTGCAGCAATCAAAAATCTGCTCAACGGTTGCGCCATGGCGGAAGGCCTGGGCAATTTTCAACAGCCGGTCTGGCGTGGCTTGGCCCAAGGCCGCACGTATGGCATTCTTGTCATCGCCTTCGCCAATGCCAGGAATGGCAATTTCATTCATGCCGGAAAGACCAGTTTCAAGGCCGCGCAAAGCTTTTTGGAAACTCTCCTGGAAAGTCCGGCCAATCGCCATGACTTCGCCGACAGACTTCATTGCAGTGGAAAGCAACGGCTGGGCACCAGGAAATTTTTCAAAGGCGAAGCGTGGAATTTTGGTGACAACGTAATCGATGGTGGGCTCGAACGAGGCTGGCGTTGCGCCACCCGTGATGTCGTTGGCCAACTCGTCCAACGTGTAACCCACGGCAAGTTTTGCGGCGATGCGGGCGATGGGAAAGCCGGTAGCCTTCGAGGCCAAGGCTGATGAGCGCGACACCCGTGGATTCATTTCAATTACCAAGAGCCGGCCATCGGCGGGGTTCACGGCGAATTGCACATTGGAACCGCCGGTTTCAATCCCGATCTCCCGCAACACCGCAATCGAGGCATTGCGCATGATCTGGTATTCCTTGTCGGTCAGCGTCAAAGCCGGGGCGACGGTGATCGAGTCGCCCGTGTGCACGCCCATGGGATCGATGTTTTCAATGGAACAGACAATGATACAATTGTCGGCGGTGTCGCGCACCACTTCCATTTCATACTCTTTCCAGCCCAGCACGGATTCTTCAATCAGTACTTCGGCGGTGGGCGAGGCATCCAACCCGGTTTCCACGATGTTGAAAAATTCATCGCGGTTATAGGCAATGCCGCCGCCCGTGCCGCCCAGTGTAAACGACGGGCGGATGATGCAGGGAAGCCCGATGGCCAACATGCCTTCATAGGCTTCGACGAGGGCGCGCTCACGATATTTTTTCTGGCGCTCAGGTTCGGCGTCGGCCCACTGCTTTTCGAAGGCCTCGACGTTGGATGCTTCTGATTTCAGCTTGGCGTAAAGTTCCTTGTCCTTGTCTTTATCGATCGAGGCGTTGGCAAGTTTGGAGCGTGGTGATTCCAATCCGATTTTCGACATCGCATCGCGGAACAGCTCGCGGTCTTCAGCCTTGTCGATGGCTTCGGCCTTGGCACCAATCAACTCAACATTATATTTTTCCAGAACGCCCATCTTGTTGAGCGATAGTGCCGTGTTAAGCGCCGTCTGTCCGCCCATGGTCGGCAGAATCGCATCGGGCCGTTCTTTTTCGATGATCTTGGCCACGACTTCCGGCGTGATGGGCTCGATATAGGTGGCATCGGCCAAATCCGGATCGGTCATGATGGTGGCCGGATTGGAATTGACGAGAATGACGCGATAGCCCTCCTCTTTCAACGCCTTGCAAGCTTGGGTGCCGGAATAGTCAAACTCGCAAGCCTGGCCGATAATGATCGGTCCAGCCCCGATGATGAGAATGGATTTGATATCTGTACGCTTTGGCATGAGGGATCCCGATTTGGGGTGTCCTAGCGGAAGAGCGGGGCGATTCCAACCCTGTTTTCTTCCCCGGCCCAAGAGCCGAGGAAGAGAACCTCTCTCACAAACCAAAACTGCGCCACAATCGGCCTGCCATTGAATCGGCGGGAAAAGCGTCGTCCGCGTTCACCCCGCGCTTGGCCCAGATCGAAGCATACATGTGCATGAAAGGTGAGGGCGGGGGATCGCGTGCTTCCATGAAAGTGGTTGGCACATTCCACCATGATACCGGGTCAACGATTTCGGAATCAAGAATGGTGACGCCGTGCCCGGGGTCTTCCAGCATCAGGCGGTTGAGCATGTGCGGCCCCACATTCTCCCATATCTGGTCTTCAGGTTTGAGATTGGCCACCAGCTCCGCCGCGCGGTGCCACAGGTCACCCGCCACAGGTTCAGGGTTCGCCATAAAGCAATTGGTGATTTGGGTCAGGCTCTCATCTGTGGCCGTCGGTTCCTTGTAGCGAAACGGCCTGCGCTTTTCGGACGCCACCAAAGGCACGGCGCCGATATCAGGAGAATCCGACAAAGCCACAACGTCCATGTCCGACCACACGCCGCCCATGTCAGCCAAGACGCGGTAACGGAACAGACTGGAGAGGTAAGCCAGGGATGCATCCATATCCCGGCCCTCGGGCAAAATTTCAGCCGCATCCCGAACCCCTGCTCCACACAAGGCATGGGCCTCCGGCTCATAGCTCCACAGCGTGACGCGAAAGCCATGTTTCAGAAAACTGGTCAAGCTGAGCCGCGCCAGACGCGACAGATCTTCCGAAACCCAAAGCATGTTGATGGGAAGTTGTTTAAGCATGTCACCGATTATAGTTGGGCGCACGAAAGACGGCAAGCCATCAAGGCTGTAAGCTCAAACCATGGATTATTCGAAATTAATCGGTGAAAAGATTAAAGTGGGGCCCGACCTTCTTTACTTGAAGACGAGCGTCCACTTTATCAGCTTTCAAAAGTGCCAACGGACGCAGCCTGTTCCGACTGCGCCCTGGCACTTGTTCACTTTAATTGGTGTTAGCTGATGGCGATTAATCGCTGGTGATTGATCCATCAGTGGAATCGCCCAAGCCGTTGCCCGACTGATTTACATCAGTTCCCAGCCTGTCATCGGCCAGCACAGCTGCGCCAAATTGCTCCGAAGTATTTCCCGCTGTGGAGTTGCAATCGGTATAGAGTTTCCTGTTCATCTGCTCTTCTGAACAGTTGTTGATGCTATCAGCCATGGCGCTAACGGGGGCCAACAGGCCAAGGGCCAAAACGGAAACTGCGAGTGTACGATAATTCATGGTCATTCTCCTTGGGTTTTAAACTACAGCTATAATCGCCGTAGGCTTGATGTAGTTCCGAATTTTCAGAAAAAAAGATCCCATGGCAGAGAAAATCGTTGTGATTACGCATAGGTGATGGGCAATCAAAATTCTGTGAGTGCGAATGAAAAATAGCGTTGACGGATTTGAAGTCGTTCTGCGAGCTATGGTACGAGGCGTTCAGTGCACATCTTGCGATGATGCCAGCGTGCACCCTTGAGTGAAACACAGCAATTTCGAAAACAATTTTTTTATTTTCGTGACGGTTGTTTTTGCTGTTCGCAAGAGCGGTTTCGAATTCAGGGGTGTCCCGTATAAGATTGGTGCAGGGCTTTGGCGCTATCTCGCTTTACAAAAATGGGTGCGTGGGGAGCGAATTTGAACAAGAGATTGCCGACTGCTTGCAAGATGGTGGTTGAGACTCTCGAGCGCAGGCCGCAACTGTCCCGAGAAAAATTGCTATACGTGACCCAGTCGATAAATTCATAGAATCGATCACTGATGGTGATTGGCAGCTGAGTTTCGGAATTGTCGAGACATTGGCTTCACTTGCCCCCAACGAGAATATTGGCAAACGCAACGACCCTGCGAATGCTTATTGCTTTCAGCTGCCTGGGGCGCGGCTGAAGCTCCTCGATGTAAAAAGGAGATATCTTCATTTTCTGTTTTTTGTGCCCATTCAAAATCTGATTTGGCGCAACAGCGCCACCGGGCACTTCTGTGTCCGATGGCAAACTGGGACTTACCCAATTATCGAAATTGGTTTCATGGATGCGCGGCGGTGCCGCGCCCTGATCAATTGGAACCACTACCCAAACCATTAACTTTTTGAGTTTGGCCCGAACCGACTGTGACATCCGTAACCACAGCCGCACCAAACTGCTCTGAAGAGCTCTCAATTAAAGGCTTACAATCAGCGTATACCTTCCTATTCTTTTGTTCTTCTGAACAGCTGTTGTCGGAGTCGGCCATCGCACCTACGGGAGCAAACAGGCCAAGGACCAATGCAGAAATTGCGAGTGTACGATAATTCATTGTCATTCTCCTTGAAGTTTTAATTAAACAACCCCCGTCGGATCAATATGGTTCTGAACATTCCGAAAAAAAAGACCCCGCGACACATGTAACCGTTGTCAAGACTGCATGGTTGATATGCAATTACAAGCCAGTGGTTGTCGACGGAAACACGGAGTTGACACATTTGAAATGTGAAATATGGGTTCATGAACCAAGGTAGCCGCCGCCGCTAAAATTATTTCGGTGACAGTGCATTTTACTCGGTTGGCGTTGAACTTGTTGAATCGCCCCGCCCCACTTTGTGGGGTAGGGTGGGTTGGGGAATCTGTTGCGACGAGGTTATGTGCGCCTGTGATCGACCATGCTGTTGCACCCGCGGTTCTTGTGCGAAACGTGGGGTTTGCCTTGACATAAAACTGTGATTTGTAACCCGTCACATTTTGTTTGAACAGCAGGGCGGTCCGATCCCTCGAAGGGGGCGT
>JANOVS010000118.1:0-22300 GCA_031417515.1 Hyphomicrobiales bacterium
TCATTCAGAACAAAACTGAACCAACTGTTCAGGCCTAGTTCATCTTGTAAGTATCAAAAAGCCACCAATTGTGGTAATCATCATTCCGGGTGGGGTGCTGCAACTTTAATTGATGCGGACTCAAGATGAAAAGCAAACGCAAATTTTCGAATTTTGGCAAATGGCTTTGTGGCATCTCACTGGCGTTTGGCCTTTTCACATCGCTGTCTGCCGCTGCTGAACGGCGTGTAGCCTTCGTTGTCGGCAACAGCGATTATCAAGCTGTGCCACAATTGCCAAATCCCGCCAACGATGCTGCAGCAGTGGCTGAAGCCTTGCTGCGATCCGGCTTTGAAGTGATCTCGGCCATTGACCTCGACCATGCGGCCCTTGAAGCGGCGACCTTGCGTTTTGCGCGCTCGCTTGAAAATGCGGAGGTGAGCGTGTTCTACTATTCGGGCCATGGCATTGAAGTGAACGGCGACAACCGGATGATTCCGATAGACGCTACACTCAAGTCACCTGCTGACCTTGAAATGCAAACCATCAGCATGCAAACCATTGTGCGTTACATGCAATCCAATTCCAAGGCACAAATTGTCTATCTTGATGCCTGTCGCAATAATCCTTTTCCGCAAACTGCTTTTTTGTTGGCTGGTGACAAGGGTCTGGCCGAAGCAGGCAAAGGACTTGCCGCGCAAAAGGGTGCCGTTGGAAGTTTGATCGCCTATGCTACACAACCAGGAAATGTTGCACTTGATGGCGACGAAAAGAACTCACCTTTCACCACAGCAGTTCTGAATCGCTCGTTTACTCCTGGCGTTGATGTTCAAACCGCCCTGATGCAGGTCACCCAGGATGTCTGGGCAGCGACTGGCGAACAACAGCGCCCGTGGAGCACCAACACTTTGGTGAAACCCGTGGTGCTCAACGTCAAACATGCAACACGGAAAATTGCTGTTGGTGAAAAAAACCAGCCGACCGACAAAAAAATTGCCGTCGTGCCCAAGCTTGAAACTGATAAACTGCAATCGCCTGAAACAAAAACTTCGGAGCAAGAAGTCGAAGTAGAGGCGGAAGCAGAAGTTGAAGCCGAGGCTGTGCCAAAGTTATCAACCGATGTGACGGAACAAAAAACGGCTGAGATCAGTGCTGAAGAAAATGCCGTTCCCGTCTCACCACTACAATTGGATTTCGATGCGCCAATTGGCGTAGGCGCGGTCAAATTATTCACCGGTCGTGCACTTGAAAGCGTTGCGTTAAGCCTCGTCGATATGCCGACAACAGGTGTACTTTACGCAGCAGGCCAACCTGTTGCCGCGGGCCAGGAAATACCTGCAGCAGATGTCGCAAGCCTAGCGTTTGAACCGGCCATTGGCTCGGAGAAAAAACCAACCAGCTTCACTTTTTCTTACATTGATGCGATCGGAAAACCTGCACAATTAAAGTTCAGCACCACGCCGCATATCGTGCCTTGTGACACTGAAGCCGGTGAGCCACTGGATTTGCAAGGCGTTGTGCCTGGCAAATTGCCCAATGAAATTGATGTTGCCGCAGCTGGCAAGGCATGTCAACAAGCCCTTTCAGATTACCCCGAAATTGGCAGGTTCAAATATCAATTGGGTCGCACCGCCTTGGCGGAAAAAAAGAATGACGTTGCAATCAAGCTTTTCGAACTTGCCGCCGAGGACAAACACATTCGCGCCACGTTCGAAATGGGTTACTTGCTGCAGCGGGGTTTGGGCGTCAAAGCTGACATTAAAAAAGCCAATGTCTATTTTGCCCAGGCAGCCGAGGCTGGCGATCCCTTTGGCATGCTCTCCTATGGCCGCAACCTGGTGAAGGGACGAGGCGTGGATGCTGATGTTGATCAGGGTCTGGCCTATCTCAACCGGGCCGTAGAAATGGGTCACACCTACGCCATGAATGAATTGGGGGCCATGTATTATTATGGCCAGGCTGTTCAGGAAAATCCTCAACGCGGCATCAGGTTCTATGAAGCCTCAATGGCCCGTAATGATATCTATGGCATCCACAGTATGGCTCTCGCCTATCTCGAAGGCAAAGGCGTGGAAAAAGACACCAATACAGCTTTGGCGCTACTGAAGAAAGCTAGCGATGGCGGCCACCCCCATGCGCCATCCAACATTGGCGCCATGTACTACGATGGCAATGGTGTGAAAAAGAGCCTCGCTGAAGCTCTGAAATGGTACGAAATCGGTGCCGAACGCGGCAACATGCAGTCGGCCTCCAATCTGGGCTGGATCTATGCCAATGGACCAAAAGCCAAGCGCAACGAGGCCAAGGCCGTTTGGTACACGGCACTCGCAGTTGCTCTTGATACATTCAATGAAAACAAAAAAATAAAAGGTAATTTAAAGGCATTCCCCGATGCGTCGAAGTCCCAGGCCGTCAAGGATCTGATAGCATTTGTTGGTCCTGAAAATGTCGAAACCGCTGACGATCTCGATCAAACCCTTGTTCTGCTTGCCCGCAAGGCTTGGCAGATGCGCAATCCCCGCCTCGATCTATTTTGACTTGTTTTATTCTGAAAGGACAAAACCATGCGAAACGGAATTTTCAAATTATTTGTTGGCTGTGCGCTGCTCTTGGTGCCTTTCGCCGCCATCAACACAGCAAGCGCCGAAACACCGACAGCTATCGAAGACACCTCGGCTGTCGGCGAATTGGCTTATTGGAACAAGGTCAAAGGGTCCGAAGATCCAGCGGCATTGAAGCTCTATCTGGATACTTTCCCGCAAGGCATGTTCTATGACATTGCCTTGTCCAAGTACTTGGCCGCAGGCGGAAGCCCTTCCAAGCTCGATACACCCGCAGCTGCCGCACCGCCGAAGGTAGAAGAGGCAACTGAAGAGCCGGAAGTGGCAGTCGAAGTGGATGAACCAGCCGAAGAAGCAATTGTCCCAAAGGTCAAGGTTCAAAAAGTCAAAAAAGCTTTTTTCAAACCAAAATCCGACTACCGCAAAATTCAGAAAGCCCGCAAGATCATTAAGAAACGCGAGGCCAAACGCTACAAGAATGCTAAATATGAACCCGTAAAGATCTACAAGCGGCCTCTGGTGAAACCGAAGTACATCAAAGTCAAAGCCAAACCAAGATATGTCAAGCCCAAGCGCAAGCTGATCTACGCAGCAAAGAAAAAGCCCCGCTTTGGCAATGATGACGGCCAAGGCAGCAGTTACAGCGGCGGTACCGGCTTGAGCGGCGGTGGCGGTGAAGGTGGGAACAATGGTGGTGGCGGAACTGGCGGTGGCGACGGCGGAACCGGCGGCGGCGGTTGGAATTGATTGCCCCCCAAATTTGACAATCCCCAACGGGGCTGCTAACGCGGCCCCGTTCTAACAATATCCAACACTCACACAGGGGTTGGATCAGGCCATAGAAGCGCAAGTTTCTCACATAGGTTTGGTCCGTCCGGTGCCGGAATCCTCCGGTGCAAGTTCCCTTGTGGCGGATTAACCGGAGAAAGCAATAACATGGGCACAGTTCCCTTTACCATGCGCCAACTGCTTGAAGCAGGCGTGCATTTCGGACATCAAAAACATCGCTGGAATCCCAAGATGCAGTCGTACATCTACGGCGTGCGCAATGGCATCCACATCATGGATCTGTCGCAAACGGTTCCCCTGTTGCATCAGGCCCTCAATGCCATCACTGATACGGTCGCCAAGGGTGGCCGCGTATTGTATGTCGGCACCAAACGTTCGGCCCAGGAGCAGATTGCAGCCTCGGCCAAGCAGTCAGCACAGTATTACGTGAACTCGCGCTGGCTCGGCGGCATGCTCACCAACTGGAAAACCATTTCCAATTCAATCAAGCAACTGCGCGTGCTGGACGAAGTTGTGGCCAGCAACGGCCAAGGCATCACCAAGCGCGAATTGCTCGACAAGACCCGTGATCGCAACAAGCTTGAAAAAGCTTTGGGCGGCATCAAGGACATGGGCGGCATTCCTGACATCCTGTTCGTCATCGACACGAACAAGGAACAGATCGCCATCAAGGAAGCCAATCGCCTCGGCATTCCCGTCGTTGCCATCATCGACACCAATTCCGATCCTGCCGGCATCACCTATCCGATCCCCGGCAATGATGACGCTGCCCGCGCCGTCGCACTTTATTGCGAACTGGTCAGCAAGGCCATCATCGAAGGCATTTCCAAGTCTGCCACCGCTTCGGGTGTGGACATTGGTGCCCAGGAAGAATTGCCACCCGTAGAATTGGCCCCGACAGCCTAAAACACAGTCCAAGCGACAGAAGGGTCCGTGAACGGTCACGGACCCGTTTCCCATTCAGGAGATAGACATGGCTGAAATCACAGCTACACTTGTGCGCGACTTGCGCGAAAAAACCGGCGTTGGCATGATGGATTGCAAGGCAGCCCTCATCGCCACCCATGGCGAAATGGAAGCCGCAGTTGACTGGCTGCGTGCCAAGGGCCTCGCCAAGGCCGCCAAGAAATCCACCCGCATTGCCGCTGAAGGCCTCGTTGGCGTTGTTGCCAAGGGCACTGAAGGCGCCGTTGTTGAAGTCAATTCTGAAACCGACTTCGTGGCCCGCAACGAAAAATTCCAGGCCATGGTGGCTGAAATCACCAAGCTGGCATTGAATGCTGATAGCTCGACTGAAAAACTCAAAGTCATGCAGTATCCAGGCTCCCATCATGCCGTGGCTGAGTATGTCGCCGAAATGATCGCCACCATCGGCGAAAACATGACCGTGCGCCGCACCTCTTCGTTGAAGGTGTCGGATGGCGTTGTGGCTTCCTACGTGCACAACCAAGCCGCCCCCGGCATGGGCAAGATCGGTGTTCTGGTTGCGCTCGAAGGTACGGGCAGCAAGGATGAAATCGCTGGTTTTGGCCGCTTGTTGGCCATGCACATTGCAGCAACCAATCCGGTTGCCCTCGACATGGCCTCCGTACCTGCCGATGTGCTGGCCCGTGAAGCCGCCATTCTCGAAGAAAAGAATGCTGGCAAACCCGCCAACGTCATGGAAAAAATTGTCGCCTCGGGCCTCAAGTCCTACGGCAAAGAAAACTGCTTGCTGGAACAGCCCTACGTTCATGACAGTTCGAAGACCGTGGCCATGGCCGTTACTGAAGCTGGCAACAAATCCGGCTCACCTTTGGTTCTCAAGGCCTTTGTGCGCATGCAGCTGGGTGAAGGCATTGACAAGGGCGGCGATGATTTTGCCGCTGAAGTTGCCAAGATGGCCGGCAATTGATCTGGCAATTGATCTTCTGAAAATTTCGACAAAGGCCCCGGCAACGGGGCCTTTTTTATTTGCAAATCGCACGAAATATCATAGCTTCAAGGGCATGCGATCAGGCAAAGCCATTTCCGCTGCAATACGACTTTTTGTTATTGCAGTTCTCACCAGTGCTTTGGCATTGGCCTGCGCCGACAACAGTTACACGCCGGATTTCGAGTCACTGCAAAGCCGCTTCATGCAGCGCGGAGTTTCCGCTGCCTTGCTGCCCGCCAACGATACACGCGATAACTTGATTTTCTTGATTGCAGATCGGCGCAAACAGCAATTGCCAAGTTTTGCTGCCAATGAGGATTCAGCCGCAGAAGCAGCGTTCGGAACCTATGGCGAAGGCACGATTTGCGTCAGCGATGAAAACGGACGAACGGCCTTTGCCAAAGCTGTGGCCGAAGATGCCGCAGTTCCCGAAGTTGAAAAACAACTGCTTTTGCATGCAAGAAAAACACTTTCCTGCACCGATGAAGCAGCGTCCCCCAACATTGTAGAAGCGACTGCCGCCGTTCAATCGGCAAATGGAAGGGAACTTGTAAGTTACCTTCATGCGATTGCTGGTTTTTACAAAATAGATCACACCGAAGCAAAATCGTTTGCAGCGCTCAGCAATGCCAAGCAGCCTTGGGTGCGTGAAACGGCCCGCTACATGCAAGCCCGCGTGGCCTTGTTGCTGGCCCAATCTACGGCCTTTGATGAGTATGGTACTTTGGAACTGAACAAGGTTGATCTGGCCAAGATTGCTGCGGCCAAGGACGCCTTGAAGGCCTATGTCGCGGCGTATCCTGCTGGCGCCTATGCAAAGTCCGCCACGGGCCTGCTGCGCCGTGCCTATTGGCTGGCCAATGATGGAGCAGGGCAGGCAGATGCATACTCATCCTTGCTGCTCAATCACGAGGTCAATGCAGAAACTTACAATGACGTGAACGAAGTTGACTTGAAACTTGCCGATGCATCCTATCTCGACCAGGCAGCTGACCCAATACTGGTTGCTGTTGAATTGTTGCGCCAGATGCGCGCCCAGATTGACGATCAAGGCAAGTTGCTTCCTGCCATGAAGGCCGAAGTGCTGGAAGCACAACGCATTCGCTTTACCGGACATGAGGAATTGTTTGACTATCTTCTGGCCTTGCATGCGTCCCTCATTGATAAAGATGCAACCGCAGTCTTGCGGCTGTTGTTGGAGCGCCAACCAGACGCAAATATGAGTTATCTCGAACTCAGCCGTCAATTGCTGCGAGCATCGGCGCTTTCGGCCATCGGCGACAACTCCGCCCGGGAAAAAATCGTGGCACTTTTTCCCTACGGAAAACAGCGTTACCACCACGCGACGCTGGAACTCGAGTTGGCAAAACATGACGAAAGGCAAAAGAATATCTCTGCCGTTTTTGAAAATAATTCCTTGATCCAGGATCCCGACATCAGGCTTCGTGTCCTCGATCAAATTGCTGGTCCGATCCTTTTAAAACAACAAGCCACCGACATTGAGGCTTCCCGGCGTGAACGCAATACGGCCCTTTACAGGCTGCTTGTTCGCGACATCACACAAGGACGTTTCAAGGCCTTTCCAGACGACATGGCGTTGCTGCCCCCAATCGAGGACGGCGCAATCAATGCCGACAGCGGCGATGCATTTGCCATGTTCCGTGTACAGACAACCGATGCCGATTATGCCTGCCCCGCGATCAGCAACGTTGCGAGCCTACTTACCAAAAACCCGCGTGATGTAACAGCACGACTTTGTCTCGGCGAATTTTATAAAAACAACAGCTACGAACTTCAACTCACGCCAGTCGGCAAGAACGAACTCGGCGGCACCGGCACCTTGTTTGCCGGCAAGGTTTTGGCACGACAGGATATCTACAGGGATATCATGAAAGACGGCCGCGCCTCTCGCGATGACAGGGCCTACGCCTTGTTCCGCGCCATTCGCTGCTATCAATCAGTTGGCAACAATGATTGTGGCGGCGACGCCGTCGACAAATCAATTCGCAAAAAATGGTTCCAGGAGCTCAAGTCAAGATATGGCGATACGGATTGGGCAAAGCAGCAAGAGGTTTATTGGTAGCTTTTTCGTTGCCTTTTTCATTCTGGCAACAACTTCGCTTGCCGACGAAAACAAACTGGTGCGGGCCGAAGACTACAAAAATTTCTGGCTTTGGGCAGGTGTCAAGCCGCATCCAGCCTTGAAGAAGGCAGACGAGATTTATATATTGGCAGGCGAAGTGTCGCGCCACAGACCACCCCGCATTTTTTCCCAACGCAGCGCCACACCGCGGATCAAGGGTCCAAAAGTCTGGATCGTTTATCGCGTGCAATCCATTGCCTGGAACGATGACACATTCAAGGAAGTGCTACGGCAAGTTGAAGTGTGGAAAGCCAACGGCAACAGACTCGCAGGGTTGCAAATCGATTTTGACGCGGGCTCCAAAAACCTTGAAAACTACTCCAGGTTCCTCGCTGAAGTTCGCGCCGCACTGCCGCGAGAATATGCGCTTAGTGTAACCGGATTGCTGGACTGGACTGTCAATGGCAATGCGGCAGATTTTGATGCGTTGGCCAGTGTGGTTGATGAAATTGTCTTGCAGATTTATCAAGGCCGAAAAGTCATTCCGGGCTATGAACATTACCTCAAAGAAATCGCATCCATGAAAATGCCGTTCCGCATAGGATTGCTGCAAGGCGGCCCATGGCAAGCGCCACCGGAACTTGCTGCCAATCCATACTTCAAAGGTTATGTAGTTTTTCTGTTGAATGAAGTCGACTAAGACATTGCGCAGTCAATCGAGATAATAACAACGGCCACTTGAAATAATGCTCTGCCTTTGAGTGAACAGTCTTGGCAAATCCCGCGTGTTTTCCCCACCTCCGTCGCTTCGCGCCACCTCCTTCGGCGAAGGCTATGGCGCGTTAAGAAAGGCCGGAGGTGGGGGCCACATGCTACAGATGCCAACCGCATTTGATGCATTTATTTCATCTGACTGTTGAAATATCGCAACGACTTATCGCTTGCCAAATGTTGGTGTTGCCGTTGGGGTGTTGGAAGTCTGGGCTTGAGCCGGATCACCAGCCGTCGCAATCTGGTTTGCCAGATTGCGCGCATAATCCGCAAAATAGGCATCATCCAGTTTGGCAAACTGCTGCGACGGTTTTGCCTCTTTGATATCTCGCTTTGACGCTGATCCCGGAGGCGGGCCATAATGGTTATCACCTTCATCTCCAGGCACAAACCCCAATTCAATGAATTGCCAGATGCCACCAAACGGAAGGAGAACAATCCAAAACCAAAACCCGCTCTTGCCGCGATCATGATAACGTTTCACTATCACACTTACATTGATCGCTATATTGAGCAGAATGCCAATGATTAAAATCGACAGGAACGAACCAGTGTTGTCATTGCCAGATGTTCTATTGTCCTTGGCAAGTACGAAAGCTGCTGCAATCACAAGACTGACAATCAAAACTACGATAAGCTGGGATAACCAATAGGTCCCCCGTCCGATGCGGCCACTGAACCCGAAAAAGCTCGACATTTTGGCAGTTCTCCCAGAAAATCCGCCGCCGATCATAAGATCACTCCCCTAACTTGCAGTTAAGGCATTGGCTATAATTCAGCTCCGCTGGCATATGTCGGTCATGCTAAGGTATGGGAATCATGACGCTTCAACACAAACGCATCCTGCTCAAAATCTCCGGCGAAGTGCTGATGGGTGATCAGCCCTTTGGCATTGATCTGGAAACCGTGGGCCGGGTGGCCGATGAAGTGCTGGAAGCCAAAAATGCCGGAGCGGAAATTGCTTTGGTCATCGGCGGCGGCAATATTTTCCGTGGCATGGCGGGCGCTGCCAAGGGCATGGACCGTGTGTCCGCTGACCATATGGGCATTATGGCAACGGTGATGAATGCTTTGGCCATGCAAGGCGTGCTGACATCAAAGGGCTGCGATGCCCGCGTGCTTTCCGCCATTGCCATGCCAACTGTTTGCGAAACCTATTCGGCCTCCAAGGGCATTCACCACATGCAAAAGGGCAGGGTGGTGATTTGCGCTGGTGGCACAGGCCTGCCGTTTTTCACTACCGACACAGGCGCTGCATTGCGCGCTGCCGAGTTGCGCTGCAACGCCTTGTACAAGGGCACCAGCGTTGATGGCATATATTCGGCAGACCCCAAAAAAGTTCCCGATGCCAAACGGTTTGACCATATCACTTTTGCCCAAATCCTGAAAGATGACCTCAAGGTCATGGACGCCGCTGCCATCGCCTTGGCGCGTGACAATGACCTGCCAGTCGTAGTATTTTCAATTCGGGAACCCGGAAATATAAAACGCGTGCTTGAAGGCAAAGGCACATTCACCACCGTGACAAAAAACTGACAGGAAACGCAAATGGCCGAACCAACCCCCTTTAACGCCGCCGACATCAAGCGCCGCATGGCCGGTGCCGTCGATGCCCTGAAACATGATTTCGGTGGCCTGCGCACCGGACGCGCTTCGGCCAGTTTGCTGGACCCCCTCACAGTTGATGCTTATGGCGCCATCATGCCACTCAACCAAGTGGCATCGGTTTCAGTGCCGGAATCCCGCATGTTGCAGATCAGTGTCTGGGACAAGGGCATGGTGCAAGCTGTAGAAAAAGCCATCCACGCCTCAAATCTTGGCCTCAACCCGCAAACCGAAGGCACCGTGATCCGCTTGCGCATGCCGGACCTGACCCAGGATCGCCGCAAGGAGTTGGTGAAAGTTGCCCACACCTATGCCGAAAAAGCCCGTGTTGCCGTGCGCAACGTGCGCCGCGACGGCATGGACCATTTGAAATCCCTCGAAAAGCTTCATGCCATCAGTGAAGACGAGCACAAGACGAAAGCCGCAGACGTGCAAAAAATGACCGATGACACGATCAAGGACATCGATGCAACGTTGAAACTCAAAGAAGTTGAAATCTTGCAGGTTTGAAGCCCTGAATTTTGGTTGCGCCGATGCACGAACCTCTGGACACAACAGCACCGCGCCACATTGCCATTATCATGGATGGCAATGGCCGTTGGGCGGCTGAGCGGGGCTTGCCGCGTTCAGCTGGCCATAAAAAAGGCATCGAAGCGTTGCGTCGCGCGGTCAAAGCGGCAGGCGAAATCGGCGTTGAATTTCTGACCATCTATTCCTTCAGCACTGAAAACTGGTCGCGTCCCAAGGCCGAGGTTTCATTTCTCCTCGATTTGCTGCGCCGGTTTATTCAGCAGGATGTGGCCGAATTGCATGCTGCCAATGTGCGGATAAGAATCATCGGGGACCGCGTTGATCTGGACAAGTCCTTGATAAAGATGCTGGACGAAGCCGAAAAACTGACGGCCAATAATACCAAGCTCACCCTGGTCGTGGCTTTCAACTATGGCAGCCGCCAGGAACTTGTGAGAGCAAACCGCAAAATTGCCGAAGCCGTCAAAGCCGGAAATTTGCAACCTGAAGCCATCACGCTGGAACTTTTGCAAGGCCAGTTGGACACGGCAACATTTCCGGATCCTGATCTCTTGATCCGCACCGGTGGTGAGGAGAGATTGTCAAACTTTCTGCTCTGGCAGTGCGCCTATACGGAGTTTATTTTCGTCGATGACTATTGGCCGGATTTCGACGCAGCCACTTTGGCCAAGGCCATCGAAATCTATCGTTCCCGCGAGCGCCGATTTGGCGGATTGAAAGCCTACACCGCATGAGCAATGACAATTTGTCGGCACCATTAATTTCGAAATGGTCCGACCTTGGAGTTCGCAGTCTTTCAGCAGCTTTATTGATTCCGGCTGTGTTACTGGATGTTTGGCAGGGTGGCATCTGGTTTGAGTTGTTCATGGGGTTCCTCGGTATTTTGATGGCTCATGAATGGACCAACATTGCCCACGGTCGCAGTTCTTCACAGTTTGCCTTGCATGCCGCTGCCGCCCTCAGTGCAGCCTTTCTGCCACGCGAAGTTGGCGTTATGCCAACGCTGCTTGTGGTTTTCTTGCTGGCGGCTGCCGGTATTGCACTTTCCGCCTGGCAGCAACGTGAAAAGACCGTCTGGATCTATGTTGGCATTCCCTACGTTGCCTTGCCGGTGTTGAGTCTTGTTTTGCTGCGGGCCGATGCCACATGGGGCGTTCACGCCATCATGTGGCTGATGCTGGTTGTTTGGGCAACCGATACCTTTGCCTATTTTGCCGGACGGATCATTGGCGGCCCCAAGTTGGCACCGCTGTTGTCGCCTAAAAAGACCTGGGCCGGCTTGCTTGGTGGAATGACGGGGGCGGCAATTGTTTCAACTGTTTATGGAATTTGGTATTTGCCCGCAATCTGGCAACTGGCCATCGTAGCGGCAATTCTGGCAGCCATTGCGCAAGCCGGTGACATTTTCGAAAGCGCCCTGAAACGAAACTTCAACGTCAAGGACTCCGGTGTCCTGATTCCCGGCCATGGTGGAGTTTTGGACCGCGTCGATGGCTTGGCTGTCGCTGGCATTGCAGCCGCTGCCATCGGATTTGCACGTCACGCCGAGGCTCTGGCGCAGGGACTGTTGCTCTGGTAACCAAGAACCTTAAAACTTTACGCAATCCCGTCAAACTGTAGTTAAAACTTCCTTAAATTGGCCTGATATCCTGGATATCCTCGAATTTGGCAGAAGAAGAAGTGTGCAGGAGTTGTGTTGATGGAATTAGGTTTCTTTTTGCAGGGGTCGTTTTACTTGAGCTTTTTGATTTCAATACTGGCGTTCATTGCCGTACTTTCCATCATCGTTTTCATCCATGAATACGGTCATTTCCAGGTCGGTCGTTGGTTTGGTGTGAAAATTGAGGCGTTCTCCATAGGTTTTGGCAGGGAACTGATCGGCTATACCGACAGGCATGGCACACGCTGGAAAATCTGCCCTTGGCCCATTGGTGGCTACGTGAGATTTGAAGGTGACGCCAATGCTGCCAGCATACCCGATGCCAAGGTCGTTCACTCGCCTACCAGTTTACATGCCAAACCCGTATGGCAGCGCGCCCTGATCGTTGCAGCCGGACCATTCGCCAATTTCCTTCTGGCGATTGCCATTTTCTCAGTCGCCTTCATGATCATGGGCAAGGCCTATATTGAGCCAAAAGTCGGTGAGGTCACTGCAGGTTCGGTTGCAGAGAAGGCAGGTATTTTGCCAGGCGATTACATTCGAAGCATTGACGGCAATGAAGTGGCCTCATTTTCCGAATTGCAAAGACTCGTCTGGTTTAAGGCCGGACGTGAGTTGCATGTCGAGGTGGAGCGGCAAGGGGAAAAGCGAACCTTGATTCTGGTGCCAACCACATTGGTCGAACCGGACAGTTTTGGAGGTAAAACCAGCCGTGGTGTACTGGGTGTAGGTTCCGTAAAAGGGAAGTCGTCTATAAAGGTTGCATATTTCACGCCCGGACAAGCCATACTTCAAGGCTGCAAGGAAACTTGGGGCATTGTCACGGTCACAGGTGAATTCATCGGCAACATGATTTCCGGCCGTCAAAGTGTCAAACAAGTCGGCAGTGCAGCGTCGATTGCCAAGGGGGCAGGGGACGCGGTTTCCAACGGCCCGATGAATTTTGTCATCTACATCGCTTTTTTGAGCATTAGTATCGGACTTATTAACCTATTTCCTGTTCCTATGCTGGATGGTGGACATCTCGTATATTATGCTCTTGAGGCCCTGCGCGGCAAGCCGCTTGGACCCCACGCACAGGAATGGGGTTTCCGCATCGGATTGTCCTTTGTTGTCATGTTGATGCTGGTTGGTGTGGTCAATGATGGAGGTCGTATATTCAACGTCGTATTTGGGACATGAAAATGCCCAGATGTTTCCGTTGCAATGATGGTTAAACTGGCTAAAAGACGACCAAGGCCTGATTTGCGGGCGGGGCGACTCCCTCTGGGTATAAGATAGGCATTTTGATGCGTTCAAGACTGATTTATTTGTGTGTGTTGGTAACTTTTTTTGTGGGCTTTGCGCCCATAACGTCACCATCACTTTTCTTGACGCAGGCCCAGGCCGCAAACGTCGCCCAGATCATCATCCGCAGCAGTCAGCGCGTTGAAGATGAAACCGTTTTGTCCTACATGCAACTTGGTGTGGGCGACAGTTTTGACGACGAAAAGATTGACGACTCGATCAAAGCACTTTTTCAGACGGGTCTGTTTCGCGATGTCAGTGTCGTGCGTCAAGGCAGTGCACTGGTTGTAACGCTTCTCGAAAATCCGTTGATCAATCTGGTGAATTTTGAAGGCAACGCGGAAATTGACGACGACACCTTGCTGAAGGAAGTCGATGTCCGCGAGCGCATTATTTACACCAAGGCCCGTGTTGCAAGCGATACGCGCCGCATTTTGGCGGTCTACCAAAAACAGGGTTTCTATAACGTCCGCGTTGCACCTAAGCTCATTCGTCTGCCCGAAAATCGTATCAATCTGGTTTTTGATATTGATGAAGCGGGCAAAACCCATGTCAACTCCATCAATTTTTCCGGCAACAATTCATTCAGCGATGGTGATTTGCGCGATGTGATTGCCACCAAGGTATATTCGCGACTGTTCTTTTTCATGCGTAACACAACCTATGACGCTGATCGCTTGTCATTCGACAAGGAACTGCTGCGCCGCTACTACCTGAAGAACGGTTTTGCCGATGCCGCCATTGTTTCAGCCGACGCCCGCCTCGACGACAGCGGGAATGGCTTTGCCATTGATATCGTAGTTGAGGAAGGCCCGCGCTACGCGATTGCCGATGTGGCCATCAATGTTGGTGAAAGCAATTTGGAACCTGAAGGCTTGCGCCGCGTTGTCAAAACCGGTGTGGGCGATTCCTATGACTCGTCAAAAGTTGACAAGTCCGTTGAGAAACTGACCCTTGAAGCCTCCAACCAAGGCTTTGTTTTCGCCAAGGTCGAACCCAAGGTTGATCGCAACAGCGATGGCAAGACTCTCAATCTGACTTACAACATCAGCGAAGGTCCACGCACCTATATCGAGCGCATTGAAATCATCGGTAACACCCGCACCCTCGACGAAGTCATCCGCCGCGAGTTGCAATTGTTCGAAGGCGATGCTTTCAACCGCACCCTGGTGGAACGTGCCCGTCGCCGTTTGACGGCGCTCGACTTCTTCGAAAAAGTTGATTTCCGTGAAGAGGAAGGTTCGTCGCCAGACAAGATCGAGTTGATCATTGAAGTTGTTGAAAAGAGCACCGGATCGCTGACATTCTCGCTCGGCTATTCTTCAGTTGAAACCGTTGTGGGTTCTGTCGGCTTGGCTGAACGCAACCTGTTTGGCCGTGGCCACCAGGTCAATCTGAATACAACACTCAGCTTCAAGAAACAGCAGATCGATTTCAGCTTCACGGAGCCCTATTTCATGGGCATGCCGATTTCGGCAGGCTTTGATTTGTTTGCCACCCGCTCTGACAACAAGGATGCATCGTCTTATTCGAGCCAGCAAATCGGTGGCGCATTGCGCACCGGATTTAGGTTGGACGAGTATTCTTCTATCAATTTGAAATATTCCCTGGCCCGTCGCCAAACAAAGGGTGTCGATGTCAAGACTGCTTCACCCGCAATTATTTCACAGGAAGGCACGGACTGGAAATCTGCCGTTGGCCTGACCTATACCTACGATGACCTCGACAATCCCCTGCGTCCGTCTTCAGGCTTGCGGGCTCAGCTTGAAACCGAAATTGCAGGTCTTGGCGGCACCGAATATTTTGGTTCGGTTGAAGGTCATGTTTGGTACTTCATTCCGCTGGTTGATGAGAAAGTCACCGTGAAACTTGAAGCAAATGCCGGTCATATCCAGTCATTCAACGGCAAGGACGTTCCGCTTGCTGACCGCTTCTTCAAAGGCGCTGACAGCTTCCGCGGCTTTGCAGCCTCTGGCGTTGGTCCAAAGCAAGTTGGCAATGACGGCAAGTTGGACTCAATTGGTGCCCAGACTTATGCCATTGGTACAGCCGAAATGACCTTTCCACTGTTTGGAATTCCCGAAGCATGGGGCATTGAAGGTGCTGCGTTTACAGATTTTGGCACGGTGTTTAATACTGATGAAAAGTCGGTAGTTACAACTCTGGCAGGACCATGCACAGGGCTAAAGAACTGCAATGTCTTCGACGCCATGGGACTGCGCGCCTCGGTTGGTGCCGGCATCATCTGGCAATCACCTTTTGGTCCCCTGCGTTTCGAAGCCGCCTATCCCATTCTCAAGCAAAAGACCGACGAAAAAGAAATCTTCCGCTTCTCGATTGGCACGCGCTTCTAAGCTTTTGGGTTCTAGACCTTTCGCCATAATGAGCTAAGACGGGCGGGATTATTCCCGCCCTTTTTAATCAGGACTCATCATGACCGAACAAGCCGCAGCAACTGGCAAAACTCTTGATATCAACCGCATCATGAAACTCTTGCCCCATCGCTATCCGTTTCTGCTGATCGACAAGATGTACGATGTGAACGGCGAGGAAAGTGGCTCAGCCATCAAAAATGTGACGATGAATGAACCGTTCTTTCAAGGCCATTTTCCCTCAAGCCCGGTGATGCCCGGCGTACTGTTGGTTGAAGCCATGGCCCAAACGGCAGGTGCCATGGTGCTGGAAAACCAGGGTGATCAAGATGCCGGAAAACTGGTGTTCTTCATGTCCATCGACAAGGCACGTTTTCGCAAACCCGTGGTTCCCGGCGATCAGGTCCACTTCCATGCCAAACTCATGCAGAAGCGTCCGCCCGTCTGGAAGTACAGCGTTGAAGCACACGTCGATGGCAAAAAAGTCGCCGAAGCGGAGATTGGTGCCATGATGATGGATAAGCGGTAGCGGAAAACAGCCGCGGGGATTACCCGCGCTTTTCTACCGGCACGTAATCACGCTTTGTCGGACCCACATAAAGCTGGCGTGGACGGCCAATTTTTTGATTGGGTTCGGCAATCATTTCTTTCCACTGCGAAATCCAGCCAATGGTGCGGGCAACTGAAAACAGCACGGTGAACATGGTGGTGGGAAAACCCATGGCCCTGAGAATAATGCCGGAATAGAAATCCACGTTCGGATAAAGCTTGCGGCTGATGAAATATTCGTCCGACAAGGCGATGCGTTCCAATTCCTTGGCCACATCCAGCAGCGGATCATCCGCAACACCCAGCGCATCAAACACTTCATAGGCGGTTGTTTGCATGATCTTGGCGCGCGGATCATAGTTCTTGTAAACCCGGTGGCCAAAACCCATCAGCTTCACATTCGAAGATTTATCTTTCACCTTGGCGATGAAGGCGGGAATATTGTCAACCGTGCCGATTTCCTCAAGCATCTTGAGGGCGGCTTCATTGGCACCGCCATGGGCAGGCCCCCACAGACAGGCAATGCCAGCCGCAATGCAGGCAAATGGATTGGCGCCAGATGATCCGGCCAGCCTGACAGTTGAAGTCGAAGCATTCTGCTCATGATCCGCATGCAAGGTGAATATCCGGTCCATGGCCCGCGCCAAAACCGGGTTCACCACATAAGGTTCGCAAGGAACCGCAAAACACATGTGCAGGAAATTGCCCGCATAATCCAAATCGTTGCGCGGATAAACGAAAGGCTGACCGACGGAGTATTTATACGCCATGGCGGCAATCGTTGGAATTTTGGCAATCATCCGGTGCGAGGCAATTTCACGTTGGCGGGGATCGTTCACCTCAGTTGAGTCATGATAAAATGCGGCCATGGCGCCAACCACGGCAACCATCACAGCCATCGGATGCGCATCACGCCGAAATCCGCGGAAGAACAGCACCATCTGCTCATGCACCATGGTGTGATAGGTGATGTTTTTCTCAAACTGTTTGCGCTGTGCCGGTGTTGGCAAGTCACCATAATACAGGAGGTAGCAGGTTTCCAGAAAGTCACCGTTTTCTGCCAGCTGCTCAATCGGATAGCCACGGTACAACAACACCCCTTCATCACCATCGATATAAGTGATGGCGGATTGGCAAGATGCGGTGGAAGTGAAGCCCGGATCAAACGTGAAGGCCTTGGTCTGGCTATAGAGCTTGTTGATATCAATCACATCGGGCCCGATGGAACCCGGATACACCGGAAACTCATACGCCTTGCCGTCGAGTGTCAGTGTCGCACTTTTCGTTGGTTCGGTCATGGGTGTCTCCTGTTTCAAGCGATCATATTGCGGCGCAATAAAAAGGTCAATAATACTGTCGTGATTTCGTTACTTCATGGGGTGAAGCATAATTTCATCGCCTGGAACACCTTCCTCCAAAGCGCTGTGCAAACTGCTCAGAGGTACAGCATTGCCGATGGAACTGTCGAAAATGGCGTCGTCTTTCCAAATGAGGTGAGCGACAACCACGCCTGCGTCATTAACAAATATCTTGTGAAAACACCAAATCGTTTCAGAGAAGTCCAGAGCTGCAAGCGCCCAGACGGGGACAGGCGGTCGAAATTCTACCACAAGAAGTTCATGTTCATTTCGAACCTGATATACTGGTCGCAAACCGCCACTGCCAAGCGAAGCATTTCGACTGTTGTCAAATATGGTCGCTTGGTTGCAAGCTGCGATTGCTGCTGGCAAAAGTGCCATTGTCCTTTGGTAGCGTGCAATTATCCTATCAGTTGGTACATCATGACCACCTTGTGCAACGCGGGCACCTACGCGCTCTACATTTAGAATGGGATCATTAGTTGCAACAAAGAACAACGAGACCTGAAAACCAGAAGACTTCGCGCAAGCCATGAACTCGATCTTGCTGGGATGCGACATCACAGTTTCAAATGAGAAATCACTACCATTTATCAAACATCGCTCTCGAGCTTCATCCGCCAACAATTGCCCTTGGCGGGATCCATCATCGCCAATCAAACCCAGCGCTTTGACGATATCGTCAGCGTTAATATATTCTCCAAGTTGCAAACCTGAAGTTTGCAGATGTCCAATCAGCGTTGATTTTCCCGAGCCATTTGGCCCAGCAAAGACATTGAGTAATTTCAAACTCAAGAGGCGACCTTATGAACCCGACGCCTTGTTTGGTCAGTGGTGGGAGAGGCCACGGTTGGCGCAACAATTTTGGGCTGTCCCCATGTCTTTGGTTCACGTCCTGTAAGCTTGACACCCAAAGTTTTTGCCTTGCGAGCCGCGTCTGCCGCTGCTGCATTTCCAAGCACGGCAAGTTCATCCATCGAAAGTTCGCTAGGTCGCATTTTCATATAATAATGATACCACAAACAATTTGGAATGACTATATCCCCATCAAACCTGATCTCCCAGTCGACCCAAACTCTCCTCGCGTCCCAGCACTTCCAGTACGTCAAAAATGCCAGGAGAGGTGGATGTTCCAGTCAAGGCGGCCCGCAGCGGTTGGGCGATTTTGCCAAGTTTCAACCCGTTTTCTTCCGCATGTTGTTTAACCAGCGTTTCCAAGGAAAGGGCGGTCCAATCAGGGGCATTCTTCAACACTTGCAAAACCCCAGCCAGTGCCACCGTTCCTTCATCATCCAGCAAGGCCCGTGCCTTGTCGTCCATCGTCAACGGACGTTTGGCAAACAGATAGCCTGCACTGGTTTTTAGTTCGACCAAAGTCTTGGCGCGTTCTTTTAAACCGGGCAGGGCTTTCAGAAGCTTGGCTTTCATCTCGTCATCAATTTGCGAAAGCAGGGCAGCACCACCTGCCACATGGGGCAGAAAGGCCAGAAAATTTTCGAGCAATTCATCATCCTGCATATGGCGAATATAATGGCCGTTGAGGTTTGCCAATTTCACAAAATCAAACCGCGACGCTGACTTGCCGATGTTGCCCAGCTCAAACCATTCCACCAATTGCGCGGTGGAAAAAATTTCGTCATCGCCATGGCTCCAGCCCAACCTGGCGAGATAGTTCCGCAAGGCGATCGGCAGGTATCCCATTTCACGATAGGCCTCAACGCCCAAGGCCCCGTGGCGCTTGGAGAGTTTTGCGCCATCTGGACCATTGATCAATGGCACGTGAGTCATCGATGGCACAGGCCAATCCATGGCCATGTAGATTTGCATTTGCCGCGCTGCATTGGTGAGATGGTCAACACCACGGATGATATGGCTGACACCCATGTCATGGTCGTCCACCACGACTGACAGGTTGTAAGTGGGGTTGCCATCAGACCGCAGAATGATGAGATCATCCAGATCCTTGTTGGGGATCACGACGCGACCTTGAGCATTGTCGTTGATCACAGTCTCACCATCTTGCGGACTGCGAAACCGGATGACCGGCTTTGCTCCCGCAGGTGCCGTTGCCGGATCACGGTCCCGCCAGGTGCCGTCATAGCGAATCGGCCGCTTTTCAGATTCGGCTTTCTCCCGCATGGCAGTCAGTTCCTCCGGCGAGCAAAAACAATAATAGGCCTTGCCGCGCTTCAAAAGTTCATGGGCAATTTCGCGGTGCCGGCCTGCCCGGCCGTGTTGGGAAATTGCGTCACCATCCCAATGCAAACCCAGCCAGGTCATGCCGTCCAAAATTGCCGTAACCGCTGCATCGGTGGAGCGTTCGCGATCAGTGTCTTCAATGCGCAACAGCATCTTGCCATTTCGGCCCTTGGCATAGGCCCAGTTGAACAGCGCCGTGCGGGCACCGCCGATATGCAGATAACCCGTGGGAGATGGTGCAAAGCGGGTGACAACAGGAATGGCTGTCGCGGATATTGACTCAGGCGATGACATGGATGCCGAATTCCTTGTAGCGTCGGATTGGGGAAGGGGCGCAAATGGCCGATTGGCAGCCGGATAGCACAGGCACAGACAGCCACCAAGAGGGGGTGTGGTTCTGGCTGTTGCGTGTCTGGGAACAAGAAACCGCCCGCATTGCCATCTGGTCACCCGTCTTGCTGGTGGGCGGGATTTGGACTTATTTCAGCTTGGCAAAAGAACCGCCATTGCTTCTCGGCATCTTGCTGACGATCGCCATCACATATGTAATGCTGTTTCAGCGGCACAACAAATCACTGCTCATTCCGGCCCTTTTGGCTTTGGGATTCGTGGCGGCCCAATGGCGCACCCAATGGGTGGCAACGCCCTTGATTGGGCGGTTCACGCCAGCTGTCCAACTCGAAGGGCATATCGTTGATGCTGAACGCCGGGGCCCATCTCGCCAAAAGCTTGTGGTGGCAGTGACCAAAGCGGAGGGACTGTTGCCGGAAGAAACGCCGCTGCGAATGCTCTTGCAAGTGAATGCCAAGTCATCGTTGCCAAGGGTTGGTGACAAGATCAGGGTGAAGGCAGATGTGGCTCCCTTGCCGCGCCCCTCCATGGCAGGGGCTTTTGACTATGGGAAGCAACTTTATTTTCAGTCCATCGGTGCCGCAGCCCGCACCAAGGAAATTCCGCAGATTGTTGAAGACGATGCAACCCCTTGGGCTTATACATTGCGTCGAGGTTTTCACGCCCTGCGCAACCTTATTGGCAGCAAAGTTCGTGCGGCCATGCCTGGGCCCATTGGAGCATTTGCTGATGCGTTGATCACCGGCGAGCGCACGGCCATCCCAAGAGCCATGGTCAACAGCCTGCAAACCTCTGGACTGTTTCATATACTTTCGATTTCAGGGTTGCATATGTCTTTGGTGGCAGGCGGCGCATTCTGGGTCGTCAGGGCCTTGCTGGCCTTGTTCCCACTTCTGGCCTTGCGTTATCCCATCAAGAAATGGGCTGCGGCCTTCGCGACCTTGATTGGTTTTGCTTACATGTTGTTGGCCGACGGGGGTGCTGCAACCGAACGATCCTTCATCATGATCGCCGTGGTGTTTTTCGCTGTCATGGTGGATCGGCCAGCTCTGTCCTTGCATAACCTCGCTGTCGCCGCCGTGTTGATATTGTTGACGGCACCCGAACAGGCAATGGCCGCGAGTTTCCAGATGTCATTCATGGCCGTCATGGGTTTGGCAGGCTTTTTTGCCTGGTGGCAACAGGTCGTGCCCCATGAGGCGGCAAGAATGAATGGCTCGCGAACCCAGCGCATCTTGCGCAAGGTTTTTCGCGTTGTCATTGCTTCATTGGTCACATCGATCATTGCCGGTGCTTTGTCGAGCATTCCTGCCGCCCATCACTTCGGCAGATTGGCACCCTATAGTGTGGTGGCCAACGCATTGGCTTTGCCCGTCGTTGGCATCATCGTCATGCCCATGGCCATGTTAAGCGTTCTGCTCATGCCCATCGGGCTGGAAACCCTGCCGCTCAAAGCCATGGAATTGGGATTGCAACTGGTCATGCTGATTTCCGATTGGGTGGCATCATGGCCGCAAGCTGGCACGCAACTGCCACGACTCTCGGCATTGAGTGCCGCACTCCTGGCCTTGGCTGTTGCAACAATCTGTCTTGCCATTTCAAGGTTGCGATTGATTGCAGTGCCATTGCTTTGTGCCGCCGCCGTCAGCATTTGGTTGGTCAATCGTCCAGACATCTTGATTGATGAACGGGCAGGCAATGTTGCCATCAGCACAAGTCTGGGACTTGTGCCAGCGGAAGGTACACGTTCCACATTCTCGGCAGGTCGCTGGCTGGATGAATATGGTGATGCACTTTCAGCCAAAAAAGCAGCACTTCGTCCGGGTTGGAATTGTTCAGTTGGTATCTGCACTGCATCGTTGGGCAACACCCTAATCACATTTCAGAAAGAAGAGGGCAACGCCCTGCGCCCGTGCCCCAAAACCGAAATCCTGATCGCCAGTTACCCCTTGAGGTTTCGCTGCAAGGGCAGGCTGCTGACCATTGACAGATTTGACGTGTGGAAGAACGGGGCACATGCCATTTGGGTTTCCAACGACAAGGCGGTGATGCGAACCGTGCGCCAGTCGCAGGGCGAACGGCCTTGGGTCTACCAACCAAGGGCAAGGAGCAAGCAGTGAATGGGTAAGACCGAGCGCGTGTTCCCCCACCTCCGTCGCTTCGCGCCACCTCCTCCCCGCCGAAGTGGCGGGTTGGAGGGCAGTGCACCCTCCACCCCGATTCTTCATCGGGGAGGAGGTGGCCGAAGGCCGGAGGTGGGGACCGATTTTGACTTTTTGAACCTGTTCAG
>JANOVS010000119.1:0-43149 GCA_031417515.1 Hyphomicrobiales bacterium
GGGTGAACCCAAGCACCGCTCTCAAACTTCAATGCCCTCCAACCCGCCCCTTTGGCGGGGAGGAGGTGCCCGAAGGGCGGAGGTGGGGAGCCTTGCGGTCATTTTTATGAGCGCTGGAAAGAACCCCTCAATCCTTCAGGAAATACGTAATCGTTGTCACCACGCGGACTTTCTTGTTGACTTGCTTTTCGGGCCGGTCATTGGGGATTTCGATGGCTGGGGTGATTTCGATGATGCCTTGGTTGGCGCTTTGGATGTCACCGACTTTCGCACCACTTTCGACAGCAAACTTGTCGGCGGCCTCACGGGCGCGTTTTGTCGCTTCGGTGAGCATCTCACCTTTCAGTTCATTGACATTGGTGAAAATGAATGAGGGGCCGGCATTATAGGCATCGGCGGAGAAGACCACGCCGGATTTCAACAGGTCACCAATCATCTTGGCGGAGGCCTGCAACTTGTCGACATCGGCTGAGCGCACCAGCAAATCCTCGGTCAGCACAAAGCGGCTTTCTTCGGGAATGCCTTGGGCATTGTAGCCGGCAATGCGGTCTTCAACCTGGATGTTCTGCACCTGCATATCGGCCTCGGTAAAGCCGCCCGTGGTCAAAAAGCCCTTGACGCTTTTTTCGGCGATTTCAAGCTTGCCGCGGGCATCCTCGAGGGTTGTGCCTGTGGTGACAAAGCGGATGGGCCAGAAACCGAGATTGGCTTTGACCTCACGTTCGGACAATCCCTTGACAGTGACGACGCGATAACCCAGGCGGCTTTTGACCAGGCTTTCGCCCGCGAGATAGCCACCAGTTGCCACGCCAAGACCGATAAGGCCACCGGCGAGCATGCGAGAAAATGAAGACATGATTGGATTTGAAACCTCTGTAAGCGCCCCCGCGCTGTGCTTGCAATTCTCGTCGGCGATTGTGGTGCGATGATGGCGCGTTAAGCATCCCGACAATTTTATGCAACTTCATGGGTGGTTTCGGGGTGTTAACCATAGTTAATACTTTACTAACCACCTGTGCCATTGCAGTATTCGAGGTGGATGTGGCGTCCAGTTTTGAATGGGTATGTTATGCGTAATCTTTTGCTTAAGGCACTTGTTGTGCCACTCGCCACTGTTGCCCTGCTCAGCGGTTCTCAAGGCGTTGTTGCCCGGGATCGCATCACCTGCCGGGATTTTGCCCTTGCAGCCGCCGATGATTGGGCAGCAGGCTTCATGGACCGTGCCTCTGACCAGGACATTGCCACGGAAGATTCAGTTGTGGTGATTTCCTATGGCAAGAAATACCTGATGCCGCGCCAGAACAATGTCGATGGCAATCTGCGGCTGGTTTCGGTGGGCGAACGTATTCGCCTGCGCAACAAGGTCTATGCCGAGGAGCTGTTCCGCTGCATGCATGCCCACAGCATCAATGTGCACGTAAACCAGTAACCCAACTGGTGTTGGGTAATGGGCCGCACTGGCCCGTTCCCTTGGCCATGGTTTTTCTGCTATTCTAGTGGTTTCACCGCCCGGAGTGCTGAACCATGAACAAGCCAACTGATCCCACCCAATGGGAAGCTTCGCCCAATAATCTTGAACCCTTCTGGATGGGCTTCACGCCCAACCGGGCTTTCAAACAGCGCCCCCGGATGATTGCCCGGGCCAAGGACATGCACTATTATGACATGTCGGGCCGTCCCATTCTCGATGGATCAGCTGGTCTTTGGTGCTGCAATGCTGGTCATTGCCGTGAACCAATTGTCAAGGCCATCCAAAAATCGGCAGCGGAACTGGATTTCGCCCCCACCTTCCAGTTTGGCCACCCCAAGGTATTCGAACTGGCTTCGCGCCTGGCCACCATGGCGCCGGGTGATCTGAACTATGCGTTCTTCTGCAATTCTGGCTCGGAAGCCGCCGACACGGCTCTTAAAATTGCCTTGGCTTATCAGCGCGCCAAGGGACAGGGTTCGCGCACCCGTCTGATCGGTCGGGAACGCGGTTATCACGGCGTCAATTTCGGTGGCATTTCCGTGGGCGGCATGGTTGCCAACCGTAAATGGTTCGGTACCATGCTGGCCGGTGTTGATCACCTGCCACACACTTACAACCGTAAGGAACAGGCTTTCTCGCGCGGTGAACCGGAATGGGGTGGACACCTTGCCGATGAACTTGAACGTCTTGTCGCACTGCATGATGCTTCAACCATTGCAGCTGTCATTGTTGAACCCATGGCCGGTTCAACCGGCGTGCTCGCGCCGCCAAAAGGCTACCTCAAGCGTTTGCGCGAGATCTGCGATACCCATGGCATCCTGTTGATTTTCGATGAGGTGATCACCGGCTTTGGCCGACTTGGCACCAGCTTTGCCGACGAGCGTTTTGGTGTGGTGCCCGACATGATCACCTTTGCCAAGGGTGTGACATCAGGCACGGTTCCCTTGGGTGGTGTGATGGTGCGGCAGGGCATCCATGATGCCTTCATGAATGCCCAGGATCATGTCATTGAGCTGTTCCATGGCTATACCTATACAGGCCACCCGATCGCAACGGCGGCAGGCATGGCGACGCTTGATCTTTATCGTGACGAGAATATTTTTGAAAACGCCAAGAAGATGGAAAAGCCTTGGGCGGATGCGGCCTTTTCGTTGCAGGGCCATCCGTTGGTCGAAGATATCCGCACCATTGGTCTGGTGGCAGGCATCGACATGACGCCAATTCCCGGCAAACCCGGGCTTCGGGCCTACAAGGCGATGGAAAACGCTTTCCATGACATTGGCATGATGGTGCGCATCACAGGCGATACCATTGCCCTGTCGCCACCTCTCGTGATCAATCAGGCCGAGATTACCGAAATCTTCCAGGACAAGATGCCGAAAATTCTCGATTCAGTCATGAAACTCTGATCTACTCTCGGTTGAAATTCTGGTGTGATGGGATTCCCTCTGGGCCTGATACGAAGTAGTGTCAGGCCCAATTGATTCGCGGTGCGTCTCGCGCCGGGGGTGATTCGCAGGGGATAGCGCGGCAATGCAGTTGAAACAAGAAACGCCGTGGGTCGTGTTGATAGCGGCATGCGCTTTCACGGCCATTGCGGTGGCAGCCTATGGTTTGGGCGCTGGACTGATTTCGGTGACACTTACTTCCGTTTCGCTGATCGCCCTGTCGGCGGGATTGGTTGTACTGATGGCGCGCAACCTGATGCTGGTGCAGACGCTCGCACAAATTTCAGAAAACAACAGCTGGCTGACCAGCGAAGTTGCAGGCTTGTCAACGGAGCAGGATTCGCAACAGCGCAGCAAGCAGGCCCTAATGGATGACGTGGCGTCTTTGCGCCAGGAAAACCAGGGCATGAATGCGGGCCTGACGCAAACCTTGGGTGAATTGCGTGATCATAACGCAACTTTGGCCCAGGGCCTGAAAACCCTGATCGACAACAACAGGCAGGCTGAACAGCGCCGCGCTTGGCAAGAACAACAGCCACCTCAACCAACAATGGGCTGGCAACAAGCTGCCGAAACCCTGCTGCCTCCCGCAACTGCAGTAGTTGAGCCTGTCATGATGCCGTTTGTCCCGGCAGCAGAAATCCAACCGATTGCCGCTGAACCTGTGGCAGCACCTGAAGCTGACGTACCCTTCGGCAATGCCCTCAACCTGGCACTTGAGCCGGTGGTTGATCTCTATACCTCGCAAACCGCCCATTACCGCATGACGCTTGGCATGACCAATGAACATGGCATGGATGTGCAGCAGGATATATTCCTGCACCATGCCGAACGCATTGGCATGCGCGAAGCCCTTGACATGTTTGTGGTGCGCGAGACCCTCTCGATACTGGAACGCCTGCGCATGCGTGATCCTGCCTTGTGCATTTTTGTACCGCTTGGCTCTGCCACCTTGGGCAATCGCGATGTTTTGCAAAAAGTGCTGCAGGCCCTGCAAGAAAAACCAGAGCTTGCATCCGGCGTAGTGCTGGAAATTCCCCATGCCGTGTTGGCCAGCCTGCCGGATCGCAGCCTCGAAGGCCTGGCTTATCTTGCCCGGGCAGGCGTCACGCTTAGTCTGGCGCAAGCTTCGATCGCCGGTGTTGATTTGGCCTCACTGGGAAAACTCAATGTGCGCTTCATTGGCTTGGCAGCTGCATCGCTGAGCTTCGAGGGGCGCCTTTCAGCGGGCCTTCCAGGCTTTGTACAAGCAGCGCGGGCTTTGCGCATTCAGGTGATTGTCAGCCAGGTCGGTGATCCTGCCATGGTCGCAGGCCTTGCGAAAACGGCGCGTCTTGCCAGCGGTCCGGCCTTTGCAGCACCACGCCGTTTGCGCCGCCAGGAACAAAGCCATCTGACCTTGCGCGCTGCGGCCTGATTGACCGGGCCTGTCTTGCAGCAACTTTCAGCAACACATCCCATCTGGTTTTGCGATATCTGGGGGGTCGTGCATAATGGTTTTACGCCATTTGCCGAAACAGTTTCATGTCTGGCGAAGCACCGGAGGCAGGGTGGCATTGTCGTTCTGGTCAGCAATTCGCCGCGCAGCGAAAAAGGTGTCGCGCAACAATTGGTGGAGATTGGCGTTGACCGCCAAAGCTTCGATGCCATCGTCACATCGGGTGATGTCACGCAAGACCTGATGCGGCGGATTGGCAATGGCAAACTGTTTCACTTGGGCACGGCCCGTGATGTCTCGCTGTTTGAAGGCATGGGGGTGGAGCGCGTGCCAGCTGATAAGGCTTCCGCCATCATCTGCACGGGTCTGTTCCATGACGACGGGGAAACGCCTGAGGACTATCGCGGACTGCTGGCTGATTTGCGCAGCCGCAACTTGCCGATGATCTGTGCCAATCCCGACAAGACGGTGCGGAAAGGTGATCGCCTGCTATATTGCGCCGGTGCACTTGCCGAGGTTTATGCTGATATGGGTGGCAGTGTGGCCATGGCCGGGAAGCCCTATGGCCCGATCTATGACCTGGCCTTGCAGAAGGCGGCAGAAATTACGGGCAGACCGATCACCAAAGCAGAAGTTCTTGCGATTGGCGATGGACCTGAAACCGACATTCTGGGGGCAGCCAACCAGGGTTTTGCCTGCATCTATGTATCTGGCGGTGTGCGCGACCATGTGGAGGATATGGGAGCGGAACTCAGCCATATCCGGGAAGCTGTGCCCACTGCCAATATTCTGTTCGCATTCGATGCGCTGCGTTGGGCTTGACTTGTCGAGCGCTGTCGCCCATTTCCAGCGCCAACCTGAATTTTGAAATTCCCGCAGCCCCCTGATGTTTCTGTTTCCGCCAAATTCCATTTTACCAGACGCTTTGCGTGGTGGCGTTGTTGCCATCGGCAACTTTGACGGTCTGCACCGGGGCCACCAGCAATTGCTGGCCATCGCCGCAGAAGAGGCAAGGCAACGGGCGGTGCCCCATGGCATTTTGAGCTTTGAGCCGCATCCCCGGAGTTATTTCAAGCCGGAAGAGCCGGTTTTTCGCTTGACGCCCCTCGCCCTGAAATCCCGTTTGATGGCAGCTCTTGAAACGAAATTTCTGGCGTGGCTGGATTTTGACCGGACCTTGGCCGCCATGGAACCGGAAGAATTTGTGCTGGAGCACCTGGTGCAAAGACTGGGTGTCTGTCATGTGGTGACGGGTTATGATTTTCATTTCGGCAAGGGGCGCAAGGGCGGTCCTGAGACTTTGGTTGCCATGGGAAAGCAGCATGGATTTACCGTCACCATCGTTGAGCAAGTAACAGATGATGGTGATGGTGATCAGGGGTCACCATTCTCCTCAACTTCAATTCGCAGCGCTTTGCGGCGCGGTCATGTGACAAGTGCAGCCCATGAACTGGGCTATGATTGGACTGTGATGGGTGAAGTTGTACATGGCGACAAGCGCGGCCGCACCATCGGCTTTCCCACGGCCAACATCATTCTGGAACCGGGGGCAGAACCCTATCGCGGCATCTATGCGGTGACAGTGCGCGATGCCGCTGCAGCACACGGATCAGTGGATTGGCAAGGTGCGGCGTATTTTGGTGATCGACCTACCTTCAATACCAAGCGGACATTTCTGGAAGTGTTCCTGCTGGATCAGGACATTGACCTTTATGGCCGCACGCTGATGGTGTCGTTTGTCGATCTGGTGAGGGGTGACAAGACGTTTGCTTCGGTTGAGGAGTTGGTTGTTCAGATGAAAGCAGATTGCACGGATGTGCGCCGTTTGCTTGCAGAACGCGTAGTCAATACGGGATCGAGGCTGGCGGTATTGCAGGCGGTGGGGAAGATTTGAACGGAGCCACCGCCAATGGCAAGGCCATCGCATGTGGTAGCCAAAGGGACCTCATCCGGCCCGTTGGGCCACCTTATCCATCTGCGATGGAGAAGGGACAACGTTTGATAACTGTCCCTTCTCCAACGAAGTTGAAGAAGGTGGATCGCGCGCCAGCGCGAGACGCATGAGGTCCCTTTGGTGGCCGCAAACACCAGCCGCCGCCCACCCTACTTCTTCTTCTTCGCCGTTGAGGGATCAAGCAGGCGGTGCAGGTGGACGATGAAGTAGCGCATTTGAGCGTTGTCGATGGTTTCGCGGGCTTTGGCGACCCAGGCTTGCTGGGCCAATTCAAAATTGGGATAGAAGCCGACCACATCGAGGCTGGTCAAATCCTTGAAGGTGACGTCGGAGACATCATCAAGTTCACCACCGAAAACCAGATGAACGAGTTGCTGATTTTTCGCTGCTGCTTTTGCCATCACACTGTCTCCATTGCCTGCAGAATCATCCGGTGCCATTGGGCTTGCGCCGCGACCACGCCGGGTTGCCATGGTTCGGGTCGATTGTAAATCACGGGGCCACCCTTTTCCGTCGTCAAAATACCACCCGCTTCTTTGAGAATGAGATGACCTGCCGCAATGTCCCAATCATTTTTGGGGCCGGAAGAAATGGAGCCTGCAAATTTTCCCTCAGCAATGGCGGAAAAGCGCAGGAGCAGCGGCAGCTTTGAGGTGCGCTCGGTGCTGAAGCCTGCCGATTCAATCGCAGACTTGTATTTGTTGTGGGTGATGACATGACGCCGTGCTGCGGCGCTGTCGATCAACAGGGGTTTGCCATTGCAAAATGCACCCTCGTTTTCAACAGCGTGAAACAGCACGTCGTCGGCTGGCCGGTACAACACGGAGACAACCGGCCTGCCCTCAACGGCGAGTGCAGCACCGATTGCCCAATCAACACCGCCTGCCTGAAAATCCCGGGTGCCATCAATGGGATCGACAATCCACAAGCGCGGTTTGGAAAGCCGCTCTGGCGTGTCCGGGGTTTCTTCCGACAGCCAGCCATCGTCTGGTCTTGCAGATGTGATGGTGCTCTTCAAATAAGCGTCCACGGCAATATCTGCTTCGGTGACAATAGTACCGTCGGGCTTCTGCTTGTGAACGGGGTCGTTGCGGTGAAAGGACAAGGCAATGCGCGCCGCTGTCCGCACAGCATCTGTCAGGAGTGCAAGATCATCGGCCAGCAATGGTCATCTCACCCAAATAAATGCTGGGGGCGTTGCTGGAACCCCGGAACATGAGATCACTGGCAGGTTCTGCGGCCTTGAACATGTCGCGCAAATTGCCAGCCACCGTGACTTCGCTGACGGGGTAAGCAATGACGCCGTCTTCAATCCAGAAGCCCGAGGCCCCCCGGCTGTAATCACCTGTCACCATGTTGATCGAAGAGCCGATGAATTCGGTGACGAGGAAGCCACGACCAAAGTCTTTCATGATATCGGCAGGGCTGCGTCGGCCCGCTTCGATGTGAAGGTTTGTGGTTGAGGCCGAGGGCGGTGAGGCAAGGCCGCGTGCGCCATGGCCTGTGGGGGCGAGGCCGAGTTGCCGGGCGGAACGCAAATCCATGACCCACGAGGTCAACACACCCTTGTCAATCAGGTTACGGCGTTGGGTTGGCAGGCCTTCACCATCAAAGGACCGTGACCCTGCACCCCGTTGGCGGTGGGGGTCGTCGACCAGTGTTACGCTATCGGCAAAAATCTGCATTCCCAAATCGCCTTTCAGGAAACTGGTGCCCCTTGCGATGGCTGAACCATTGATGCCGGAAACCAGATGGCCGATGAGCGAGGTTGCCACACGCCTGTCGAACATGATCGGTGCGGTTTGCGATGTGAGTTTGCGCGGGTTGAGCCGTGCCACAACGCGTTCGCCTGCGGTGCGGCCGATTTTTTCCGGGTTTTCCATGTCTTCAAAATGAGTGGCGCTGTGACCATCATAGTCGCGTTCCATTGCTGTGCCTTCGCCAGCCACAACCGAGGCGCTGACGCCAAAGCTGCTGCGTTGCCATTGCTGAGCAAAACCATTGGAAATGGCAAGGGCAACGTGGCGGCGGTTGGTGCCTGCTGATGCGCCATTGCTGCGCGTCACACCTTTGATGGCAAGGGCTGCATCCTCGGCACGGCGGGCGAGGGACTGCATGGTTTCGCTATCGAGTTCGTGGGAGGATACGAGGTCGAGATTCATTTCTTCAGTTGTCAACTGCTCGGGAGCTGCGATACCTGCATGGGGATCAGGCGGTGCCAGCTTGGCCATGGCGAGGGCACGGTCGACCAGTCGTTGCAATCCATCAGGGGTCAATACTGAACCTGCAATCATGGCCGCTGATTGACCGACGAAAACCCGCAAGCCGACATCCTGGGATTCGGATTGGTTGAAGGCTTCAACTACGCCGTGGCGCAGGGATACATCCTGATCGCGGGAGCTGATGGCCATGGCATCGGCTGAGGTGGCACCGGCTTTCAAGGCGCGCCTTACCACGTCGTTGGCAATGGAGAGGAGGTCTAATGTCATGTGGTGATCAGGTCCAAAGAGAGGCCAGCGGCCAAGAGAAGTCCCAACATGCGGTTGGCGCGGAAGAGTTTCAAGCAATGGTTTGGATTGGCATGGTCAAATGTGACGATCTGCCATGTGCCATGCAAGGCGGCGGCGGCCAGGCCCGCATAGGCGAACCAGCCTGCACCAATCGAAAAGAGACTTGCCGCTATCAACAGTCCCGCAATCGCAAAGAAAAATCCAAGCCAGGGTTTTGTATTCGCGCCAAACAGTAAAGCGGTGGATTTGACGCCGATCAACACATCGTCTTCCGTGTCTTGATGGGCATAGATAGTGTCGTAGGCCATGGTCCAGAAAATGCCGCCGCCATAGAGCAACAGGGGCGGCAGGCTCAGGCTGCCGTGGGTAGCGGTCCAGCCCAGCATGGCACCCCAGTTGAAAGCCAATCCCAAGACTGCCTGTGGCCAATGGGTGATGCGCTTCATGAAGGGATAAATGGCCACGATAAGCAGCGAACTTATGGCGAGCAAAATCGTGTAGCGGTTGAACTGCAAGATTATGATCAAACCAACAAGCAGCTGTAGCGCAAGAAATACCAAGGCCTGCCTGCGGCTTACCCGGCCTGAGGGAATGGGCCTTGATCTGGTGCGGGTGACCTTGGCATCAAAATCCCGGTCAGCAACGTCGTTGAGGGTGCAGCCCGCTCCGCGCATGACAATGGCGCCTGCCAGAAACAACAGGCTGTGCCAAAGCAGTTGGGGGCCATTCAACAGTCCTGCACCGGTGGCTATCTGCCCCAGCAACAGCCCCCACCAGCAGGGCAGCAGCAACAGCCACCAGCCGATGGGACGATCCAGCCGCATCAATTGGGCATAGGGCACCATGTTGCGGGGCAGCCAGCTTTCCACCCAATTATCCGGCGGTGCATCGACAACATGCAGGTCTCTCAGTTGATTGGGGGCACTGGCCTTTTCCATGAGCGGCGTGTTAGCACAGACATCATGGCAAAAACCACTCCCCGGCTGCATGTTGAGATGAACTTGAGCGAAGGTGCAGCCTTTGCCCTGCCAAGGGAACAAGGTCATTATCTGGCCCATGTGTTGCGTCTGGCGGCAGGAGACGCGGTTTGTTTGTTCAATGGCGAGGACGGCGAGTGGCAGGCTTACATAACGGCAGTCGGCAAGAAAGCCGTTGAAATCAGGATCGAGAAAAAGCGGGCTGACGTGCAGCTGCCGCCTGACATCGACTATGTGTTTGCGCCGTTGAAACATGCGAGGCTTGATTACATGGTGCAGAAGGCCACGGAACTGGGAGCGCGGCGCCTGCGACCGGTGATTACAGCGCGCACCATTGCCGAACGGGTGAACCTTGAACGCATGCGGGCCAATGCCATTGAAGCATCCGAACAATGCAATCTGGTGTTTGTACCGGAGGTTCTGGAACCCCTGCCGCTTGGCAAGTTACTGGCTCAATGGGATGTTGGCCGCGCCCTGATCTATTGCGATGAAGCAGCACCGCAGGGGTCGGCAACCATTGCACTCACCGGCGTGAAAACACCTGCTGCCGTGCTGGTGGGGCCGGAAGGTGGGTTTACGCCAGAGGAACGGGAACATTTGCGGCGACTGCCGTTTGTCACAGCAGTTTCCTTGGGACCGCGCATCATGCGGGCTGATACGGTGGCGATTGCAGCGCTGGCGCTGGTGCAGGCGGTACTGGGTGACTGGAATGCCTGATGCGTGAGAATATGTAATAGGCTATCTCACGATTTGTGACTTGCTGGCTTCGATGGGGATGCCTAGATGAATGAAACACAAGACAAGGAATTGCCGTTTTGAGCGGACCTACACCTGATAATGCCGAAGCCCGTGCGCCGATTGAAAACAAGAGCCAGTTAGTTGGCTATTTTGCGCCCGGTGAAAAACCCAAAGCCGATTGGCGAATTGGCACAGAACACGAAAAATTCGCGTTTCTGACCGATAGTCTTTCGCCGGTTCCCTACGAGGGTGCCCGTTCCATCCGCAAATTGCTGGAGGGCCTGCGGGATCGTTTCGGCTGGGACGGGGTTTATGAGGGCGACAAGATCATCGCACTTGCCGATCCCAAGGGCATGGCCAATATTTCGCTTGAACCCGGCGGACAGTTTGAACTTTCCGGTGCGCCGCTTGAAACCGTGCATGACACCTGCGCTGAAGTGCATGACCACCTGCAACAGGTGCGTGAAATTGGTGATGCCCTGGGCATTGGATTTCTCGGTCTGGGTGCGAGCCCGGTATGGACGCGGGCTGAAACGCCGGTGATGCCCAAAGGCAGGTATGGCATCATGGCGCCCTATATGGACCGGGTTGGCAGCATGGGGCGGGACATGATGTTCCGTACCTGTACTGTGCAAGTAAACCTCGATTTCGCCTCAGAAGCCGACATGGTGCAAAAGTTGCGGACGTCGGTGGCTCTTCAACCCATAGCCACCGCGCTGTTTGCCAATTCGCCATTTCTGGAAGGCAAACCCAACGGCTTTGTTTCATTCCGCAGCCATGTCTGGACCGATACGGACAAGGCCCGCTCCGGCATGTTGCCTTTCGCTTTCGAAGACGGTTTTGGCTATGAGCGCTATGTTGACTATGCCCTCGATGTGCCGATGTACTTTGTTATGCGGCAGGGAAAATTTATCAATTGTGCGGGCGAAAGCTTCCGGCAGTTCATGGAAGGCAAGTTGCCGCAACTTCCCGGTGAAAAACCTGTATTGAAAGACTGGGCTGATCATCTCACCACGATTTTTCCTGAAGTGCGGTTGAAGCAGTATCTTGAAATGCGCGGCACTGATTCAGGTCCGTGGCGGCGCTTGTGTGCATTGCCGGCTTTTTGGGTGGGTCTGCTGTATGATCAGGCAGCTCTTGATGGGGCGTGGGACTTGGTCAAAGACTGGACGGCGACGGAACGCCAGGCCTTGCGCGATGCCGTGCCGACACAAGGCCTCAAGGCAATGATCCGTGGACGGACGGTTCAGGATGTGGCCCGCGAGGTTTTGCAATTGTCACGGGCGGGGCTTGAAACCCGCAACCAGCAGGGCTGCAAGGGCCGATCTGAAACCAGTTTCCTTGATGTTTTGGATGAAACGGTTGCCACGGGAAAGACGGCGGCTGACCAGCTGCTTGAACTTTATCACGGTAATTGGAATGGTGATATCACACGGGTATTCCGGGATTTTTCCTATTAGGCTGCTGGTATGAAGGGAAAATGACATGACACAAAAACAAGCACTCATTTGCTGGGGCGGCTGGGAGGGTCATACGCCGGAACGCAGTGCAGCTGTTGTGCGCGAAATGCTGGAGCAGCACGGCTTTGCAGTGCGCCTTGAACAGGGCAGCAAGGCCTTCGCCGACAAGGCCATTCATGACTACAGCCTGATCGTGCCAATGATCACCATGAGCACGATTGAAAAAGATGAGGTGGCAAACCTGTGTGATGCGGTGCGCGGTGGTGTGGGGCTTGGCGGCATGCACGGCCTGATGTGCGACTCATTTCGCAATGAAACCGAATACCAGTTCATGACCGGCGGCCAATGGGTTTCGCACCCCGGCAATATCATCGACTACCGTGTTGATGTTGCCAAGCCTGATGATCCCATCATGCGGGGCATCAAAGACTTTGCCTACACATCCGAGCAATATTACATGCACATCGATCCGATGATCGAGGTGTTGGCCACCACGACTTTTGACGGCAGCCATTGTGACTGGATCAAGGGTGTTGTCATGCCCGTGGTGTGGAAAAAAATCTATGGCAAGGGCCGGGTTTTCTATTCGGCGCTTGGACATACGGCCGATGAATTCACGGTGCCGGAAATGCGGACAATGTTTGAGCGTGGGCTTTTGTGGGCGGTGCGATAGGAGTTTCCGATGAAATCAACATTCGTCGTGTTTTCGATTTTTATCTTGGCAACTTCGGCTGCTGCAGCGCCACGCGAAGGCAAGCTGGAAGGCGGTTTCTATCTGTTTGCCGAAAGCTGTGGTGAGGATGGCAAAGCGCTGAATTGCAAAATGACCTTTGAACTCAAGGGTGCGGCAGCCAAGACCATGTATGACAACATGCGGGTGAAAGCCAAAAATGACATCTGTACCGAAGGCCCAGTCAAAGACGATGGCAATGGTTTGCGTTGTTACAAAAGGTCTGAGAGCCGTTATGAATGTGATTTCGGCTATCAATTTTCAAAACGAAAATTTATGATCAGCGATGTGAGTTGCTGAAGTCAGGACATCGCTCAACCGGATGAACAATGGGGACGCGCATTTCTGCATGCCCAATCTGTTATAACAGTTTCTTGCGCACTTCTGGAATTGTGTTACAAATTCCCACGGGCCTCAACAACGAGGGCCCGCACTGTGAAATGGGAGAATGCAAATGCTCAAGAAAACTCTTGCCTGCACTATCGCCGTTGCCGCCCTTTTGGCTGCCGGATCTGCTTTCGCCGACACCAAAGACAAGAAAATTGCCCTGTCCAACAATTACGCCGGAAATTCCTGGCGGCAGTCCATGCTTAAAAGCTGGGACAAGGTAACGAAGCAAGCTGTGGCTGACGGGATCGTTGCTGCCGCTGATCCCTTCACAACCTCCGAAAATCAGGTAACCGAACAGGCGGCGCAAATCCAGAATCTCATTTTGCAAGGATATAACGCCATCGTTATCAATGCAGCTTCGCCTGATGCGCTAAATGGTGTGGTGAAACAGGCTTGCGACGCGGGCATTGTTGTTGTGTCGTTTGACGGCATTGTCACAGAGCCATGTGCCTATCGCATTGCCGTTGACTTTGCCAAGATGGGCGAAGTGCAAGTAGATTATCTGGCCGCAAAAATTCCAGGTGGAGGCAATCTGCTGGAAATCCGTGGCCTTGCCGGCGTGTTCGTCGATGACGAAATCTCCAAGGGCATTCATCGCGGTGTAGCCAAATATCCGCAGTTCAAGATCGTCGGATCGGTACACGGTGATTGGGCTCAGGAAGTGGCACAGAAAGCTGTGGCTGGCATTCTGCCATCGCTGCCTGAAGTTGCTGCCGTGGTGACACAAGGTGGCGATGGTTATGGCGCTGCCCAAGCCTTCAAGGCAGCGGGCCGTCCAACGCCGACCATCATCATGGGCAACCGCCAGGATGAAATCCAATGGTGGAAAGAGCAGAAAGACGCCAATGGCTATGAAACCATGTCGGTGTCGATCGCGCCCGGTGTTTCAACCCTGGCCTTCTGGGTGGCGCAGATGATCCTGGACGGCAAAAAAGTGCCACAAGATTTGACAGTGCCTTTCCTGCAGATTGATCAAGCTACGTTGGAAGCCAATTTGGCGACAACGGAAAAAGGCGGTGTGGCCAATGTCGAATATTCCGCCGCTGATTCTGCCAAAGTTGTTGGTGGCATGTAAAATTTGAACGACGATACAATCACTCTCGACGGCGTCGAAAAATCCTTCGGCGCCGTCAAGGCTTTGGCGGGCGTGACCTTACGGGTTAAACCCGGCGAATGCATGGGGCTGGTCGGCCACAATGGAGCTGGCAAGTCCACGCTGATGCATGTGCTTGTCGGCACATTGTCACCCAGTGCAGGTGATCTGACAATTGCCGGAAAATCCATGGCGGGGCGCTGGTCGGCAGAAGCGGCGCGGCTTCAGGGCATCCGCTGCGTGTTTCAAGAACTGTCGCTGTGCCCCAACCTGACGGTGGCCGAGAACACCCGCATCATCCACCGCAATCTCAAGGGCTGGGGCTGGAAAAACCGTGCCCGAGACTTGATCGCGCAAAAGCTTGATGAAATTTTTCCGGGCCATGGCATTTCGCCCGATGATGAAGTGGCTGACCTGGCAATCGGCAAACGCCAGATGGCGGAAATTGCACGAGCCTTTACGGTGACCGATGGGGCGCTGCGTTTGGTGGTGCTGGATGAACCCACGTCGTCGCTGGATGCGGTCACGGCGGAACAGCTCATGGGATTTGTCAAAAAAGAAACGGCGCGCGGCAAGTCAATCATTTTCATCTCGCATCTCCTTCGGGAGATTCTCTCGACCTCAGACCGTATTGTGGTGATGAAGGATGGCAAGACGGTTGCTGATCGTGCCGCCGGGGAATTTACCCGTGACAGTTTGGTGGCGGCCATGGGATCGGAAGCGCAGCAAACAATCAAACGCAGTGTCAACATTGCCAGCGATGCCCCGGTGATGCTGAGGGCCAAACCCCTGACAGGCGGCACCACAGAACTTGTCGCCCGCAAAGGCGAAGTGATCGGCCTTTCAGGTCTGGCAGGCCATGGCCAGACCCGCATGTTGTTGCAGCTCTATGGCAAACGACATGCCGAGGTGAACGGCCCCACTGCGTTCATCGCGGGGGATCGGCAATCCGACGGGATTTTCAATCTGTTGTCGATTGGCCAGAACATCACGCTGCGCTCACTTGCAGCCTTGCGCCGGGGAGGCTTGATCGATGCAGCACGCGAGCGGGAGATGCAGGAGATGTGGAAAACCCGCATGACCATTCGCACGCCTGATGTGAACAACAATATCCTCACACTTTCTGGCGGCAATCAACAAAAGGCCCTGTTTGCGCGGGCGCTGGGTTCCGACGCCACGATTATTTTGATGGATGACCCGATGCGCGGGGTGGATATCGGCACCAAGCAGGAGGTCTATGGCATGATCCGGGCGCAGGCGGCGGCGGGGCGCAGCTTTATCTGGTACACCACGGAAATTGACGAGTTGGCCCATTGTGACCGGGCCTATGTTTTCCGCAATGGCAGCATATCAGCCGAACTTCATGGCGATGATATTTCGGAAGAAAATGTCCTGAAATTTTCCTTTGCCGAGGCGGCGGCATGATCAACCGCCGCTTCATTCGTCAGGCCTTGCCGTTCATGTCGCTGCTGATTGTGCTGCTGGCCACCTTCTATGTACAGCCCCGGGCCATGAGTTATTTCGGCATGAACCTGATGTTGCAATATGCCATCCCCATTGCACTGGCGACAATTGCCCAGATGTTTGTCATCACCGTCAATGATCTGGATTTGTCGATTGGTCCGTTCGTTGGATTGGTGTGCTGTATTTCGGCAACCCTGCTGTTCAGCAATCCCGTGTTGGGCATTTTGGTGCTGCTTTTGTTGATTGGCGTCTATGGCGCGGTGGGTGCGCTGATCCATTTGCGCAACCTGCCTTCGATTGTTGTGACACTTGGTTTGTCATTTGTCTGGCTCGGCATCGCGGTGCTGATCCTGCCTTCGCCCGGTGGCAAGGCGCCGCTGTGGCTGAAAAGCCTGATGGCGTTTCAGGTGCCTGTGGTACCGTTCCCGATCATCGCAGCCATCGTCATTGGCCTTGTGGTGCATGTGGCTTTGATGACCTCGTCCTATGGCGTCATCGGGCGAGGTGCGGGCGGCAATGCCAAAGCGTTGACGCGGGCGGGCTGGTCGATGCTCCGTACAAAGATCATCATGTACATGCTCTGCGGTTTCTTCGGCGTGTTGTCGGGCCTCTGTCTGCTCGGACTTACCACATCTGCTGATGCCCATGTGGCGGATCGCTATACGCTGTTTTCCATCGCAGGCGTCATTCTGGGCGGTGGTGAATTTATCGGGGGCCGGGTGTCACCCTTCGGGGCGGTGGTGGGGGCTTTGACGCTGGCACTGGCAGGATCGTTTCTGATCTTTCTCAGGATCTCGCCGGACTGGCAGATTGGGGCGCAAGGGGCGATTTTGATTGTGGTGTTGGCGCTTCGTGCCGCCGTGAGTTTTGGCGAGGCGAGGGCATGATCCGAAAACTTGCCGCACAAACCTGGGTCTGGTCGTTTGTGGCGGCGGCCTTGGTATGGCTGGCGACCATTGCCTATACGGGCGGCCAGGGGGCGGGGGAAATTCTGACCGCTGCCCTTTCATTCGCCACCTTCACTATCATCGTCGGTCTGGGGCAAATGATGGTCATCACCTTGGGGCCGGGAAATGTGGACCTTTCGATCCCGGCCACCATCACGCTATCCGGCGTTGTTGCGATGAAGGTGATGGATACTGATACGGGCCTGCTGCTGCATGGGATTCTTGCCGCTCTTCTCGTCAGCATGTTGGTCGGCGTGTTCAACTTTTCACTGATCCGGTTGCTGCGCATTCCGCCGATCATCGCCACCCTGTCTTCGAGCTTTCTGGTGTTGTCGACGGCGATTTCCTATGGCCGGGGCATTCGCATCAAACCACCGCTGCCGCTCTCGGATTTTGCCACGTTGCGCTATTTCGGCGTTCCGGTGGTGGCGGTGCTGGTGTTATTGATCAGTGTACTGATTTATATACTGCTGACGCGCACGCTCTATGGCCGCAGTGTTCTGGCCGTGGGGCAAAACATGCGCGCCGCATGGCTGGCGGGGATCAATGTGGATCGCACGCGGTTTTTCACCTATGTGCTGAGCGCCCTGTTGGCGGGAGTGTGCGGCATTCTGCTCTCCGGATTTTCTGGCGGTGCGGCACTTAACATGGGTGAAGAATTCCTGCTGGCTTCCATCGCCGTTGTCGTCATTGGCGGCACCTCGGTTGCGGGTGGCCGGGCCAATGTGCCGGGGGTGTGGGGTGCGGCGTTGTTCATGTATCTGCTGGTGACCATGCTTAATACATTTGGGGCAAGTGCCGGCATCAGGTTGATCCTGACAGGCGTGATCATCATTGCAGTGATTGTGGCAGCAGGTGGCGAGCGCGAGGGACGGTAGATCATCAGGCCGCTTTGGTGATGCGGTTGTAAGCTTGCCGAAAGGCCGCAGGGCTTTTGTGGAAGCGTTGTTCGAAGGCGGCATAGAAGCTTGAAAGTGATCCAAAGCCGCAATCAAAGGCAATTGAGGCCACGGGCAAATCCGAGCCAATCAGCATGGATTGGGCCGTATCAAGCCGGTGGCGGGTGATGGATTGCTTGATGGTCTGGCCCGTGGCACGCTTGTAGAGCGTCATGGCGTAGTTGGGATGAAGTTCTGCGGCCTTGGCAACATCTCCGGCGGTAATATCCTGAAGCGCATGCTCGCCAATGAATTGCGCCATCCCCTCCACTTTCAGGGCACGGTCATGGTCGTGGCCGAGATGGCTGGCGCGTCCCACATGCGGCGAGATTTCACGTAAATCATGCCATCCCGCCCGGTCAATGCGGCGTACCCTTGCTGTCAGCTCGTCCTTGACGATGGGCTCCATCTGTGGATCGCCCTGCAGCAGATCCTCCCGCCAGCGCAGAAACATGTCCTTGTCGTAATGGGTGATGTCCAAGGCTTCAATGGCTGCACCCCTGAATATGGCAGCCCGCAGTTCGCTCAAGGTCGGAAGTTCAAGAAACACTGCCATGGGAATATAGAGCACCACAAAACTTGTGCCTTCCTCGCATTCCGTTACCTGATGCGGGATCATGCCCCAGAACAAGGCCAGACGTCCGGCAGAAAGTGTCAACACCCGGCCATCAAACCAATAGGTCATGCTGCCGCTCAAAACAAAATTCAGTTCCACCTGGCTGTGCATGTGAGGGCCGGGCATGGGGTGCACGGACAGCGAACTGCCGGCACAAAAGCGGTGATCGCCAAAAATGACAACGGGATAGCCGCGATCCATTTCTGGATGGGCGGGAACGCTTTCATCCCGGTATTCGGGGGAACGGCTGGTGAGTCTCTCCATAGATGCTTAGGAATCCGGAAGTTTGGCCCGCAATATCGGTAGAACCTTATTGAAAAACAAGACAAGGTCAAGCTCTTCGCAGGAGCACAACAATAAACGCCCTGCGTAGAGCTACCGCTGCCATGGTGGCGGCGATCCAGGGAGGATAATAGATGACAATCATGAAAAGCCTGTTCGGGCTTGGTTTTGCTTTTGCACTTTCGGCTTCAACGGCGATGGCTGGCGAACTTGTTTTGAATTCGGACCAGTCCGATCCAGCGCCAAAAAAGGCCATGGAAGAACTGATCGCGGGCTTTGAAGCCGCAAATCCAGACATCAAGGTGAAGTGGAACAACTTTGACCACGAAGGCTACAAATCAGCCATCCGCAACTTTCTGACCGCTGATGCGCCAGATGTTGCAGCATGGTATGCTGGCAACCGCATGGCGCCATTTGTCAAAGCCGGACTGTTTGAAGATGTGTCAGACGTTTGGGAAGCCAACGGTCTGAACGATCAGCTGAAATCAGCTGCTGCATCCATGACCATGGACGGCAAGAAGTGGGGCGTTCCCTACACCTACTATCAGTGGGGCATTTACTACAATAAGACCGTCTATGCCGCTGCCGGTGTGACGGCGCCAAAGACCTGGGCTGAATTCATTGCCAATTGCGAAAAGTTCAAGGCTGCTGGCATCGATTGCCTGACCACAGGCACCAAGGCCCTTTGGCCCGGCGCTGGTATCTTCGACTATATCAATATGCGCACCAACGGCTATGAGTTCCACATGGACTTGACCGCTGGCCGCGTGAAGTGGACAGACCCGAAGACCAAGGCGGCATTTGCCGAGTGGGCCAAGGTTGTTCCCTACATGTCAGCCAACGCTGCTGCCATTGACTGGCAGGACGCTGCTGCCTTGCTCTCGCAGGGCAAGGCCGCCAACTATGTCATGGGCAACTTCGCTGTCGCCACCTTCAAGGAAGGCGGCATGACCAACGATACGCTTGGCTTCATGGTATTCCCGGAAATCACTGCCGGAATTCCACGGGCCGAAGAAGCCCCAACGGATACCTTCCACATTCCGTCGGGTGCCAAGAACAAGGCCGATGCCAAGAAGTTTCTTGCCTACATCGCATCGCCTGATGCCCAAACCAAGATGAATGCCACCCTCGGCCAGCTGCCGGTGAACAACAAGTCCACCGTCGGCGACGATCCTTTCATCAAGGCTGGTTTTGAAGAATTGTCCTCCGCTTACGCATTGGCCCAGTTCTTTGACCGAGATGCGCCTGCCGACATGGCCAAGGCCGGCATGGAAGGCTTCCAGGAGTTCATGGCAAAGCCAGAGAACATCGACGCCATTCTGGAACGTCTCCAGAAGGTCGCCGACAAGGTCTACAAGTAATTCCTCCCGGGGTCGGGGGTTGGCAACAACTCCCGGCCCCTCCCTGAAGGGACCTCATCCGCCCTTCGGGCACCTTCTCCAGCAAGAGGGCTGGAGAAGGGACTACATATAGACCTCCCTTGATGAGTTTAAGAGAGGTGGAGATATAGTCCCTTCTCCAACGCCCACTTGCGTTGGAGAAGGTGCCCAAAGGGCGGATGAGGTCCCTTTCTCACCCCAAGCGACGGACCCCGATCATGCCTACCGCCAAACGCTTCAACCAGCGCAAGCTTGCACCGTGGCTTTTCCTTGCGCCGGGTGTACTGATATTCCTGCTCTATGTCATCTTTCCGATTTTCCAGTCGATCTGGATCAGTTTTTTTGAGTGGGATGGTCTTGGCCCGAAAACCTGGGTCGGCATGGGCAACTATGTTGAGCTGCTGGATGATGATTCGTTTTACACCTCGCTGAAAAACAATCTGATCTGGTTGCTGCTTTATCTTCTTGCCATTCCAGCCGGTCTTGCGGTCGCACTTTTCCTGAACCAGACGGTGACGGGCATCCGCGTCTATAAATCCCTGTTCTTTTTCCCCTTCGTCATCAGCCAGGTTGTGGTGGGCCTGATCTTCAGCTGGTTCTATGCGCCTGACTTTGGTCTGCTGCCGAAAGTTATCGGCTTTTTCACCGGCACTGAAACCGCCATTCTCGCCGATGACCGTTTCGCCACCTACGGCGTCATCGCCGCTGGCCTCTGGCCACAGATTGCCTATTGCATGATCCTCTACCTGACGGGTCTCAACAACATCAACTCCGAACAGGTTGAAGCCGCACGGATGGACAACGCCAAGGGCTGGTCCATGCTCTGGTACATCATCATTCCGCAGCTCAGGCCTGCAACCTTCATCGCCATGGTTGTGACAGTGATTGGGGCGCTTCGCTCGTTCGATCTGATTTCGATCATGACCGTTGGTGGCCCCTATGGTTCAACCCGCGTGCTGTCCTACTTCATGTATGAAAAGGCCCTATCGGAATATGGCTATGCCATGGGTTACGGCGCTGCGATTGCGGTTGTGCTGTTTGCCATCATGCTGGTTTTCATTTCCATCTTCATTGTGCGCATGCTCGGCCAGGAAAGGCACAGCTGATGTTTCCAACCCCCATTGCGCGTGCCAAACCCTGGATACGGCAGGTTTACAAATGGCTGTTGCCCCTAGCGCTGATCGTCTGGCTGTTGCCGCTGATTGGCATTGCCGTCACTTCAATTCGCCCGTCATCCGACCTTGCATCCGGAAATTATTTTGGCTGGCCCTCGGGGTTTGATTTCGTCAAGAATTACTCCGCCGTGTTCGAAAACAGCAATATCGGCTGGTACATTCTGAATTCCTTCAAGGTGACGATTCCCACGGTCATCGGTGCTGTTGGACTTTCATGTCTCACCGGCTTTGCACTGGCGGTCTACAAATTCAAAAGCAATTTGCTGGTGTTCTTCATGTTCGTGGCGGGCAATTTTGTGCCATTCCAAATTCTGGCAATTCCTGTGCGTGATCTCACGCAAAGCCTTGGCATGTACAACACCACCATGGGTCTGGTGATGTTCCATATCGCCTTTCAAACCGGCTTTTGCACTTTGTTCATGCGCAACTTCATCAAGGGACTTCCCTTCGCGCTGATTGAGTCAGCCCGCGTTGAAGGGGTCAACGAATGGAAAATCTTCTGGCACATTGTCATGCCGCTGATGCGTCCCGCCATAGCTGCCCTGTCGGTTTTGATTTTCACTTTCATCTGGAATGATTATTTCTGGGCCACCATCATGGCGAACTCGGCTGATGTAAGACCCGTTACGGCTGGCATGAGTGAATTGAAGGGCCAGTGGAAAGTCGCTTGGGAACTGATTTCAGCTGCCTCGATTATTGCCGCATTGCCACCTGTCGCCATGTTCTTTCTGATGCAAAAACATTTCATTGCCGGCCTGACGCTCGGCGCCACAAAGGGGTAAGCCATGGCTGCTGTCACGCTAAAAAATGCGCGCAAGAGTTTCGGTGATGCACATATCATCAAGGGCATTGACCTTGAGATTGCCGACGGCGAGTTCACGGTTTTCGTTGGTCCTTCAGGCTGTGGCAAATCCACCTTGTTGCGGATGATCGCAGGGCTTGAGGAATTCACCTCGGGGTCCCTGCAAATTGGTGGCGCGGAAATGGCTGATGTTGAATCGGCTGACCGGGGCGTGGCCATGGTGTTTCAGTCCTATGCGCTTTATCCCCACATGACGGTGCGGGACAACATCGGCTTTGGTCTTAAAATGACGGGCCATGCCAAACAGGATATTGAAACCCGCACCAAAGCTGCCGCCGACATGTTGCAGCTTGGACCCATGATGGACCGCAAGCCGTCGCAGCTCTCGGGCGGCCAGCGCCAGCGCGTGGCCATTGGCAGGGCCATCGTCCGCAACCCCAAAGTCTTCCTGTTTGACGAACCGCTCTCCAATCTCGATGCGGCACTGCGCGTGCAAATGCGCATTGAAATCGGCAAACTGCACACTGACCTCAAGACCACGATGATCTATGTCACCCATGACCAGGTCGAAGCCATGACCATGGCAGACAAGATTGTCGTGCTGCATGGCGGCATCATCGAGCAGGTGGGATCGCCCCTGGAACTTTATCACCGCCCCAACAACCTGTTCGTGGCGGGTTTCATTGGCTCTCCGATGATGAATTTTATTGCTGCAAGAGTGGCAGCAAGCAAAGCCAAGTCAGTGACACTTGAACTGCCGGGCGGCACCAAGACCACCATCACCCTGCAAGGCAAAATTCCCGCTGTCGGCAGCAAACTGACGCTGGGTGTGAGGCCTGAACATGTTGAACCAGGCAGCAAGGCTACTGGCCGTGTCAAGTGCGTCGTGCGGGCAGCCGAATATCTGGGGTCTGAAACCATGTTCTATGCCACCTTGGCCGATGGCAGCGATATCGCGGTAAAAGCTGGCGGTCTCGCCTCGGAGAAGGCCGGCGACACACTCCATTTGCATCTGCCACCACAAGCCTGCCATTTGTTCAACGAACAAGGCATCACCATCCACAATGGTGACTTGACCCGCTGATGCTTGGTGTTTGCTATTATCCCGAACACTGGCCTGAAGACTGGTGGGCTGAAGATGCGCGCCGCATGCGTGAAGCTGGTATCACCTATGTCCGCATCGGCGAATTTGCCTGGTCGCGCTATGAACCAAAGCGCGATCAATTTGATTGGGGCTGGCTCGACCGTGCCATTGAGACATTGGGCAAGGCCGGTTTGAAAGTTGTGCTGGGAACACCCACATGCACGCCGCCAAAATGGCTGGTTGACGAACATCCCGACATCTTGCCCTTCGACGAACAAGGCCGCCCCCGCGGCTTTGGTTCGCGCCGCCACACCACATTTTCTGCGCAAAGCTGGTGGCGTGAAACCCGTCGCATCGTTGAAATTCTTGCCCGTCGCTTTGGCGGCAATCCTCACATCGATGGCTGGCAGACTGACAATGAATATGGTTGCCATGATACAATCCTGTCGTGGGGGCCGGAAGACCTCAAGGCTTTCCGCCTGTGGTTGCGAAACCGTTACCAGTCGCCGGAGCAGTTGAACGCAGCATGGGGCAATGTTTTCTGGTCGATGGAAGTGCAGGAGTTTGACCAGATCAGTTTGCCAAATCTCGCCGTCACCGAAACCAACCCGGCGGCCAAGCTGGATTTCTGGCGTTTCCATTCGGAGCAGGTGATTGGCTACAACCGCATGCAGTGCGACATCATCCGCAGCCATTCACCAGGCCGTTGGATCACCCACAACATGATGGGCTTCTTCAATGATTTCGATCATTGGGAGTTGGGCAAAGACCTCGATATTGCCTCATGGGATTCCTACCCTGTGGGGTTCACCGAGCGTTTTCCCTTCAGCCAAGCTGATCATGTGCGCTGGGCCGAAACCGGCCATCCTGATATTGCTCCCTTCTTCAATGATCTCTATCGCGGCGTCGGGCGCGGGCGCTTTTGGGTGATGGAGTTGCAGCCGGGTCCGGTGAATTGGGCGCCTTGGAATCCCGTGCCAAAACCCGGCATGATCCGCCTCTATGCTTGGGAGGCTTTTGCCCATGGCGCGGAAGTCGTCAGTTATTTCCGCTGGCGTCAGGCGGTGTCGGGGCAAGAACAGATGCACGCCGGTCTTAATCTGCCGGGCTTGCATGAATGGTCGCCGGGCGGTCGGGAGGCCGCACAAGTTGGCAAGGAATTGTTGGACCTTGAACCGCTGCCGCCTCCCGGCAAGGCCGATATCGCGATTGTCTATGACTATGAAGCCTCATGGATCACCCGCATTCAACCGCAGGGCAAAGACTTCGATTTTGCGGTGCTGATGTTCCGCTGGTACGAGGCCGTCCGCAAGCTCGGACTTGATGTGGATTTCCTGCCGCCGGGAGCAAGCCTTGCTGGATACAAACTCGTGCTGGTGCCGACCATGCCCCACATCAGCGATGCAGCCGAAGCGGCTTTTGCGGCGGCTGATGGCATTGTGCTCTACGGTCCGCGCACCGGATCAAAAACCCGTCATCACGCCATTCCGGCTAACCTGCCACCGGGTCCACTCGCCGCACTGGTAAAGACCCGTGTCTTGCAAGTGTCTTCTCTGCGGCCTGGTTTGGTTGATGAGGTCACGGGCAAAGTTGCGGGCCCAGCATCAAGATGGCGCGAAACGTTGGATGTGCGGGGGGCAGAAACACTCGCCCGATTTGAGAATGGTGAGGCCGCCTTGGTGGCCGCCGACAATCACCACTATCTCGCCTGCTGGCCAGAAGAGAATCTGCTCAACTCGGTTGTAAAACTTGTGACCAGCAAGGCCAAACTGAAATCTGCAACGCTTCCAGACGGGGTCAGGCTGCGCCGACGCGGCAATCTGCTGTTTGCCTTCAACTATGGCAACAAGCCGTGGAGGCTGAGTCTTGGCAAAACAGTGGTGTTGGGGAAACGCCTGATCCAGCCACAGGACATGGCTGTTGTCGCCATGCGTTGAATGATGTGCGTCAGGGATAGATGCGAACGCTTGTTCGCAAGCACAATCCCGATTTTATTCCGCCATTTGGAAGCCACAAATCCCAGCATAAAATTATCGATTCGAGTCGGGACGCAACACATGTTTCATATCGCAACGCTGGTCGTCGCTGCAATCGCCCTTGCCGTGTTCAAAGGCACTGAAAATCTTGGCGTCTACTTTGTTTTCGCTGGAGCCGCTTTTTATGGCCTGACGCTAACGTGGCTGTCGAACAGCAAAAGCTTGATCGCGGTGATTGGCAAATTGCTTCTTCTTGGCATCGTTCCTGCCGCTGCTTATTTTTTCTTGCGCGAATACCAGTCGATTGCTGCTGCTGCCATCCTGTGGGATGTATTGATGGAAATCTTCACGCCTTGTCTTTTGGTCATTGCGGCCATTGTGGTGGCGAACAAGTTCAAAACCAAATTTGCTCCAAAACCTGCGCTATTGGTTGAGCAAAGCAATGCGCCGGGCTAGGTCTTTATTGCTAGGCTGTATGGCGCTGGCACTCTGCGGCTGCAATTTTGGCGGAGCGATGGTTGATCCAACCGATCCGCCATTTCCGATGACGGCAGAGCAACTCCACGCGATCATCAACTCGAACCAGATTTATGTCCGGTCGGTTGGCGGGGATGGTAAAGTAATTATTGATTGCCGTTGTGGTCCAAAGGTGCCGTTGCGCGAAATCTCGCCCTATGTTGTGAAAGCCCTTATTGCGACGGAGGACATTCGCTTTTACAGTCACAAGGGCTTTGATCCGATCTCCACGACGCGCGCGCTGACCAAGAACATTCTTGGCATGCGAAAAGCGGAAGGTGGCTCCACGATAGAAATGCAAATCTGCAAGAGCAAGATTCTGCGCACGGACAAAGGCATCAAGCGCAAATGGACCGAGCGTTCTTGTGCCAAAGCGGTAGCCGCCGCCATGTCGAAAGACGATATCCTGTTGGCTTACCTGAACTCAGCCTACCTGGGTGAAGGTCGCGGTGGCCAGCCAACCTATGGCATTGAACAGGCAGCCCGCACCATTTTTGGAAAACAGGCTTCAGAGCTGTTGCTGTATGAGGCTGCGGTTTTGGTTGGCATGTTGAAAGCGCCTGATTCCAATAATCCCATCAAGCACCCAGAGGAAGCAAACAAAAGAGCGCAAGTGGTTCTGAAGCAGCTGCTCAAGCACAAGTTCGTCACCCAGAAGGAATACGGCACTGCCAAAAAATCCCGCATAAAAATTGGCCAGTTGAAACACCTGAAGTTCGAGCACCGCTACTTTACGGATTGGGTGATCAAATCAATTCAAGGACAGTCAATCAAGCTTGAAGCCGGCATGCATATTCCCATCACACTGCAAGTGACGACGCAGGCTGGCGCTGAGACCGCATTTAAAGTTGCCTTGGAAAAATCGGGCCTGGATGTTTTGCAGCCGGCGGGCTTTGGCACAATTCGTGCCGATGGCAAGGTTATTGCCATGATGGGGGGACGAGAATACAAAACCTCACAGTTCAACAGCTTTGTATATGGAAAACGCCCCCCCGCTTCCACCTTCAAAGCCATCGTTTATGCCGTGGCTGTTGAAGGCGGCCTCAAGTTGCGGGAATCGGTTTTCGATGGTCGTTTTGAAGGTGAGAACTGGAAACCAAACTTGCTTGAAAGCGCCAAGGGCATGATTTCCATATCGGAAGCCTTTGCCCAATCGCGCAATATACCAGCCATCAGAATTGCAAACCGTGTGGGATATGGTGCAGTTGTCAAGCTGGCTAAGAAAATGGGGATCGCAGACAAGTTGCGGGCCGACCAAAACCTGGTGCTCGGCGGCTATGAAGTATCGCCCCTGACAATCACGTCGGCATTCACCACTTTTACCAACGAAGGCGTACACGTGCCGCCGTATGGTTTTTATGGTGCGGTGGACAAGTATGGTAGCGTGATCCACTGGCCAAACAGGATTGGCAAGAAAGCCATCAAGCCCAAAACTGCACTTGCCATGCAAAAACTCATGCGTGGTGTGGTGGACAATGGCACAGGCAAGCCCGCGTCCTTCATCAAAAATGCCAAGGGAAAAACCGGTACCTCAGATGACAACAAAGATGGTTGGTTCATCGGGTTCACCGAGAAGACGGTTACTGGTGTTTGGCTCGGCACAGGAAAAAATGATGGTGATATACCTGTGAACGGGGCGTTGGCCACAAAGGTCTGGGCCGGGATTGTGCAAAGCTACTGATTGACCAAGCCCTTGCGTTGGCCGGGCCAGCCAGAACCGCCATCGCCATCGCGAAGAACGGCATGCAAGTTCCAGCGTAGTTTCCGCTTTGCAAAGCACCCCAGATGCAGCATGGTCTTTGCGAAATCCAATTCGATCAACGACATAAAATGGAACTCCTTCAATGAGCTGGAACACATCCAACGGGCCTCGCATCGCGTTTCTGGGAACCGGGGCGCAAGGTGCTTCAATTGCCGCAGATTTTGCGCTGGCCGGATTGGATGTCACATTCATTGACCAATGGCCGGATCACGTGGAGGCCATTCGAAAAAACGGCATCACCGTCAACCTGCCAGCCCGCACCATCAATGCAAAAGTTCCGGCTTTGCACCTCTGTCAGATTGCAGAGATCAAGGAACCTTTCGACGTGGTGTTTCTGGTGGTGAAGGCCTACGATACCAAATGGGCTTGCGAGATGATCAAGCCGGTTCTCGCCGCCGATGGATTGATCGTCGGGCTGCAGAACGGCATGACCCATGAAGACATTGCAACGATTGTGGGCCGTGAACGCACCTTGGGTGCGGTGATTGAAATTGCCTCCAACATGTGGGTTCCCGGAGTCACCAACCGACAGAATGACCAAGAGGAGTCGTGGTTTGCCCTCGGCGCACTTGACCCGAACACCCAAGGGCGGGTTGAGTCTGTTGCCAAGCTGCTGCGCAATTCGGGCCGCGTTGAAGTGATGGATGACATCCGCTCCGCCAAGTGGATGAAGCTTGTCGTCAATGCGGCTGAACTCATCCCGTCGGCGATTGTCAACTTGCCCCTCAATGACGCCGCACGCTTTCCCGGCATGCTGGATGTCATGCGTTTGGCTGGATATGAAGCCATGCAGGCTGCCCAGGCGGATGGTGCGAAGATCATCCCGATCATCGGCATGCCGCCGATCACCTCCAATCATCCAGAGCGCTATGTCGACCAGATTTTCGATGAGGTTCTGAAAACATTTTCACGGCCGGATACTCTCGTGACGTCACTGCAAGACTGGCGCAAGGGCCGCCGAGCCGAGGTGCAGGAAGTGAATGGCTGGGTGGTCGATGTGCTGCGCAGCCACGGACGTCCCGCCCCGATGAACCAGCTTGTCGTCGAGCTTGGGTTCGAAATTGAAAGCGGCAAACGGGAGGCGCACATCGACAATGCCCGGGAGATGATTGCGGCCTATGAGAAAATTGTAGAGCAGAGGTAACCCCAATCGGGGTCGCCTGATCCAGCAGATTCAATAATGCCCTGCAGCCCGCATGGCAGCATCGATCCTGTTCTGGCTTCGCGTTAGGGCTTCCTCGTCGGAACAATCTCCATTCAACGCCGCAAAAATCTCTTCACCCAGAATTTCTTCTATGACGTGATACTCGGGCACTGGCGGTCTTTGCCAGTGCTGGATCTTGTTCTGCTTGGCCAGCCGATCCACGAAACTCACAATCGGTGTTGATGCCGCCGCTTCCGGGTCAGCGCTGACGCTGAAGCGGGGAGCGACTGGCACGCCGTTTTTCACATGCTCTTTCATGGCTGCAGGCGATGCCATCCACGAAATTGCTTCAAACGCCAGATGCGCGCGCGCCGGTGGAAGGGAGGCCGGCACCATCAGCAGAAACCCGCCGATCGGCGACACACTGGTGCCGCCGGGGCCTGACGGATGGGGATGGTAGGAGACCTTGCGCTTCACCAGCGAATGGATGTCATATTCAAAGCGGGCGGCTCGCATGGTCCAACAATAAATCATCGCGGCGTGGCCACTCATGAAGTATTCGAGTGCCCGGTTCCAATCGATGGACAGGATATCCGGCGGTGAAAAGGCCAGAAGTTCGTGCATGTATTTCAGTGTGTTGCGCCCGGCTTCACTCAAGATGCGCGGTCGCATGGCTTCACCTTTGAGCCTGCTGTAGTCCACATGCAGGCGCGGCGACGGAATATCAATTACCGCATTGCCGCAGCAGCCCATGAGAAACATGAAACTGTGTGAGACCGGCATGCCCTTGGCAGCGTTCCACACAACACCGTGCATGCCGCGCTTTGTATTGTGCATTGCCTTGGCGGCCTGCAAGACTTTTTCAAAATTTGTCGGGGCGGCCAGACCGCGCTCTTCAAACAGGTCCTTGCGAAGTGACAGGGCCTCAATGGTGCAATAGATCGGCACGCCATATTGAATGTCGCTCCAACTGCCTGTTGCCCAGATGTTGGGATGAAAATCGAGTGGGTTGATGCCGCTGCTTTTCAAAAATTCGGTCAGGGGTTGCGATACGTTGTTTGCAACACTCTCGCCCAGCCACGGCATGTTGACGGCGATCACATCATATTGGCTTTCAGAACGCCGGGCATTGGCAAATACTTCAGTGCGCAATTCCGGCAGGCTGAGCAGGTTGAAATTTTTCCGGGCTGAAAGCTTGCTGCGGAAGTCCGACCACATGTCTCGCATGCTGGCGAAGTAATTGTCGTCGTGCAGAAGAAAGCGCAAATCCGGTCCGGACTCGTCGCGCTTTTCCATGATCTCAAGCGGCGGAATGATTTGCCCTGCGAGATAGGAGCCGCCAAAATAATAGTCTTCGGCATCGCCACTGCCACTCTTCAAACCAAAGGTATCGGCCAACAGGGCTTTGACCTTGGCGGCATAGTTGGTGAAACCAATGGCCAGCTTGCGGCTCGGTTCAAGGTAGTGCGATTTTCCCGTGGTGCCGCGTTTGCGGAGTTGGATATCACCATCGTCAATCAGCTTGTGGATGCGGCGCATGGCGCTGGCAAAGGGAACGTCGGCAGCAGAAGCAAGCGACGACATGCTGACGTTCTCGCCGCGCAAATGGCATTTCATCAGGTAGAGAATGATGTTCCAGTTGGGATCAGGTTCAGCCGCCTTCAGCAGCGTGTCATAGGGCGTGCGCATGCGCTCAAGGAACGTGATGATGCGCAGAAGTTCATATTCGGTCATGGCCCGCAGATGGGCCCAAGCCGCGTGGCAGGTCAAGAGGTCTTGCCTTCTGTCATGATGAATGTATCGTCGGCCAGTCAATTGGATCAGGAGTATACCATGGCAGAACGCGTATTGGGCATGCACCACATCGGCATAACAGTGCCTGACATCAAGCAAGGCATCGCTTTTTTCAAGGCTGTGTTTGGCGCTGTCGAGGTTTTCAATACCGGACCCTTTGATGTGGATGATGGCTTCATGAAGCGCAAACTGGGTGCTGCACCGCATTCACGCATTCGCGACCTGGTTTTTCTGCGCTGTGGCAACGGCACCAGTGTCGAGCTTTTTGAATATGAAGGCGAGGACAAGGCGGCGGCCCAGAAGCGCTCCTCAGAGGTGGGTGGTACGCACATCTGTTTTGAAGTGGAAGATGTGTTTGCATCGGCTGCCCGCTTGAAAGCCCAAGGCGTGGAAATGTTGGAAGGTCCAAACACGGTCGATGCAGGTCCGCTCGCCGGATTTAACTGGGTCTATTTCAAGGCACCTTGGGGACAGATCCTCGAAATCGCCAGCTTCGACAAGCTTGGATATGAAAAAGATTCGCCCCATCGCCTGTGGCGGGCTGAGGCCTGAGTAGCGACGCCAAACTGTCAGTGCCGGACTTGTTTCACTGCTGTCCGGTTAACGCATTGGTCTTTTCCAACGCAATCCAAAATCATCCAAGATTGTCATTGCCGGGCTTGTCCCGGTAACCCATGGGTTAACGAAAGTGGCGTTATCCTGGAGAATCACGTTTGCACCACAATGGAGCTGGTGCTCTCATGCAATCCGCTGGCCGGCATTGTCGAAGAGGTGAATGTGTTTCGGAGAAAACGCCACATGAACTTCCCGCCCTTCACCCACCAATGGTTCGCCCCGCACTTCAACCACAATGGTTTGGCCTGTTGCCAAGTGCACATGGGCGTAACCTGTTTCGCCCAGTCGTTCAATGATGTCGATCTGGCCTGCCAAGGTTTTGAAGGGTTGGCCCTTGGATGACAAGCTGCAATGTTCCGGCCTGCAGCCCACATGGATTGTATCGCCGACTTTTACACTTGTGGGCAGGGTGACCGTCGCAACAACGCCAGCACCAAGGTCAACCGTGTGTTTTTTCACAACAGTCGCTGCCAGGGTGTTCATTGATGGCGAGCCAATAAAACGGGCTACAAACAAATTTTCAGGATTGTAATAGAGGTCCATCGGTTTGCCGATCTGCTCGATGCGACCGGCATTCATCACCACGATCTTGTCGGCAAGCGTCATGGCTTCAACCTGATCATGGGTGACATAGAGGATGGTTGCCTTGAGCAGCTTGTGCAGCTTGGCAATTTCAATGCGGGTGTTGACGCGCAAAGCTGCATCAAGATTGGACAAGGGTTCGTCAAACAGGAATACTTTTGGTTTTCGCACAATGGCACGGCCAATGGCAACGCGCTGGCGTTGGCCGCCGGAAAGTTCCCGGGGCTTTCGTTTCAAAAGCGGATCAAGCTGCAAAATGCGCGAAGCTTCGGCCACGCGTTTGGCAATCTCGGCTTTCGGTGTGCCTGCAAACTTCAGTCCGAAGGCCATGTTATTCTCGACATTCATGTGCGGATAAAGCGCATAGGACTGAAACACCATGGCGATTTCACGTTGCGCGGGTGCTAGATCGCTGACGTTGCGGCCATCAATGTTGATCTCGCCGCTGCTGATTGGTTCAAGCCCGGCGACGGCGCGCAGCAGGGTTGACTTGCCACAGCCGGAAGGCCCGACGAGGACAACAAATGAACCGTCTTCCACGATCAATTTGATGTCGACCAACACGTCAACTGAGCCGTAGGATTTGTGAAGCTTGTGTATTTTGACTTCAGCCATGGTGCACTCATTTCACAGCGCCCGAGGTCAGGCCCCGGATCAACTGGCGGGAGAAAATGACGTAGAGAATGAGGACGGGAATGATTGCCATGGAGAGAGCTGCCAGCACGGCATTCCAATCGGTGATGTATTGTCCAAGGAACTGCTGCACACCCAAGGTGATGGTCTGCTTGCCGCCCGTGGGTGCCAGCAACAGGGGGAACCACAAATCATTCCAAACGGGTATCATGGTGAACACCGCAACCGTTGCCATGGCGGGGCGCAGCAGGGGCAAAATGATGAAGAAGAAAATGTTGTATTCAGACAAGCCATCGCAGCGCCCGGCTTCACGCAAATCCCTTGGAATCTGTTCGATGAATTCCGAGAGGATGAAAACCGCCAGGGGCAGGTTCTGGGCGACATAGACCAGGATCAGGGCTGTCAGTGTGTTGATCAGATTGAGTTCGGCAATCATCTGAATGATCGATACGGAACCTAGCCGTATCGGCACCATGATGCCAAGTGACAGGAAGATGGCGAGCAAGGTGTTCCAGCGGAATTTGTATTCGGTGAGGGCCCAGGCCGCCATAGCGCCAAACAGCAGTGTGAAAAATATCGTGCCCGTGGTGACGACAATTGAATTCACATAATAGGTGCCAAGCGCTCCATCGCCAAAAACTTTGTAGTAGCCGATCAGGTCAATGTTCCACGGCATGGGCGGCTGCAGGGGTGTGTTGAAAATCGCCCGCTTGGCCTTGAAGGAATTCATGATCACCAGAATGATCGGGAACAGGGCCAGCATTGTATAGAGTATGAGAATGCCGTGGACCGCTGTTGATGAAACGGATTTTCGCATCAGAATGTGTGCCGCTGGATGCGCCGCTGGATGAGGAAGAGATAGACCATCAAGCCGCAGAGAATGATCAACAACATCATCGTGGCAATCGCAGCACCCATCGACACATCGCCGGTCTGCAATTGGTTGCCGAAGAACACCCGGTAAAATAATGTGCCCATGATATCGGCAGAATAATTTGGACCCGCCAATGCGCCCTTCATGGCATAGACAAGATCAAAGGCGTTGAAGTTGTTGACGAAGGTCAGCACCGACACCAAGCCGATGGTTGGCCAGATCAACGGTAGTTTTACAAAAACGAAGGCCTGGAACTGGTTGAGGCCATCAACCGTCGCGGCATCAATCAATTCATCGGGAATGGCCAGCAGGGCGGTATAGATCAGGATCATCGGAATGCCGACAAACTGCCAGACAGAGATCAGCGAAATGGTGAGGAGTGCGGTCGATTCCTGGCCAAGCCACGGCGCAAACAAATGGCCCAGGCCCACAGACTTCAGCAAGATCTTCGATATGCCCCAGAGCGGCGACAGAATGAGTTGCCATGAAAATCCGATGACAACGACTGACAACATGGTCGGCATGAAAATCAGGGTGCGATAGGTGGCACGAAAACGCAGCACCGGCAAACTCAACAATGCCGCCAACACCAGCCCGATGGGATTTTGCACCAGCATGTGGATCAGAAAAAATTTGCAGTTGTTCCAGAAAGCGTTCCAGAATGGGGCCGACCAGGTTGGGTCCGTCAACAGGGTTGTAAAATTCTGCAGGCCGACAAAGACATGGGAGGCATCATCCTGCTTTTGGTAGAATGACGAAATGATTGTGTGGATCAAGGGATAGATTGAAAACGCCGTGTAAATCAGCAGGGCCGGTGCCATGAAAAACAACAGGACACGCAAGTAAGCGGTTTGCGTCATGCCGACGAGGCCGCCCTGTGCTTGCTGTAGTGCCCGATGTTTCATGCCGTGCTTTTCAAATTCAGAATGTAAAGTGCGCACGGGTAGAGGTTTTGCCTCCACCCGCGTGCTGTTTACATTGAATACTTGTACCAATGGTCATTTGAAATGACTCACTTTGATCAGGGAATTTCGCTCAGAAATCCCCTCCCCCTTGTGGGGAGGGTTAGGGTGGGGGTCATTCAGGCCTATGATTTCGCAAAGAATTTTAGCTTTTCTCCATCCGTCGGAGCGACCCCCACCCCGGCCCTCCCCACAAGGGGGAGGGAGAAGAAAAAGTTAAATTAAAGTACCGTTGGTATTATTTCTGCTGTGGTGCGTACCACTTCTTCAAACCATCCTGCAGCTGGGCTGCGCCAGCATCAGGGGTCAAGGTGCCGTTCAACACCTGGGCTGAAACGTTCCACAGTTCGTTTTCAAGGTTCGGTGTGCCGCGTGACAGGATTTGATAGCTGTTGCGGATGGTTGACTTGCAGGTGCCGCGCCAGTTGATGAACTCCTGGGCCACATCGTCGGTCAGGGTTACCTTGCCATTCGACAAGGGGAAGAAACCGGGCAAGGCATTGGCGAAGATGGTGGCAAATTCTTCTGATCCCACCCAGTCGAGGAACTTCTTGGCTTCCTCGGCATTGCCGGACTTGGCATTCAGACCAATGCCGATGTCGGTGTGGTCGGAAATATAGCAATCCGATCCAGCGGGCGGTGGAGCCTTGAAGGCACCCATGTTGACCTTCTGGCCACGGAACGTGGAAATGTCCCAGGAACCGGCGGCATAGATGGCACCCTTGCCAAGACCAAACAGGTTCTGGCTGTCGGGATAGGTTTGCGCCTTGAAGCCATCACCCATGAAGGGAGCCCATTTGGCCAGTGCTGCAAGGGTGTCGACATAGGGCTTGTCGGTGAGCTTGGCCGTGCCATCAATCAAGCCTTTGCGGCCTTCTTCGCCCTTCCAATAATTGGGGCCAATGTTTTGAAAGCCCATGGTGGCGGCTTCCCACTGGTCGTTAGTGCCCATGACCAGCGGCGTATAGGTGCCGTTGGCCTTGATCTTTTCCAGTACGGCCAAGAATTCTTCTTCGGTCTTGGGCGGCTCAACGCCAACTTCCTTGAAGATGTCCTTGTTGTAGATAAAGCCGTGGATCACCGAGGCCATGGGTACACAGAACGTGGTTTTGCCATCATCGGTGGTCCAGGCACTCTTGGCCACATCGGAAAAATTGGCCATGGAGGCAAGGTCATTGAGGCCTGCAAGATGGCCCTTGTTGAAGAGTTCCAGTGACGCATCAAACGGGCGGCAGGTGATGATGTCGCCAGCCGTGCCCCCTTCGAGTCGCGCATTCAGGGCGGCGTTGTATTCCTTGGGTGCGGTGGGTGTGAATTCAACTTGAATGTCGGGATACTTGGCGTTGAAAGCCGGAATGAGTTTTTCCTTCCAGATGGTGGCATCGTCGTTGCGCCAGCTTTCAATGGTCAGTTTTCCCGCAGATGCTGCACCAGCCATTGCCGAGGTGGCCACGGCGGCCAGCAGCAGGGTTTTGAAGGTTGTTTTGAACATGGTCTTCTCCCTTTTCTCATGATGAGATTTGAGAGGCTACACCGAAGTCGAAAGCTTCGACAAGGCCAGCCTCAGGTTTCCTTTTGTGACAGCCAAAAGCTTTTGCGCTGCAGCAAAATCCGGCATGCCTTTGCAGAGCAAGACAGCTGGTTTTATGTCGTTATGGGTTATTCGAAGTGTTGCTGCGGCCCTGTCTTCAGACACTCCGGCAATTTTCATGACGATATGGCGCGCCCGTTGTGCAAGCTTGCTGTTGCCTGCCTGAACATTCACCATCAAGCCATCATGGACGGCACCAAGCCGTGTGAAGGCAAGGGTTGAAATCAGGTTCAACGTGGCTTTCTGTGCAGTTCCGGCTCCCAAGCGGGTCGATCCGGAAATCACCTCGGGACCTGAGTCAATGAACACTTCAATATCGGCGATTTGCCCGAGTGGTGAATCTGCATTATTCACCACCGCAATGACAGCACAGCCGTTCGTTCGGGCGGCCTTGGCTGCGGCAATAGTGTAGGGGGTGCGACCCGAGGCTGCGATAGTGATCAATACGTCTTCAGAACTACAGCCCTGCCCTGCACCATGGCCACGATTTTCATCATCTTCTGCGTCGGCCAGGGTTTCAAACATTGCCGGGCGATCCCCTGCAATCAGGTAGACCAACTTTTCTTCCGCCATGCCGAAAGTTGCAGGCAACTCGCTGCCGTCCTGCACGCCGATGCGAATGGAGGTTCCCGCACCTGCGTAAAACAACCGTCCGCCCTTTCCAACACGGTCGGCCACCAGCGCTGCCGCTTCTGCAATGGCAGGCAGGGCGCGCTCCACAGCATCCAGTGCGCGCCGTTGGCCTGCCAACAAAACAGCAAGGATGTGGGGGCTATCCCAAGCGTCAAACCCTGCGAGATTCGGCAGGCTCGATTCTGTCGATGTCGGCGTGAACGGCATGGTTAATTAACACCACCTCAAAACCACTTGTCGAATGAATTGTTTTTATTTCTGCCGATCAAGTTGGATATTTAATCTATTTCAACATGTTGAATATAGTCAAAAATGACTTTCTAGTATGGTATTGTTTTGGTATGATTTTCTCCATGATCAATTCCCATCGGTTTTTTCTGGGCATTGATGGCGGCGGATCGAAATGCCGGGCCCGAATCAGGGACGTGCAGGGCCGCAAACTTGCTGAAGCGGTGGGCGGATCGTCCAATATTTATCAGGACTACAACGGTTCCATTGCCAATATAGTTGCCGTAGCAACTGAAGCCGCCAAATCTGCTGGCGTGGCCATCAGCGATCTTCATGCCGGACTGGGTTTGGCTGGCATTGTCACATCAGTTGGTGCCGAAAAAATTCAAACCGCCGAACTGCCCTTTGCCTCGGTCATTGCCGACAATGACGCATTTGTCGCCTGTCTTGGTGCCTTTGGCGGTGACAATGGTGGCATTGTGATTGCCGGTACTGGATCGATTGGTCTGGGCATTGTTGATGGTCAGCGCCACATGGTGGGCGGCTGGGGGTTTCAATTGGGTGATCACGGTTCAGGCGCCTGGTTGGGCCACCATGCGGTGCGCCGCGCCGCCTTGGCACTGGATGGACTGTTGCAGCCAACTGGCATGATTGAGGCTGTGCTGGAGCGCTGCGGGCGGACACGTCAAGCCTTGACGCGCTGGTCGGAAACAGCCGTGCCGAAAGACTATGCGGCTTTTGCGCCACTGGTGTTTGAACACGCCGCCAAGGCTGATGTACAGGGCATGACCATTGTCATCGAAGGGGCGGCGGCAATTTCAAAACTTGGCCACGCGCTTTTGGTGCGGGGCGCAAAACGCCTTTGCCTGATGGGGGGACTGGCAACGGTTTATCCGCCTTATCTGGATGCCGATGTGAGGGCTGCCCTCGTAGTTCCAGAAGCTGACGCGATGGACGGTGCCATCATGTTGGCGCGGCGCAACCAGAAACTGCCGGAGCGCTGGGGATGAGATTGGCACCGGAGGTTCGAACATGAGTCTTATGGCGCAGGAAGCCCGTGAGGCACCGGATGCTGTGCAGCACTTTCTGGATTGCAACAAGATGGCACTCAAGGAAATTGGAAAGCGCCTTGCAGCCAAGCCGCCATCTGTGATGCTGACGTCAGCGCGGGGCAGTTCAGACCATGCGGCGTCCTATCTGAAATATCTGACAGAGATTCTGACGGGCACATTGGTGGCATCCGTCGGGGCTTCGGTGGTCAGCGTTTATGGCGCCAAATTGAAGGCCCGGAACAGCCTTGCCGTGACGATATCCCAATCCGGCCAGAGTCCGGATATTGTGGCGCTGCAGAAAGCGTCGCGGACCGCCGGAGCCGTTACAATTGCCATCGTGAATGTCGAGGATTCGCCTGTAGCCCGTGCTGCCGATATCTGCCTGCCGCTGCATGCCGGGCTGGAGAAGAGTGTGGCTGCCACAAAGTCCTTTATTGTATCACTGGTGGCGGGTGCGGCGTTGGTGGCGGCCTGGACGCAGGATGAAGGTTTGCAGCGGGCGATCACGGAGTTGCCGCAACATTTGCATGACGCCAGCAAACTGCAATGGCCAGCCTTCGTGCAGCGTGTGGCGCGGGCTGAATCACTTTATGTGTTGGGACGCGGTCCTTCCTACCCAATTGCGGCGGAGACGGCCCTGAAACTCAAGGAGACCTGCGCCATTCATGCCGAAGCCTATTCGGCGGCGGAAGTGATGCATGGGCCCTTGGAGCTTGTCGAAAATGGCTTTCCGGTTTTGGTCTATGCCCAGCATGATGCAGCACAGGAAGGCACCTTGCGGGCTGTCGATCATTTGCGGGTTGCAGGTGCCGATGTGATGGTGGCGGGGAGCGCAGAATTGCCGACCATCCGGACAGCCCATCCGCTGCTTGATCCCATCGTCATGATGCAAACGGCGTATCTTGCCATTGAGAGAGTTGCAGTTGCGCGGGGTCGCAATCCTGATCAACCCCGGTTGTTGAACAAAGTGACGGAGACCATGTGATGGGTTTTGCACTCACCGGTGCCCGGGTTTTTGATGGGGTGTCATTTCATGATGACTTGGCTGTTGTGGTTGACGGCAGGCACATCACGGCAATCGAACCGTCGTCGAGTTTGCCAACCTCGATCAAGCGGATTGAGCTTGATGGCGGTGTGTTGGCACCTGGGTTTATCGATGTGCAGGTGAATGGGGGTGGGGGTGCCTTGTTGAACGACAGGCCTTCAGTTGAAGTGGTAAATCACATTGCAGAGGCGCACCGCAGATTTGGCACAACCGGCCTGCTGCCAACGGTCATCACCGATGCGCCACACATCACGCGTGATGCCATCGCTGCCGTGCGCGCGGCGCGAGGCCATGGCAAGGCAGGCATTCTCGGTATTCACGTTGAAGGACCTTTCCTTGATCCGAAGCGCCGGGGTGCCCACGATGCTGCATTCATCAGGGCGATCACCGAAGCAGATATCCAGCAATTCGTTGCGGCTGATTGCGGAGCCTTCATGCTGACGGTGGCCCCCAATTGCGTGTCGCCCCAACAAATTCGGCAACTTGTTGAAGGTGGCATTCTGGTCAGCCTCGGTCATTCGGACGCCCGTTACAGTGAAGTGAAGGCTGCATTGGCCGCAGGGGCAACAAGCTTCACGCACCTGTTCAATGCCATGAGCCAGTTGACAGGTCGGGAACCTGGCATGGTCGGTGCGGCACTTTCGGACGCCGCCAGTTTCATCGGCATTATCGCCGATGGTTTGCATGTCCATGAGGTTACTTTGCAGCTGGCATTTTCAGCAACCAGCGCTGATCGCTTCATGCTGGTGAGTGATGCCATGCCGACGGCAGCGGGGGGGCCGGATCACTTTATATTGCAAGGACGACAGGTCAGTCGCGTTGACAACCGTCTCACTTTGCGTGACGGCACATTGGCCGGTTCCAATCTGACCATGGATGCAGCGGTGCGTTTTTGCGTCACCAAACTTGAACTGGATTTGGCCACGGCCCTTCGTATGGCATCGGCCAATCCGGCGCGGTTCCTTGGTTTGCAAAATCAACTGGGCCTGATTGCGCCGGGTGCACTTGCCAGTCTGGTGCATCTTGATGACAACATGAACGTCACACAAACTTGGGTTGAAGGCAGATGAGCAAGGTCAGGGTTCTGGTGGTTGGGGTTGGCAACATGGGGCTTTCCCATGCGAGGGCCTATGCGGCCAATGACGGATTTCAAATTGTCGGTCTATGTAGCCGGGGCATTGATGATCGCGATGATCTCAAAACTGAATTTCCTAGTATTGCCCTCTACAATGATTACGCACAGGCCGTGGCCGCAACAAAGCCTGACGCGGTTTCCATCAATACCTGGCCCGATACCCATGCCGAATATGCGCGTCTTGCCTTGCATGCGGGTTGTCATGTTTTCATCGAGAAGCCGCTGGCTGCGACGGTCGATGAAGCGCTTGATATCGCTGCATTGGCCAAGCTCAAAAATCGCAAGATCGTCATCGGCTATATTCTGCGCGTCCACCCCTCCTGGGTGAAATTTGTAGAACTTGGCAAGACCCTGGGCAAGCCGCTGGTCATGCGGATGAATCTCAATCAACAGTCATCGGGTGCGCAATGGCAGGTGCACAAGCAGCTGATGAATTCCATATCGCCGCTTGTCGATTGTGGCGTGCATTATGTTGATGTGATGTGTCAGGTCACGGGTGCCAAACCCAAGCGGGTGCATGCCATCGGCGTGCGCCTGACTGACGAGGTCAATGCCGACATGTATAACTATGGCCAGTTGCAAGTGACATTCGATGATGGCTCGGTCGGCTGGTATGAAGCGGGCTGGGGGCCGATGATGAGTGAAACGGCATTTTTTGTGAAAGACATGATCGGTCCCAAGGGCTCCGTTTCCATCGCGATGGACGAGGTAAAAACCGACTCCGCTGATGTTGACGCCCATACCAAGACTTCTGCCCTGCGGCTGCATCACGCTGGATTGACACCAGACGGCAAATTTGCCCGCAGGGATGACATCATCCGCATGGATGACGAGCCCGGTCATCAGGAACTCTGCAACCGTGAACAAGCGCTGTTTCTTGATGCCATCATCAATGACCGGGATATGTCGGCACACGTTGAGGAAGCGATCAATTCATTGCGTATTGTGCTGGCCGCAGACGAAAGTGTGCGCACGGGAAAAGTGATTGAGCTTTGAGGGAAAGCTTCCGGCAAGCAGCCTCACTCAAAGGTGATGGCCTTGAATTTTCTGGTTTGCTCGGTGAGCGCCACTTCTGTTGGCAATCGCTCCATCGAGGAAGCACCATAAAAGCCGTGGCAGTTTTTGGTGTTCTGCAAGATGAAGCTGGCATCTTCAGGCGAAGACACCGGGCCGCCGTGCACCAGCACAATCGCATCCCGGTTCACTTTCAGCGCAGCTTCCGACCAAGCATCAACGATGGCGGGACAATCTTCCAGCTTCAGGGACGTCTTCGACCCGATGGAGCCGCCTGTTGTGAGACCCAAATGGCAGACAATGATGTCGGCTCCGGCTTTGGTCATGGCGGCGGCTTCACCAGGGTTGAAGACATAGGGTGTAGTCAACATGTCCTTGGCATGGGCCAAGGCGACGAGATCAATCTCCTGGGAATAGGACATGCCGGTTTCTTCGAGATTGGCGCGGAATGTACCGTCGATCAGGCCAACTGTCGGGAAGTTCTGAATGCCGGAGAAGCCAATGGCTTTCAGGTCATCAAGAAACTTGTCGAACACGCAAAACGGATCGGTGCCATTGACGCCTGCAAGCACGGGCGTTCGTTGGGTGACAGGCAGAACTTCCTTGGCCATTTCCATGACAATGTCATTGGCATTGCCGTAAGCCAACAGACCAGAAAGTGAACCACGACCTGCCATGCGGTAGCGGCCGGAATTGTAAATCACGATGAGATCAATGCCGCCTTCCTCTTCGCATTTGGCAGAAAGCCCCGTACCCGCACCACCCCCGACAATGGGGATGCGGCGGCGCTTCATGTCGTGGAATTTTTCCATCAGGGCTTTTCGTTCAAAGCGTGGCACTCACATTCTCCCGGTTGTTTTTGATGTGATATCGGCGAAGGTTGCCAAGGCAGTCTCGACAAACAGTGGTTCATTGATATTGGCTGCAACCCGCTGAACCGTGCGGTGACGGGTGGTGCGGAGGGTTTTTTCGATGGCTTCAAACAGGGCATTGTCGGCTTCGGGATCATGGAACGGTTTCCCCAGCGCATCAATCAGTGACACGCCACCCTCTGGCAACAAAAACCGCACCTCGCCTTCCATCTGGTTCAATCGTTCCGCGATCCATTTACCCATGACGCGGTTCTCGTCAGGGGTGGTGCGCATCAGCGTGACATTCGAATTGTGGGCAAGAAATTTTCGCGAGTTGAATTTTTCCGGCATTGAATTGCGCGGGCCGAAGTTGACCATGTCCAATGCGCCGACGGATCCGACATAGGGGATGCCGGTGCGGATGATGGACCCGAAACGATCCGCATCCGCAGCAAAAACCCCACCCACCAGCATGTCGGCCACTTCGGTTGTCGTGATATCCAGCAGGGCATGGATCAGACCGGAGTCGACAAGCTTTTCCATTGAGCGCCCGCCGGTGCCGGTGGCGTGAAAAACCAGGCAGTCGTAGTCGGCTTCAAGCTTTTTCTGGATCGCCTGGATGCAGGGCGTGGTGACACCAAACATGGTGAGGCCGACGGCTGGTCTGGCGTTGCGGCGAATGGCTTCCTGTTCTTCCGCCGTTGGTAGACCCGCAATCATCCCGGCCAAGGCATGGGCGGCATTCGACAGCACCTTCTCGCTGATCGGATTGATGCCCTGCACATCGGCGACGGAATACATCATCATGATATCAGAAGGTCCGACGTAGTGGCCGACGTCCCCGGATGCGACAGTTGACACCATGACTTTTGGAATGCCGACGGGAAGCTTTCGCATGCCTGCGGTGGCCAGTGTTGTTCCACCCGAACCCCCTGCAGAAATGATGCCGCCGATGTCGCGTTGCTGTTCAATCCAGCAGGCAAAGGCCTCTGCCATGGCAGAAATCGATTGGCCGCGGTCGTTGCTGAAGACGGCTGTTGAACCATCCCTGTGCATGGCCGCAACCTGCAAAGGCGTGACATCTCCCGAAGAGGATTTGCCAGATGTGGAGAGATCAACGGTCTTGGCGGCAATGCCAAGGCCAAGCAGTTTGTCGCGGATGAAACGCAACTCCTCGCCCTTGGTGTCATAGGTGCCGACGACCAAGGCCACGCGACCCTGAATTTCGGCTTGGCTCAAGAGAGGGAAGCCTGATTTCGTCATGCTTCCCTCGATAGCGATGTCAGATCGATTGTTCGATCCAGCTTTGCAGCTGGTTCTTCGGTGCTGCACCGACTTTGGTGGCGGCGAGTTTGCCATCCTTGAACACCATCAAGGTGGGAATGCCGCGCACACCGAACTTTGACGGCGTCGATGGATTTTCGTCGATATTGATCTTGACGATCTTTGCCTTGGCACCGAGATCCTTGGCAATTTCTTCCAGGGACGGGCCAATCATCTTGCAGGGGCCACACCATTCCGCCCAGAAATCCACCACAACAGGTGTGGTTGATTTCAGAACATCAGCATCAAATGAAGCATCGGTAACTTTATGGGTGGACATGGGCATTCTCCAAATCAGGACGTGTGACGTGCAGCAGAGGTAAGCATGCAGGGGTCCAAGGTCAAGACCCAAGTCCAAATCCAGCGGGGCGCGAAATGCCCATCACCTTCACAATCAGGTGAACCCCTTAGAGTCTGACTCATAATGATTTGGCGTGAATTCAAGCACTTGCGATTCTGCGGGTGATTTGCTGGACTGAAGCGAGATAGAGCCAAGCGGTTGCGCTTTCGATGGTTCGCTCGA
>JANOVS010000120.1:0-12292 GCA_031417515.1 Hyphomicrobiales bacterium
GTATATGGGACTCAAACTCCGCCCTCCAACCCGCCACTTGGGGGGGTTGGAGGTGCCCGAAGGGCGGAGGTGGGGAACGACATTCCACCCCCAAATCGAGGCTCAAATTGGTTCAACCCGTTATCATGTGGTTCAGGCAGGATTTGCGCCTGTCGGATCATCCGGCATTGTCAGCGGCGGCGGCAGCTGGTCCGGTACTTCCGGTCTATATTCTGGACGATGAAACTCCCGGCGATTGGCGCTGGGGTGGGGCTTCGCGCTGGTGGCTGCACCGCAGTCTGGAAAAGCTCAACATCAGCCTGCCACTGGTTTTTCGGCGCGGGCGTGCAGACGAGGTTTTGGCCGCGCTGATTGAAGAAGTGAAGCCACAGGGGCTTTATTTTACCAGAGACTACGCGCCTTGGGCGGGTGCCTTGGAAGAGAGAATTAAAAACCACTGCGATAGCCATGGCGTTGCCTGCCATCGCTATGGCGGCTTTTTGTTGCATGAGCCGGAGAGCATTCGCAATGGATCAGGCGAATTTTTCAAGGTTTACACACCTTATTCCCGCGCCTGTTTTGCCAAGGGGCCGATACGCGCCCTGAAACCCGTGCCGGAAATCCAGCATTGGCAAGGTAACGTGCAACGCCCTGCCCTTGCCGATCTAAAACTTTTGCCAACGAAACCTGATTGGTCCAACACCCTGGAAGAACACTGGACTCCCGGTGAAGCAGGGGCCCAACAGCGGCTTTTTGATTTTATGGACCATGGTTTGCACGGCTATGCGACAGGCCGCGACCGACCCGATCAAGCCCATGTCTCGCGTTTGTCTGCACATTTCCATTGGGGCGAAATTTCACCCCATCAGGCTTGGCATGCGGTGGAACGCGCCATGCATGAAGCCGAAGGCAAACTTGATCGCGACGGCGAAAAATTTCTGAAGGAAGTTCTATGGCGCGAATTTTCCTATAGCCTCATCCACCACGTGCCTAGTTTTCCAACCAAACCTTTCCGCCGGGAATTTGAGGATTTTCCGTGGACGGATGATCGTGATGCGTTGCGGCGTTGGCAGCGCGGCGAAACCGGTTATCCGATTGTTGATGCGGGCCTGCGCGAACTCTGGGCCACGGGCATCATGCACAACCGGGTGCGCATGGTCGTGGCGTCGTTCCTGATCAAACATTTGCTGGTGCCGTGGCAGGATGGAGAACGCTGGTTCTGGGATACGCTGGTTGATGCCGATATCGCCGCCAATGCCGCAAGCTGGCAATGGGTGGCGGGCTGTGGTGCTGATGCTGCACCGTATTTCCGGATTTTCAATCCGGTGCTGCAAGGCTTGAAATTTGATCCGGATGGCGCTTATGTGCGCCGCTGGGTGCCGGAACTTTCATCCCTTTCCAATGGCGATATTCACAAGCCCTGGGAAATGGCAGTGCCCCCGCGCAATTATGCCAAACCCATGGTAGACCATGGCATGGCCCGCGACCGGGCGCTGGCTGCTTTTAAGACCATCAAACGCGTGGAGAACCCATGAAGATCATCGCCATTTCAGGAGCCTTGCGCAAAGCCTCCACCAACACCGGATTGTTGCGCGCCTTGAGCGACGTGGCGCCGCCGGGTGTGGAAATTGAACTCGCCACTCTGCATGGCATCCCGCTCTATGATGGCGATGTGGAAACGGCTTCCGGCAAACCAACAAGCGTTGCGGCCCTCGACCAAAAAATCAGCGCCGCTGATGCCGTGGTGATTGCCACACCAGAATATAATTTCTCAATTCCCGGTGTACTGAAAAATGCCACGGACTGGCTGTCGCGGGGCGGCTCACCGTTTCGCGGAAAAAAACTCGGCATCATCGGTGCCGCAGCAGGACCCCTGGGAACGGGCCGCTCGCAATATCATTTACGCCAAAACCTGCAAGCGATGGAAGCTATCACCATGCCAAAACCAGAATTTTTTGCCGGCGGCAATGAAGACAAGTTTGATGCTGACGGGAATCTCACTGACGAAAACTCACGTCAACACCTGACCAAATGGCTGGAAGCCTTTGTAGGGTTTGTCAACGCGAGGATTTGAGAAGTACAAAGCTACAACTGTCCCCCACCTCCGTCGCTTCGCGCCACCTCCTCCCCGATGAAGAATCGGGTTGGAGGGCACTTGTTGAATACTGGTATCCAATCAATGCCCTCCAACCCGCGCCTTTCGCGGGGAGGAGGTGCCCAACGGGCGGAGGTGGGGGACTACGCCACAACTCCCCCGCCTCACCCCGTCAACATTCCAGCAAATCCATCCCCTATCGTCCGATTCAACACAGCCTTCAATTCCACATAATTTTTGTGGCCTTGGCCAATCGCACCAAGGGCCGGAGGATGTTTCAGGTTGGCGATGGGAACCAGTGCCACGGGCATCGATACCGGCAAAAGCCTTGCACCCTTTTCCTGTTGCAAAGTCAAAAGCAGTCCATGCATGTCGCCCGTCGTGGCTTGGCGTTGCAACAACATCAAGCGGTGTTGGCCGTGGCGGTTGGTGGTGAAGTAGATGTGGCCGGTCTGGTGCGGCACAGCCACGTGGCCCGCTTGCGCATAGGCCGCATCCAATCTGGCTTTTTCGGCGAATACCAAATGTCCCAAGCTCTCGTCCCACGTCACATCGGTAATATAGGTGACAATGTCTTGCGGGCGCTTGGAAGAAGGTCGGATGGTGAGATAGTTGCCTTCCAGCCATGAAATGCCAGCCCTGGCATAACCGCCCAGTTCATCGGGGGCTGTGGTGGCCGGACTGTTCCTTAAATTCAGTCCCAGCACATCTTCGAGCCGCACCAATGTCGTTGGAGAAAGCGAGCGCTGGCCGCCCAAGCCTTTTTCCAAAGCTGACAGGCTGATCTTTGCCGCATCCGCCAAGCTCGCCCGCGACATGCGGCGCCGGGCCAGTTCCTGCTTGATCAGGGAGGGAACAGAAGAATTTTCGCGAGCTGCCATGATTTCAGTCATTTCAGATTCCAGTTCATCAAGCAAGCTCATGGACGTGCTCCAAGGGCCAGCAGGTCGGAATAACGCCAAGTCCAACTCTGCCAATTACGTTGCGTCATGCGAACCTGATGTTCAAGGTCGTTGATGATTCTGCTGGCCCTTATGGTATCAATGGAATGAATGTCCTTGCGTGAATTTTTGTAGTCATAAGGCGAAAATACTAGGCGCAGCCGATAGAGTGCAGGCAAGGCTGTCTCGCCCAATCGGCCCATGTAGTTGAGGTCGAGGCTGGCGGAACTGTTTGCGAGATTACGATCCACATTCCAATCAGCAATCCGCCCCCTGAAATCCATCAAGCCACAGACCACCAACAAAACTGCTGCCGCTACCAGATTGGCATTGATCAACCACTTGTTGTCGCGTGTCAGCCAAACCCGCCAGATGATGGTGGCCAAGCCAAAGCCCACCAGCCCCATCCAGATCAAACCGGCCAGTCGCCATTCGGTCCAACCATAGGCGTTGACATAGGACAAGGTGCGTTTTGCCGATGACCCGAGCAACAGCAGGTTTTGGCCCATCCACAAATAAACCAGCCGCTGCACAGTTACGGATTTGGCCGTGGCAGAATGGGGCCACAGGGCAAATATCATGAGGAGTGCGGCAAGAATTGCCGTCACAACCAGCGTGTATGCCCCGCGGTGCACATATTCGGCATGGGAATAGTCACCCGGCAAGACCTGCACCAGCCAGACATTCCAGAGGTCCAACAGGTTTTCGAAACCAAACATGCCGTTGAGAAGCAACAACGTGAGCGCAACAGTGGCTGGCCGGAAGAACAAGCGGTGCCATGCCGGGGAGTTTTGATCAACCACCGTATGGGCTTCAGGCCGCCGCGCCACAGCCACATGCAACAGCGGCCAAAGCAGTGCGAAGGCCAAAACAAAGATCACCAGACCCCGGCTTAAAATGAGATCAATCAAACTGACGATATCAAATTTGCGGGCAAAGTTCTCCAAAACCGGATTGGCCGTAATCAGCAAACTGCCGAAGACCACAACCGCAACAATCGGCAAAGCCAGTGCCCCAACCGATAGGCCCGCAAGACTTCTGCCGCCCCAGGATTTTTTTGCGCCTTCCAACATTTCAACAGGGGCCAAGCGACGGCAGGCATGACCCGGTGCCTTGAGGTAGTTTCGGAAGATGGCACCCAAGGTTTGCAGGCTCGTTAAACCATCACCGAGATGCAGCGTCACCGCCAAAGCCGATAACATGGCCCACGACATGGTGAGGTTGAGAAACCCCGGCTCCAGCGCCACGCCCGCAATCGACAGCAATGCAACACACAGCAAAAACAATGATTGGCGATGCAGCCGGATTTTTTGCCAATCCCGTGCGATGGCCACGAGCGGCAACAAGAATACCAGCGCCGCAACGCTGCCCGGTCCCTTGTCCCGGAAAATCAATGCGGCCAGTAAACTGGCAAGCAGCACTGCCGCAAGCCGCGTTGCCAACACCGAAAAGCCCAGCGGGATTTTCAGTCCCCGATATAATTCGTTCAAAGCAACCTGCATGCAAAACCCCGTTTCAAAATCCGGGATCACCATCGCATGATCAGGATTTGAAACCTATCGGCAGTATTTGCATTTTTTGTCACCGCACCACACAATCTGTGTGGGAGGTGTGTGGCTTATTGCGACGCCCAAATAATTCGCGCCATCCAATCCACGTTCTTGGCATCGAGAATTTTGTCAGGATGTTCAGGATTGAACGAAGCCAGTTCGATTGACTTCGCTGTTTGTTTTTTCATGATCTTGGCCATCACCTGACCATCTTCGGTGCGCACCACAACACGGTCACCTCTACGCACCGTTGCTGCAGGCGAAACGATAATTGTATCACCTTCCCGATAAATCGGCATCATCGAGTCGCCGGTGATTTCAAGGGCATAGGCTGTGGTATCGGTAACGCCTGGCACTTCCACCTCATCCCAGCCTTCACCAGCCGGAAAACCGCCATCGTCAAAAAAACCACCCCGCCCTGCCTTGGCAAAACCCAACAGGGGCAAAACCCGACGCTTGGGCGGCTGGCCTTTCTTGCCAGCCAAAACTTCCATGAACTCATCAACCGGTGCGCCAGAAGCGTTCAGCACGCGGGAAATCGATTCCATGGTCGGCCAGCGCGGCCTGCCATCTGGGCCATTGCGCTTTGACGGGTTGAATGACGTCGGATCAAGCCCTGCCTTTTTGGCAAGACCGGAAGCCGAGAAGCCATAACGCTCGGCAATCACATCAATGGCATTCCAAACCTGCTTGTGGGAAAACATGGGCCCCTCCTGAAAAATCTTGAATCGCGACCATTAATAGGACAAAATACCTCAGATGGCCGAAATTGTCTAATGTTATTGTTGTTCCAGTTTAGGAATTTGTGGAAATCCCCTGATGCCCCTGATTTATAAAATTGTTGATTCCAATGTTTGGGAAAATGCCCTGAAGTCGTGCGTTTTCAAAGGCGCATCAATTGATTTGAAAGATGGCTACATCCATTTGTCATCGGCAGAACAGGCTGAGGAGACTGCCCGGCTACATTTTGCCGGGATTGACAATCTCCTCCTCGTGGCATTTCTGCCGGAAGCTTTTGGCCCGTCCCTGAAATGGGAGGCATCGCGCGGCGGCACCTTGTTTCCTCACGTTTACGCCAGCATTGATCCTGCATCGGCGCTTTGGGCCCAACCGATGCCTTGGAATGGCACTAGCCATGATTTTCCGCAGGGGTGGAAAACTTGAGCGTTCTTTCAGGGCTGTTTCATCTCTCGCGGCCATTCCTCCATGCTCTCGATGCAGAGCAGGCTCACCTCGCAACAATCCGGGCGCTATCCTGCCTGCCGTTGCGGCACCAAAGCAAAAATCCATATCCGCGACTTTCCCAAAACTTATTTGGTCTCGAATTTCCCAATCCGGTTGGTCTGGCGCCAGGTTTCGACAAAAATGCCGAAGTACCCCACGCCATGCTGGGTTTTGGTTTCGGTTTTGTCGAAGTCGGCACGGTTACGCCAAGTCCGCAAACCGGCAATGCAAAACCCCGGCTGTTTCGCCTGAGCGAAGACCGGGCCGTGATCAACCGCATGGGTTTCAACAACCAGGGCCACGACGCGGTTTTGCAACGCTTGTCGCAACGTCACCCCGGTGGAATCATCGGCGTTAACATTGGTGCCAACAAGGACGCAACCGACCGGATTTCCGACTATGTCCGGGGCATCGAGGTTTTTTCCGATGTTGCAAATTATATCACCATCAACATCTCATCGCCCAACACGCCGGGATTGCGGGGTCTGCAATCGCCAGCGGAATTGCAGCAATTGCTGGACCGCTTGAATAGCGCCCGAGCCAAAAAAAAAACCCAGGTTCCCATGTTACTCAAAATAGCGCCTGATCTTGGCGATGAAGAATTGCGTGATATCGCCATCTGTTGTGGTGGCGGCGCTGTGGATGGCGTGATCATATCTAACACGACATTGTCGAGACCTTCCCTCACTTCAAAACATGCCCATGAAACCGGCGGTCTTTCAGGTCGCCCCTTGCGATCATTGGCGACACGCCAACTGGCTAAATTCTTTGTGTTGACCAAAGGACAGATTCCCCTTGTGGGGGCAGGTGGCGTAGAGGACGCCGCATCGGCGCTCGAAAAAATCAGGGCCGGGGCTTCGCTTGTTCAACTTTATTCAGCGCTGGTTTATCAAGGGCCGGGATTGATCGCTGATATTCTCAAAGGCATGCGCCAAAACGTTGGCGCAGGCCAATTGGCAACCCTCAGAGGCTCGCAAGCCGAGCGTTTGTCGCAAACTTGAAACCTACCAGATGGGACCTGGCAAATAGGCGTTGAAAATTTTGGCGGTAACCCCTTGCTGCTCAAGTTGGTCGAGACTTGCATCAAACAGGTCCCGCAGATTTTTGCCATCGCGGCGCGCCAGAAAACCCAAGCTTCGGGAAAATGTTTCACGGTCCACGAAAGCCTTGCCAAGTGGTGCGCAACAGGCCCGGGAAAGACTGCCCCCCACCCAATAGGACAGTCCCAGACTGTCACCAAAAATGGCATCCACCAAACCGGTCCGCAGGGCTTCATGCATGGCGGCGGCATTTTCATAGGCCGTTAAACTGGCGCGGTTGTAATATTTTTCCAGAAAGGCGCCATGGGCCGATCCTTTGACATAGCCCAAGCGCTTGCCAGCCAGCGACCGCACGTCGGCACCGGGCAAAGGTGATCCCAATCGCGTAACAAATCTGCCAAGCGAAACAAAATAGGGGCGTGTCAGGGTTGCATCTTTGGCAATGGCATCAGTCATGCGAAGACCCGAAATAATCATGTCGCCTTCGCCAGCCTTGAATTTCGCCAAAACATCCTGGTGCGGCAGGGCTCTGATCTCGCATTTGATTTCGGCACCTGCACAAGCAGCAAGTGCCAGTTCAACAGAAACGCCTTTCAATGTCCCATCGCTGCCTTTGAAACTCCAAGGTGCAAAATCCTCATCGGTCAACAGGATCAAACCTGCGGCGGGTCTGGCGGTTGCAATGCTTCCAGAGGGATCCATGTGACGAAATCTCGGGAAATAAGATTGTTCTTGTTGCGCAAAAACTTCGGACGGCAACCCAACAACCAGAACGATCAATGCGAGCCATAAATAATATCGCCACTTGGTTGCGGTCCGGGGAATTTGCGGCTTTCCTGATGTAGCTGAGGATTGTGCTATAGCCATTGCGTCTTCAGTCATCTGGGGGCGGTTGTGGCGTTTGAGTTGTATCAACATAAGCTTGTAGCCGACCTTGGCAACCATGGTCCAGTGCAAGTATTAGCCGAAGACAGCTTCGATGTCTTGCCCATTGTCCCACGGGACTGGTTGTTTGATGCCTTCCAGAGACTGCCAGCTTGCGAAATGGATTTGGTATTGCGCCACAAGATTGTGCCGCTGATCTGGATTCCAACCAACACAATCCACGCGGTTGTCAGTGAAGGCGCTTTGCAGGAGGCGCGCAGCAAAGGCTTAAGGGTTGTCGCCCGGATCTCTGTCGCAGACTACAGTGCGGCAGTTTTTCAGAGGCTGGGACAAAAGCTGGTGGCCAAGGCGACATTCGATCTGGCACAGTCCCGCCCACGTTTCTCGGCAAGAATCCGTTTGTTCCCTGAGCAAATCGCCTGCTTGTTGCTGTTCGTCGCTGTGCTGCTGCTCTGTGGCAAGGTCGGTGGCGTCACACCAGTTCTCAGCGCTCTGTCGATTATTGGCAGCGGATTTTTTGCAATGGTCGTGGGGATCAGGGCGTTTTGCCTGTTGCCTGATGTCGGGGAGCCCCGCCCAAAATCCAAGCGACTGCAGAATGAAGCGCTTCCCCTCTATACTGTGCTTGTGCCGATGTTCGGCGAAACGGCAGTTTTGCGGCAGTTGGTACATGCGCTCTGCCAACTGAACTATCCGCCAGAAAAACTCGATATCAAAATCATCCTTGAAGAATCTGATCTGGAGATGCACCGGGCTGTGCACGCCTTGGCACTGCCATCCCATTTTGACGTACTGGTGGTTCCGGCGGGCAAACCCCAAACCAAACCTCGAGCCCTCAATTACGCACTGCAATTTGCACGTGGCAGTCTTTTGACGATCTATGATTCTGAAGACATTCCACAACCCAACCAACTTCGTCTGGCGGCTGAAAGATTTGCTGATGAAGATCCGGATATGGCCTGCCTGCAAGCCGCCCTGTGCTTTTACAATCCCGCTGAAAATTGGCTGACGCAACAATTCACGGCGGAATATGCCAGCCTGTTCAGAGTGATCTTGCCAGCGCTGGCGTCCAGCAGCCTGCCCTTGTTGCTGGGCGGAACCTCAAATCACTTCCGCATTGAAGCCTTGCAACACTGTGGCGGCTGGGATCCTTTCAATGTGACTGAAGATGCCGACCTTGGAATCCGTTTTTCCCGGTCCGGTTATCGCAGCGGCGTGCTGAACAGCAGTACCTTCGAAGAAGCCAATCCCCATCTCGGCAATTGGTTGAAGCAGCGGCGGCGCTGGCTCAAGGGGTTTCTACAGACTTGGCTTGTTCACATGCGCAATCCAATTGAACTTTTCCGGGAATTGGGAGCCTCAGGCTTCTGGATCATCCAAGGCATGACAATCGGCATTTTTGTTTCGGCGTTGTTGCACCCCTTGCTGTTAGCCCATTCAATTTGGCAATTGCTACCTCGACAAATCGCGGCGTCGGGAGACAGCATGGCAACGACGGTTGCTGCAAGTGCCTGCCTTGCCATGTTGTTGGCTGGCTATATTGTTGCCGGACTTACTGCACGGCTTGGGCTACGGCGTATTGGCATTTTTTCGTGCTGGAAGATCTTGGCAGGCGTACCGGCATATTGGTTGCTGATGTCCCTTGCGGCCTGGATGGCGCTTTGGGATTTTATTGTGGCACCATTCCATTGGCACAAGACCCGCCATGGCCTGTCCAGGTTTTCCTCACCCACCGTCGAAAATGCAGAAGCCCCTGAAAAAATCTAGAATGGTGGCCAGTCAGTTGCAATCGGCTCTGACTGTGTTGACATTTTTTTTGGGCAAACGCTGCGAACCCATTCCCCAATTTGTCATTACCGCACTTGTTGCGGTAATGACAGTTTTGGGGATATGTAAACCCAACCGTCATTTGAATTGACTCTATTTGTCTGACCAGTTTTGCTCAAAAGTCCCCTGCCCCTTGTGGGGAGGGAGAAGGAAGGTGGTTTCAAATGACGGGTGGTACAACACCAGTCTGGACCACTGGAAAACAATCAACACCATTAGAGCCTTGGTTCACTCAAAATGCAAATCGAGAGTTGAGCGACTGAATCCTTTTCCGATGTACGACATCTTAACCGGATAGCCGTGGCATGAAGCGGGCCATGGCGTCGGTCGCGAGTGATCACAAACTACTATCCAAACCTCCAGTTTGACTTACTGGGACTTGGTGACAAGGATGATTGAAGGACCGAGGATGACGACAAAGATCACCGGCAAGAAGAACAGGATCATCGGCACCGTTAGTTTTGGCGGCAAGGCGGCGGCTTTCTTTTCGGCCTCGGACATGCGGGTGTCGCGGTTTTCCTGGGCGAGCACACGCAAAGCCGTGCCAATGGGTGTTCCGTATTTTTCAGACTGGATCAAGCTGGTCACCACGCCCCTGACGGTTTCAAGAGGCACACGCTTGCTCAGGTTATCAAGGGCCTTGCGGCGATCTTGCAGATAAGACAACTCGGCAACTGTAAGTGTCAGTTCTTCGGCGAGTGGTATGGACTGCTTGCCAATTTCACGGGCCACACGGCTCATCGAAGGCTCCAGCGCCATGCCTGACTCAACGCAGATCAAGAGCAAGTCCAAGGCATCTGACCAGGCCCGCTTGATCGAGACCTGGCGGCGATTGATCATGTTCTTCAAACCAATCTGCGGCAGGTAATAGCCGAACACCAGGCCAATCATCGCCACGGCAATGCGCATGGGCGGTGAAACCTTGTCGGCAAAAACTGTTGAAGAGTAAACAAACGCCACGATGGCCACAACCAGCGGAACGGCAACCCGCATCACCAGAAAGGTCATCAAATGTTTTTCAGAGCGAAAGCCAGCCTGACGTAGCAAGGCACGGGATGACTCGGCTTCAAAAACCTTGCGCAGATTGAGAACATCGATGATTTGCGCAATGGAATTTGACTTGGGCTTGTCGCGCAACCTCGAGTCGCCGCCCGAGAGATGTAGCTTTTGCTGGGCCTTCAAACGTTCCCGCTCTTCAGTCACGCTTTTCATGCGCACCTTGAGCTTGTCACTATCAAAGAATGGGGCAGCGACCGTGACAACCGTACCAAAGGCGGCAAGTGCCACCAACAAGGTGATCAGGGTTTCAATTTGCAGGAGTTGCGCGACGAGTTGGGCCATTTGAGGAAGCCGATACCTTAAATTTCAAAATTGATCATGAAACGCATTACGAGAACACCCATCAGCATCCACAACCCGCTGCCCACCAGCAACATGTTACCCATGCTGGTATAGAACATCGGGTTGAGATAGGTGGGGTTCATCAAAGTCAGCGCCCCCATGATGACGAAAGGCAAAGCGCCGATGATGGCAGCCGATGATTTGGCTTCCTGTGACACGGCGCGGATCTTGGCTTTCATCTTCTTGCGGTCACGCAGCACGCGCGAAAGGTTGGAAAGGGCTTCAGACAAGTTACCACCGGTTTTGGACTGGATGCCCATGACGATGGCGAGAAAATTCACTTCGGCCAGGGGAATGCGCTCGGTCATGCGTTCAATACCCTGGTCAATGCTGATGCCAATGCGTTGACCATCAACCACTTCAACAAACTCGGGACCGACGGGTGCACCGGTTTCGGAGGCGATGATTTTCATGGCTTCAGATACTGGTAAGCCGGCTTTCAGGCCACGCACCATCACGTCGATGGCATCGGCAAAATCATTGAGAAACTTGTTCTGGCGGCGCTTGCGCAGATTCCCCAGGAGCCAACGGGGCAAACCAAGGGTGCCGACAAAACCGCTGCCTGCAGCAACAATCAATGGCGCGCCCATCACAATTGGCGTGATCGTCGCCACAACACCAAAAATTCCTGAAAATATCCAGAAAGTTCGCGTGGTAATATCGAGACCAGCCTGGGCAATCAGCGTGCGCAGGGTAATTTTCTTTTTCGCTTGCTTGTGCTGGTCATCAAGCGCCTTCAAGGAATCTTGAATCTGGCGACGGCGAGTGTCTTTTTGGTCCTCGGCAAAGCGCGAGCGGAAGGAATTACTCTTGGCGACCTTGTTGCCAGCAGCAATCTGGCCTACCCGCTGCTCGGTTTTTGATACCCTGAGCATGGGGTAGAGTACGGCAAGTGCCAGACCACCCACAGCCACAACAACCATGAAAATAAAGGCCAGGTTCTCTGTATCGCCGCCGAATTCCATCACTTCAATTCCTTCAAGTATTCAGGCAAGTCGGGATCAAGACTTGCCGTCATTGCGGGCTTCGGCCTTTTCAAGGGCATCAGCCAAACGACGTTCTTCATTGTAGTAACGGGCACGATCCCAGAAGTGGGGCCGTGCAATGCCGGTGGAGCGATGGCGGCCAATGATCTTGCCATTGGTGTCTTCACCGACAATTTCATAAACAAACAAGTCCTGCGTGATGATCACATCGCCTTCCATGCCCACCACTTCGGTGACATGGGTGATTTTGCGTGTGCCGTCGCGCAGACGCGTGGCTTGCACAATCACATCAATGGAACCGCAGATCATTTCCTTGATGGTTTTGGAAGGCAAGGCAAAGCCGCCCATGGTGATCATGGATTCG
>JANOVS010000121.1:0-20477 GCA_031417515.1 Hyphomicrobiales bacterium
AACCCGTCACATTTTGTTTGAACAGCAGGGCGGTCCGATCCCTCGAAGGGGGCGTTGTCGGGGCCGGACCGCGCCTGCTGCTTTCGCCCCCGATAAGGGCGAAAGGGTGTGTCAGATGGCGATGCAGCGGCGAACCGCGCAGGCATCTGTGGTGATCTGGCCTTTCAGGGGCCAGGCTGAATTCTTGCGGATGACTGTGACATTTGTGATTTTGGCAGGGACCACCAGTTTGGGCAGTGGAGCATGCACACCAGCGAAAGCACCGGCCGACAGGAACGCAACGGCCAGGGCGGTTGAGAGCGAAATCGTTTTGATGGTCTTCATGGCGTAACTCCTTGGGAGCAATGTTTGAACTTGCAGACACATTGCAGCACGCCACGGGAACCCACGCTGAATGGGCCATTCATTTTCGATTAAGGAATTGTTAAAGCTTCAGGTTCATTGCAACTGCCGAATTATTTGTGCCATCCCTGAAAACCCATGAAAAAACCCGGCTCTTGAGATCACTCAGAAGAGCCGGGTTGAGGTGGGACAGCGTGAGGGGATGGGGAGGCCGTCCGGGAAAGTGCGTCGCATAAACAGACCTTTGAAACCTTGCAGGGGATCGGGTCGGAAGTTGGAAGTCGAAGAAAACACCGGAGCCGGACTTCAAGATGTCTGGCGAGGGGGCGGGTTAGACAGATCACCTCTGGCCCGGCTCCGGTTTAACAATCGCCAACCGAAACCGGCCGACAATCGTTGTTCTGTTGATGCCGGAGCCGGACTTCAAAGTGTCTGGCGAGGGGGCGGGTTAGACAGATCACCTCTGGCCCGGCTCCGGTTCTGAACGCTGGTTGGCCGTCCCGGCCTGCCAAACGTTGTTCTTGAAACTTATGTGGAAGGCGTATCGGAACAGTCTTCCTTGGCGCATTGCTCAACCATCAGCGGACCAAGCACGGGCCAAGCCGAGTTCTTGGCGATAAAGGTCGTATTCTTGGGAACCATCACAACTTCTGCCGGATTGATCGAAGCAAGTGCTGTTGCACCTGTTGCGGCGATGGCGAGGGCGATTAGAGCGTAGCGGATCATGTGAACCTCCCGGGTTCGTTTGTTGGATTAAATCTTGAACTTGGGAGCACATTAGGCGGCGGGATTGGAACTGTGGCTGAATGTGGCGTTCATCTGGCGTTTAGATTCGATGGCATTTTGGGATTTTTGCTGCTTTGGCCGTGTATTTCTGCTTTTTTGAAGCCTGAGGACTGAAATGATCGACAAATTTAATTGGTTAAGCGCGCGAAATCTGGCCAAAGCCTATGGCAAGCGGCAGATTTCTCCTGTTGAAGTGGCAAAGGCCTGCCTCGCACAGATGGCCAGCCACGAATCGGCCATCAATGCGATGGCGTTGATCGACGAGAAAACCAGCCTTGCCATGGCAAGGGCCAGTGAACGGCGGTGGTCGAAGGGCAAACAACTTGGCCCATTGGATGGCGTGCCCCTGTTGATCAAGGACTTGCTGCTGGTCAAAGGCTGGCCGACGCTGCGCGGTTCGAGGATTGTTGATCGTGCGGGCCCTTGGGACCAGGATGCTCCAGCAGTGGCGCGGTTGCGCGAGGCAGGCTGTGTGTTTACCGGCCTCACAACAACGCCCGAGTTTGGCTGGAAAGGGGTGACCGACTCGCCCCGCACGGGCATTACGCGCAACCCATGGAACGTCACACTGACCCCCGGTGGATCGTCTGGTGGATCGGCTGCAGCCCTTGCCGCAGGTTATGGTCCCTTGGCCATTGGCACTGATGGCGGCGGCTCCATTCGCATTCCAGCAGGTTTCACCGGCACCTTTGGATTGAAGCCGTCATTTGGGCGCGTACCGGCCTGGCCGCTCTCTCCTTTCGGCACCGTGGCCCATACGGGGCCGATGACCCGAAGTGTTGCGGATGCCGCGCTGATGCTGAACGAAATGGCCAAACCCGACAATCGGGACTGGTACTCGCTGCCTTACGTGCCAGCTGATTTCAGCAAGCCCGCTAAAAGTTTGAAGGGCCTGCGCGTGGCTTTTTCGCCAGACCTTGGTTATGTCGATGTGTCGCCCGAAATTGCAAAGCTGGTTAAATCGGCGGTTGGAAAGTTGAAGCAGCTGGGGGCAAAAGTCACTGTCGTCGATCCGGGCTTTGCCGACCCTGCCCCGATTTTTCGGGTACTCTGGTGGTCGGCAGCTGGTAACATGCTGGGTGGGTTGCCAGCGGAAAAAATGGCGGCACTTGATCCTGCTCTGGCGGATGTTGTGCAACAGGCCAAGTCCATTACGGTGCAAGACATTTTTGAAGCCGCCAAGGCGCGCGGTCAACTTGGCATACAGATGCGGCTGTTCATGGAAAAATTCGATGTGCTGGTGACTCCAACATTGCCCATTGCAGCTTTCAAGGCAGGCTTGTTGCAACCTGACGATCCAGACAGCGACGGCAAGTGGGTGAATTGGACACCGTTTACCTATCCCTTCAACCTGACCCAGCAACCCGCCGCAAGCGTTCCCTGCGGCTTCACGAAGTCTGGTTTGCCCGTTGGCCTGAACGTAGTCGGAAAAATGTTTGATGATGCAATGGTGATGAAAGTTTGCGCGGCTTATGAAGCAGCGACGGATTTTTGTTTGCAGAGGCCGAAGGGGTTTTGAGGACACCAGCGTCAACTGACTACAATATCTCGGGAATGTTTACCCAGCACATGCAATTTTCGTCAGTGTACGGACGGATTATTTCAATTGCCGGTATTGTCAGCCGTCCCCCGCCTCCGCCCCTTTGGGGCACCTCCGCCCCGATGAAGGATCGGGGTGGAGGGTGAAGTTGGAGACCGGTATTCAACAAGTGCCCTCCAACCCGATTCTTCATCGGGGAGGAGGTGGCGCGACGCGCCGGAGGTGGGGAACGCTTACGATCCCGCGCCGCCATTGGGGAAGCTGAAGGCATTCTTGCCCCAGACTTCTTTTACGCGGGCATCGCGACCGCAACCTTTGCGGTAGCCGGCATAGGCATCGGATTGTTTGACGTAACCAAAGCGGCCCAACACACGATTTGTGCCAAGGTAGTAATTCTGGTGGTAGTCTTCAGCGTCGTAGAATGACGGGTTGTCGCCGAGTTTTACAGCGACGGCTTGTCCCAAATCTTTTGCGGCATCTTTCAATGCACTGTCGGCGATTTTCATTTGCTTGTCATCAACCGGGAAAAGCGCCGGGATGTAGCTGTATCCCCGATCACAGAACTGGCCCTCGCCGTCGGTCACGTCGATGGTACGGAGAAAATGGGCGGTCAGCGATTCGTAGCTGATCACCTTTGGATCGAATTCGATCTTGACTGCTTCCGTATAGCCTTCGTGGCTGCGATAGGTCGGATTTTTGGCGGTTCCTCCGGCATAGCCCGAGACTGTTGAGGTCACACCCTTGACGTGATCCATGTCACTTTCAACACACCAAAAGCATCCGCCGGCGAAAATGGCGGTTTCAGCTTGTGCCATGGGGGCTGCAATGCAAGTGGCGGTAACGGCGAGGGCTGCTAAAATGTGGCGCATGGGTAAATCTCCTTGATCCCACCCTTACGCCATTCGAGCCATTTTGGCTTCACACATTCACACACAGTTGCGTGAAACCGCGTTATCGCCAAATTGTTTTATCTCCTGGTCAAACTGCCGAGGATGCCCCTGATCAAGGCATTGCCGACAGACCGTGCCACTGACGATCCGAGTTGGCGGCCAACCGTGCCTGCCATGTTCTTGACAAAACGGTCGGTTGCCGATTCCCGCTCTCTGGGGGCGGCACGTTCGGCTTTCGCCTGCACTTTGGCCTGTTGTTCTTCCTGCTTTACGGCTTCGCGATGCTTGGCTTTGCCAGAGAGTTTTTCGTAAGCCGATTCACGGTCTATGGCTTCATCGTAAGTGCCATAGACGGGAGACGCCTTGATCATCTTGCTGCGTTCAGCCGTTTCCACAGGGCCAAGGCGAGAGGATGGCGGGCGGATCAGCGTGCGTTCAACCATGGTCGGCACGCCTTTTGGATCAAGAACAGATATCAGCGCTTCACCCTTGCCAAGTTCGGTAATGGCTGTTTCGGTTTTGAATTTTGGATTGGCACGGAATGTCGAAGCGGCTGTCTGCACAGCCTTCTGCTCGCGTGGTGTATAGGCCCGCAGCGCATGCTGAACGCGGTTACCCATTTGAGCGAGCACACCTTCTGGCACATCCAGTGGGTTTTGCGTGACGAAGTAAACGCCGACACCTTTGGAGCGGATGAGTTTTACAGTTTGTTCAATTTTCTGCAGCAGGCCGGGAGGCGCATCGGAAAACAGCAGATGGGCTTCATCGAAGAAGAACACCAATTTGGGTTTTTCGGGATCACCGACTTCCGGCAAAACCTCAAACAGTTCAGACAGCAACCACAGCAGGAACGTCGCATAAAGCATGGGGCTGTTGATCAGTTTGTCAGCGGCCAACACATTCATGTAGCCACGGCCATCGCGGGTGGTGCGCATCAGGTCCTTGATATCGAGGGCAGGTTCGCCGAAGAACTTGTCTCCCCCCTGCTCGTCCAAAACAATGAGTCGGCGTTGGATGGCGCCAATCGTGGTGTCGTTGATGTTGCCATAGTCGGTGGTGATTTCCTTGCCGCGATCAGCGAGGTCTTTCAGCAGGGCGCGCAAATCCTTGAGATCAAGAATAAGCAAACCTTCTTCATCGGCAATCTTGAACGCAATGTTCAATGCACCTTCCTGGGCTTCGGTGAGGCCCATGAGCCGTGATAACATGAGGGGCCCCATGTCGGACACGGTGGTGCGGATGGGATGCCCCTGCTCGCCAAACAAATCCCAGAAGATGGTGGGCGTGGCGGCAAAGCCATAGTCATCAAAACCGATTTTCTTGGCGCGTTCGATGAGGAAATCCTTGGGCTCGCCTTGCATCGAAATCCCGGCAAGATCGCCTTTGACGTCAGCCGCAAAAACCGGAACACCAGCGGCGCAAAAGCCCTCTGCCATGATTTGCAGCGTGACGGTTTTACCCGTACCCGTGGCACCCGTTACAAGGCCATGGCGATTGGCGAGGGCCAGGAATAGTTCTTCGCGTTTGTCGCTTTTACCCAGAAAAATTGATGTGTCAGCCATGGTCATACCCCGATTCAAAAAAGCGCTGCTTACACTGTTGTTGCCGGAAAGGCCAAGGGGTGCTTGGCGGCATGGATTTTAGGATATCTCCATTGCCATTTGCGGAAAATCCAATGGCGCTGTATCCAAGTCATGTCATGCAAGTTGATCCCCTTTATACTTTTGAAGACTGGAAGAAGCGTTTGCCCCCCGCCCTCGGTGGTGAGCGGGCTTCCGAGATATTATTCGGGAGGTTAGCCGGATCGAGGGCAATGCGATCAGCTTATGGTCCGTGGAAAATACTTACTCGGGTCGACTACAGCCAGGTTGAAGCGGCGAGACAACAGACCTGCGAAGACTGGGAGGGAGGAGCGGACGGTTTTGTATTGGTTGAGGCTGGCGCAATTTTGGCATTGCGGGAGTTCCCCCTCCATCTCCTTGATTTGCAAAATGAAGCTGGTGATGCCGGAGCCGAGGCGCTGCAAAGGCTGATCGGTTCCATGCCGCTGGATCCGGCTCGGTTGAATGTGGACTTTGGCGTTTCGCGTGTTGCTCTTGCCAAGGGCTTGGCAGCAGCGGGCTATGCCGGACCCTTTGCGCGGGCAGATGGTCGCGGAGGCCAAGGTAAAGGCTTTTCTGATACGGAAGAACTAGGCTCAGTGTTGGCAGAAGCACTGGGCCATTTCAGGGCGTTGGACTATCTCGATGATGCGCAATTGGCAAGTGCTGTAAGCGTTAAATTGAGCGCAGTGCAAAACCCTTTTGCCACGATGGCAAAATTTCGAGCCGCACGGTTATTGTGGCGGAATTTGTTGGCCCATTGCGGTTTGCCGTTCCACCCATTGAAACTGCATGGTGAAACTTCAACAGTGATGTTCACGGGTACGGACGCACATGGAAACATTTTGCGCAGCGTTGCGGCGGCATTTGGAGCAGGACTTGGAGGAGCAGACAGTTTCTGTGTGTTGCCGTTTTCGCACGCCCAAGGATTGCCCAATCAATTTGCGCGGCGCGTGGCACGCAATCTGCAACATGTAATGTTGCAGGAGGCTGAATTGTGGCGGGTTGACGACCCGGCTTCTGGCGCAGGATTTGTGGAAAGCGAAACCAGGCGGTTGTGTGAACAAGCTTGGGATGTGATGCGCGACTGCGAGCGCGGCAAATGGCCAACAGGCAATATGGAGAACAAGCAGTTTTATCCGGTTGTCGGTGTTGAAAGGTATCAACCCAAGCATCACATTCCGGCAGAGGTGGAGGCTGGAACATGAGCCGCTTTCCAAACCTTGGTGAAGCAATTCTTGATTGGTCAGAAACAACGGAAGCGTTTTTCACGTTGTCAAAATGGCAAACACCTGAAGGCATTGCCATCGCGTCTCGTTATGGGGCTGAAGATACGAGTGAATATCTGGATTGCTATCCAGGTTTCTTTCCCTTCAAACGCGGTCCTTATCCCGCCATGTATGCAGCTCAACCTTGGACCATTCGACAATATGCCGGATTTTCCACGGCCGAGGATTCGAATGCGTTTTATCGGCGCAATCTGGCGGCGGGTCAAAAGGGGCTGTCAGTGGCCTTCGATCTGGCAACGCACCGGGGCTATGATTCTGATCATCCGCGTGTCGCGGGCGATGTTGGCATGGCAGGGGTGGCGATTGATTCCATCTATGACATGCGAACATTGTTCGATGGCATTCCACTGGACCAGATGTCGGTGTCGATGACAATGAATGGTGCCGTCTTGCCGATTATGGCACTTTATGTTGTGGCAGCCGAAGAACAGGGTGTTCCCCCGGCCAAGCTCAGCGGCACCATTCAGAATGACATTCTGAAAGAATTCATGGTGCGCAATACCTATATCTATCCCCCACAACCTTCCATGCGGATTGTTTCAGATATTTTCAAATTCACGGCTGAACATATGCCGAAGTTCAATTCGATTTCGATCTCCGGGTATCACATGCAGGAAGCGGGTGCTTCGGCTGATCTTGAACTGGCCTACACGCTTGCTGATGGTCTGGAATATGTGCGGTCAGGCATCGCTGCGGGTCTTGCCGTTGATGCTTTTGTGCCGCGGCTTTCATTCTTCTTTGGCATTGGCATGAATTATTTCATGGAGGTTGCGAAGCTACGGGTGGCGCGGGTGCTGTGGGCTGAGATGATGCAAGCGTTTGGGCCCAAAGACCAACGCTCGCTGATGTTGCGCACCCATTGCCAGACAAGTGGATGGAGTTTGGCGGCGCAGGATGTTTTCAACAATGTAACGCGCACCTGCATCGAGGCCATGGCGGCGGTTCATGGTGGCACACAATCGCTGCATACCAATGCGCTGGATGAGGCTCTTGCCCTGCCTACGGATTTTTCGGCTCGCATTGCCCGCAACACCCAACTTTTTCTGCAAGAGGAAGCGGGCACTTGTGACGTTATCGATCCTTGGGGTGGGTCATTTTTCGTAGAGAAGCTGACAGATGATTTGATTGGTCGCGTGCGGGGGCACCTGAATGAAATTGAGAAAATCGGCGGCATGGCCAAGGCGATTGAGGCAGGTATTCCGAAACTGCGCATTGAAGAAGCGGCGGCCCGCACCCAAGCCCGCATTGACTCCGGCGAACAGACAATTGTCGGGGTGAATGCCTACAAGGCAGACGATGAAAAGCTGATTGATATTCTGACTGTTGACAATGAGGCGGTGCGGCAGACGCAGATTGCAAAACTGGTAAAGTTGCGGCGAGAACGTGATGCAGAAGCGATCACTGCTGCATTGCTGGCGTTGGAAAACGTGGCGCGAACGGGGGTTGGCAATTTGCTGGCGGCGGCAGTGGAAGCGGCGCGGGCGAAAGCCACGGTGGGCGAGATTTCAGCGGCGCTGGAAAACGTGTGGGGACGCCACCAGGCCCAGACAAAGCTCAGTCGTGGCGTTTACGCAGCAACCGCCGGAAATTCTGCAATTGTTGAAGCTGCGAAACAATCCATTGCGGCCTTTGCCGAAGCCGAGGGCCGTGCGCCTTCAATTTTGGTGGCAAAAATTGGCCAAGATGGCCATGACCGTGGACAGAAAGTCATCGCCTCGGCCTTTGCTGACCTTGGGTTTGAAGTGGATGTGGGACCGTTGTTTGCAACACCTGAAGAAGTGGCGGCGCGGGCCATTGCCAGCGACGTTCACATAGTTGGCGTGTCGTCATTGGCGGCTGGTCACCTCAGCCATGTGCCAGCATTGAAGGTTGCGCTGATGGCGGCAGGGCGGGCGGATATTCTGGTGGTGGCAGGCGGTGTCATTCCACCTGATGATGTTGTCAAACTCAAGCAAATGGGTGCTGTTGCGGTGTTTCAACCAGGAACCGTTATTCCTGAAGCGGCCCTCACCCTGCTTGACGCCCTCAATGCGCAATTGGGCTATAGCCAGCTGCGGAAAGGCTGACTAACCATGATCCGTCAAGTCACTGGAATTCGTCTGTGTTCTGATTAAATTGGGTCCTTTGAAAATGGCTGGGGAAGTTCGAACATGTTTTCGCGCCGTCTGATTTTGACTTCCGCCACCTTGCCCTTGCTTACACGCACGGGGTTTGCACAGCAGGCTATTTTGAAATCACGCGATGGCGATCACACCCAAAGCCTTCAAGCGGCGATTGACGCTGCCCAATCGGCTGGCGGACTTGTGGAACTTTCTGCTGGCACTTTTCGCGTCAACAATCTGAAGATCAATGGCAGCATTACCTTGCGCGGGATTCCCGGACTTACGGTGTTGCGGTCGGGGCAAGATGGCCGCGTGCTCAGCATCAGCGATGCAGGCTTGGTCAAACTTGAAGGCATCACATTTCAGGCCAAAGGAGTTCTAGGTGACGTGGTGCGCGCCGATGGTGTGGCACGGTTGATTGTCGATGGTTGCAGTTTTGCGGGGGGTGGCAATGGCTTGCACCTGGTGGGCTGCGGGGGACGAATTGTTGGAAACAGTTTCAAGTTTCACCAGGCAACAGGTTTGCTTTCGGAAAATGCCACCGGCCTGGAAATTTCGGGCAACACTCTTTCCGACATTGGCAACAATGGCATTCAGGTTTGGCGCAGCGAGATTGGCGAAGATGGCACTATCGTCAGCAACAACCGGGTATCACGCATTGCTGCCGAGAATGGCGGCGATGGCCAAAACGGCAATGCCGTCAACGTTTATAAAGCGGGCAGCGTTGTGGTGGCTAACAACCGGCTTTCGGATTGTGCGTTTACAGGCATCCGAAACAACGCCGGCAGCAATTGCGTGATTTCAGGCAATTCAATTTCGCGCTGTAATGAAGTGGCACTTTATGTGGAATTTGGTTTTCAAGGTGCCGTGGTTTCCAACAATATCATCGAACAGGCGGCCCATGGCATTTCGATTACCAACTACAACGACGGGGGCCGCCTGGCAGTTTGCACGGGTAATCTCTTGCGCAATCTCAAAGGGTTGAATGCCCATGGCGTTGAACTGAGTGCTGGAATTTCAGCCGAGGCTGATACGGTCATCAACAGCAATGTTATTGAAAATGCCGACTCCTACGGTATCGGGCTGGGATGGGGGAAATATGGGCGAAATCTAGCTGCTGCCAACAACACATTATTGAATTGTCGCCGGGGCATTGTATTTTCAATGCTGGCCGATGGGCCATATGTGCTGTCCGGCAATCTGATCTCCGGGCACAGGACTGGTGCCATCGTCGGTATGGATCATGAAAAGGCGATCACCGATGATCTTTCGATTGCTGGCGCTGCATTGCCCAATAGTCTTGCGTTGTCGGGCAATATTGTCAGAAGTTAGCGTGCACTTCACCGGTTTGAAATTTCATCCAGTTCGAAAGGTCGTGGCGTGTGAAATTTTCCAACCGGGCCGTTTCTTCAGCAGTCCAGCATGACAATTTGCTGAGCATGCGGGCAACAGCCACTTCAACGGCCCGCGCCGATCCATCATCACATTTCAGTGCAAAACCCAAACCTGCATGGGCAATCGTGCCGCAGTAAACGCCTTCGGCTCCAAACTTGATGAACAGCCTTGGAATTGCCTGCATGATCTCGGTGTCAAATTTTCCGGTGCCTGCAACCATGAAAGGGTGCTGCCTGACTGCTGCAATAATGCGGGAGCCTTCTTTGCAGGATGGTGCGCCAAGTTTTGCAAAACCATGAGCCAAGCTTTTCAATGGCATGGCCCAGGTCGGGACGGAACAGCCATCGATGCCTTGTGGCAATGACGCTGTCTCGATACCACAAAATTCCTGCAAGGTCTGGGCAACCAATTTCTGAACGAGATGATCGGGAGCAGTGTAGCCTTTGGTTGAGACGCCGAGGTGCCTTGCAAGAGCAAGCATGCCTGCATGTTTTCCTGAGCAACAGTTGTGCAACGGACTGGGTTTTTTTCCGATAGCAACCAGAGCTTGGGCGGCGGCCCTGTCCAGCGGCCAATGGGCACCACACTCAAGGTCAGCCTCGGTGCAGGAAGCTTTGGTCAACATGGCTGTTGCCACACGCAGGTGATCTGGTTCTGCATTGTGGGAGGCACAGCACAGGGCGATTTCTTCGTCCGCCAACGCAAGGCTTTCAGCGGCACCGGACTTCAGCAAGGGATAGATCTGGAATGCCTTAATGGCCGAACGGGGATATATTGGAGCTCCTATATCGCCCGACTCCAGCACCAAGTTACCATCGATGTCTGACACGGCAAAGGCACCCCGGTGGCGGCTTTCGACGATCGGCCCACGGGTGATTTCGGCAATGATTGGATTGGGCATTTTCATGCCAATGCGTTTGCCGGAAGTTCAGCGGATTGACAATGTCTGGCGGTATTTTTCGGCGTCCCAATTGAGCAGTCTTGAAACATCGTTGACCGCAAGTGGCTTAAGTTGGTCTGTTGTGTTGAGCCGCAAAAAAACTTCACTGAGACAAGCCAGCATCGGTTCAACAGCAGGTTTGGCATCCTTGTGTATCAACACGCCAGCTGAAGGAAAAGCAATGGCCGGGGCGCCGCTGGCAAAATCCTGAGGCACTTTTGCACCGAGAAATACGACGTGATCGGGATAGTAGACATTGTTTGAAGCCAATTTGCAGACGGATTTTTCCATGGCAAAACCGTGGACTCGCGAGTCGATTGGCATAACGTAGCTGGTGCCGTCGGCCACAGCAGTGAGTTTCGCAAAATCCGGGATTTTTACAGTGCGAGGTTTACGCTGCAAGGCAGCGACAACAGACAACAGGAGCTTGTTGGCGTCGCCAACCGATTCTGCCGCCACAACCAGCCCGTGATTTCCAAGAATCAAGACATCGGTTCCCGGTTTCATGGCTATTTTGATGGCTCGGGCCAATTCAAGACCAGGTCTTGCATAGGGCACGAAGGACCATTTGAAGTTGGCCAGCCGTGATTCAAGCTGTTTTGCAGCATCGGCCTGAATCGCCCAGGCAATGGTGTTTACACAATGCACGTGCAAGACCACCATTTGCGGCATCAATCCGTGTACAGATGTTTCGATGGAGGGACGCAGGTTTTTCTTGTTTTGCTCCTGATAGACAAAGTCAAGGCAGCTTTCACAAGCTGCATCTTCGGCTGCCAATGCAGCCTGCAACTCCCGAAGGTGCAGGGGCACAAAAATGTCTTTGGTTGCAGCGTCTTTCAACCATGTGCCTGAGGCCTTGATCCACATGGTACCCAGATGTTTGATTGAGGTGTTGCCACCCGCCGCCTGAACCAACAAAGGATCGCTGCCAAGTTTCGCCGACAGGGCTTTCAATTCACTGAAGGCGGCAAATGCCATCAGGCCAGCAGTTTTCGCACGGCATCCTGCCAGCCGGCATATTTCTGTTCGCGCATTTCAACTTTCATTTTGGGTACGAAACGCCTTTGTCGTTGCCAGGATTTGGCGAATTTTTCGGGTGGTGGAAGCAAGCCAGCTTGTAGGCCAGCCAAATAGGCCGCCCCCAGCGCTGTGGTTTCCAAAACCTTTGGCCTGTCGACCGGCGCGTTCAGGATATCAGCGAGACACTGCATTGTCCAATCCGAGGATGTCATGCCGCCGTCGACGCGCAAGACGGTGCTGCCTGCGCTTCCCCAGTCCTTCTTCATGGCCTCCAGAAGATCGCGGGTTTGGTAGCAAACGGCTTCCAGGGCTGCCTTGGCAATTTCCTTGTTGGTGGTGCCGCGCGTCAAGCCAAACAAGGCGCCCCGGGCCTCGGCATTCCAGTAGGGTGCACCCAACCCGACAAAGGCTGGGACCAGATAGATTTGTTGTTTGGCATCGGCGGCCTTGGCCAGCGCACCTGTTTCCGACGCCCTTTTCACCAGTTTCAAACCGTCGCGCAGCCATTGCACTGTTGCGCCGGCCATGAAGATCGCCCCTTCAAGCGCGTAGGTGCGTTTACCACCCAGTTGATAGGCGACGGTTGTCAGCAGACGATTGTTGGACGTGACAGCGCGCTCTCCCGTGTTGAGAAGCGCAAAACAACCTGTGCCATAGGTTGATTTCATCATGCCCGGCGAGAAACAGGCTTGACCGATGCTCGCCGCTTGCTGATCGCCTGCCACGCCGCCGATGGGGATGGCAGCACCCAGGAGTTTTTTATCAGTCATGCCAAAATCGGCAGCACAGTCTTTGACTTCGGGAAGCAGTGAAGCGGGAATATTCAGTATGCGGAGGAGTTCATCGTCCCATTTTCCGGTGTGGATGTTATAGAGCAAAGTGCGCGAGGCATTGGTGGCGTCGGTGGCGTGAACCTTGCCGCCTGTCAATCGCCAGATCAGAAAACTGTCAATGGTGCCAAAGGCAAGTTCGCCGTTTTCGGCAGCGGCTCTTGCGCCCTTCACGTGGTCGAGAAGCCAGCTCAGTTTTGTGCCGGAGAAATAGGGATCAAGCAGCAATCCAGTTTTGGCTGTGAAGATTGCTTCATGGCCTTCTGATTTCAGCCTGCTGCACATGTCAGCGGTGCGGCGATCCTGCCAGACAATGGCCTTGGCCAGTGCTTTTCCGGTTTTCCGATTCCACAACACAACAGTTTCGCGCTGGTTGGTGATACCGATGACGGCGATTTCCGATGCTGCACATTTCGACGATTTCAGCGCAGCTTTGCAGACTGTCAAAACAGATTTCCAGATTTCCTCAGGATCATGTTCAACCCAACCAGAGGCTGGAAAATATTGTTTGAATTCCTGTTGCCCGCGACCTTTGGGTTTCAATTTCTTGTCAAACACGATGGCGCGCGAAGAAGTTGTGCCCTGGTCAATTGCAAGAATCAGATTGGCCATTGCTAAGCCTTTTTGCCTGCGCGTTTTTTGGGCGGCGATTTCGCAACTTCAGTGGGTGCTGCCAAGTATTCATCAAGTGCATCCATTTCATGCTTGCTCATGTGCAATCCAAGTTTTGAACGACGCCACAGTATATCATCAGCCGAACAGGCCCATTCATTTTTCTTGAGGTGTTCAATTTCACGTTCCGAAATCGGGCCGAAAAACTTGCCGAGGTCAGCGGCAAATCTGGCTTCACCGAGAATACTCTCCACTTCCGTGCCATAAGCCTTGAACAGCCTGCGAACATTCTGTGGCTTGAGGAATGAATATTTTTTCTGCAATGCGGCAATGGCAGCCTCAACGCCATCATGGGGCAGATCGCCGCCGGGCAATTTGGCATCGGCCGTCCAGCTCCGCGTCATGCCGGGGAAAAACGATTTTAACTCAACCATCACGGCTTCCGCGAGTTTCCGGGCGGTCGTGATCTTTCCGCCAAAAACTGAAAGCAGAGGAGCCTGACCTTCGCTGTGATCCAACTTCAAAACATAATCACGTGTGGCTTCCTGGGCCTTGCTGGCACCGTCATCGTAAAGGGGTCTGATTCCTGAATAGGACCAACGCACCTGGCCCCGCGTGACTTTGCGTTTGAGATATTCACTGACGCTTTGCAGCAAATAGTCGGTTTCGGCATCGCTGATTTGCGGTTTTCCGGGATCGCCCTTGTAGTCTTCGTCGGTGGTGCCAATCAGTGTGAAGTTGCCTTCATAGGGAATGGTGAAACAAATGCGGCCATCGGCATTCTGGAAAATATAACAGCGGTCATGGTCATAAAGTTTGTCAACAACCAGATGGCTGCCTTTGACCATACGGATCTTGGCAGGTTCATTTTGCCCGATAACCTGGCCGAGAATTTGGCTGACCCATGGTCCCGCTGCGTTGACCAGGGCTTTCGCCTGTATGGTTTCGTGTGTGCCAAGGCTTTCAATGTCAATCAACCAGTGGGAATTCTCACGCCTGGCGGTGACAACTTTGGTCCGTGTACGGATTTCAGCGCCCTTGGATTTGGCGTCGCGGGCGTTCAGCACGACGAGCCGCGAATCTTCAACCCAGCAATCGGAGTATTCATAGCCGCGAACGAATTCGTCTTTCAGCGGCTCGCCTGTGATGTCGGTTCGCAGATCAACGCTGCGGGTGGGCGGCAGGATTTTGCGGCCTCCAAGATAGTCATAGAGAAACAATCCAATGCGGATCAGGAAACGCGGGCGCAAACCATCATGATGGGGCAAGACAAAACGCAACGGCCAGATGATGTGTGGGGCGGCCTTCAACAAGACTTCCCGTTCAATCAGGGCTTCGCGCACCAAACGGAACTCATAGTGTTCGAGATAACGCAAACCACCGTGGATCAGCTTGGTTGAAGCGGAAGAGGTTCCAGATGCAAGGTCATTCTGTTCGGCCAAAAATACCTTAAGTCCCCTGCCCGAGGCATCGCGGGCAATGCCGCAACCGTTCACGCCGCCACCGATGACAAATAGATCATAAATCATGGATTTGCACCTGCATCATTGTCGGCAATCGGCAGCGTATCCACCACTTCAAGCTTCACGCCATTGTGGCGGCAGAGCTCACTTATTTGTTCCGGCGGTTGGCTGTCCGTCACGAACGTGTCGATGTTTGAAAGATGGCCGATGCGCACGGGGGCGGAACGTGAAAATTTCATCGCATCGGCCACCAGCATGACGTTGCGTGAATTGCTCATGATGGCTTGGGCGGCGCGGACTTCTCGCACATCAAAGTCGAGCAAGGCACCATCCTCATCGATGGCCGACACGCCCATGACGGCATGATCAACCTTGAAATGTCCAATCGCATCAACTGCTGATTCCCCCACAATGCCACCATCGGTGCGGCGCACGGTTCCCCCGACGATGATCACATCAATGCGCGGGCATGGCATGAGGATGGAGGCGACGTGGATGTTGTTGGTAATGACGAGAAGCCCTTCATGACGCGTCAAGGCCCTGGCTACTTCCTCCGTGGTCGTGCCGATATTAATGAACAGCGAACAGTTGTTGGGAATCAGTGCGGCTGCATATTGTCCAATGCGGCGCTTTTCGGCTGATGCCATTTCGCGCCTGGCGTCATAGGCCATGTTCTCGACACCGGAAGACAACATTGCACCGCCATGGGTGCGGGCCAGCAACTTGCTGTCGCAGAGCTCATTCAAATCCTTGCGGATGGTTTGCGGCGTCACTTCAAAGCGCGTGGCCAATTCGTCCACGCCAACATTGCCGGATTGGCGGACAAGACCCATGATCTGTTGTTGCCGTGGCGACAGTGCCAGCATTATCGAAGGACTTCTCTCTCGTGTTGCTGCGGCTTCAACCCAGCAAGTAGCTTTCGTTTCAAGTTCCCTACTTTCCATTTATTTTCGCTTTTGGCAATATCGAACCGGCAACGAATCGTAAATTTTCGCAAAAAAGCCTATTGACGTTCGTTTATTTTCGTTTGATATTCTCGGAGCATCAAAAAAAGCGATGCTTAACTATTGGGAGGAAACCTATGAAAATGAAACTGATGGCTTCAGCTGCCTTTGGTCTTGCCCTGATGGCAACACCAAGTTTGGCAGATGTGGATGCCGCCAAGAAATGGATTGAAAGCGAATTCCAACCTTCATCGCTGTCGAAAGAAGACCAGCTGAAGGAAATGGAATGGTTCATCAAGGCCGCTGAACCTTTCAAGGGCATGGAAATCAACGCCCTGTCGGAAGGCATTCCGACACATACATATGAATCAACCGTGCTGACCAAGGCCTTTGAAGAAATCACCGGCATCAAGGTGAACCACCAGATCCTGGGTGAAGGCGAAGTTGTGCAAGCTGTGCAAACACAGATGCAGACTAACCGCAATCTGTATGACGTTTATGTCAACGACTCAGATTTGATCGGCACCCACTCGCGGCTGCAACAATCCGTCAATCTCACAGACTGGATGGCTGGCGAAGGCAAAGATGTAACCAACCCCGGCCTTGATCTTGGTGACTTTATCGGTACCCAGTTCACCACCGGACCAGACGGCAAACTCTATCAGTTGCCAGACCAACAGTTCGCCAACCTCTACTGGTTCCGCAAGGACTGGTTTGACCGGGCTGACCTGAAGGAAAAGTTCAAAGCGAAGTATGGCTATGACCTTGGCGTTCCTGTCAACTGGTCGGCCTATGAAGACATCGCGCAATTCTTCACCGAAGACGTGAAGGAAATTGATGGCGTGAAAATCTATGGCCACATGGATTACGGCAAACGTGCTCCCGATCTTGGCTGGCGCATGACCGATGCCTGGCTTTCCATGGCTGGTGCTGGTTCTGCTGGCGAACCCAACGGTATCCCGATCGACGAATGGGGCATCCGTATGGACAAGGGTTCCTGCAACCCATCGGGCGCTTCTGTATCACGCGGTGGCGAAACCAACGGACCTGCTGCGGTTTATGCCATTGCGAAATGGGATGAATGGCTGCGCAAATATGCGCCTCCAGGAGCCGCCGACTATGACTTCTATCAATCCCTGCCCGCACTCTCGTCCGGCAACGTGGCCCAGCAGATTTTCTGGTACACGGCATTTACCGCCTCGATGGTAGCGCCGAAGGCTGATGGCAACAACACAGTTGATGACCAGGGCAATCCGCTTTGGCGCATGGCTCCATCGCCACACGGTGTGTACTACAAGGACGGCCAGAAGGTCGGTTATCAGGACGTGGGTTCATGGACTATCCTGAAATCCGTGCCAACGGATCGTGCCAAGGCCGCATGGCTCTATGCACAGTTTGCCGTTTCCAAAACTGTTGACGTGAAGAAAAGCCAAGTTGGCTTGACCTTCATTCGCAACTCCACGGCAAACCATCAGTCGTTCACGGATCGTGCGCCAAAGCTCGGTGGTCTCGTCGAATTCTATCGCTCGAAGGATCGTGTGCGTTGGTCGCCAACCGGCGTGAACGTGCCTGATTATCCGAAGCTGGCACAACTCTGGTGGCAGCAAATTGGTGACGTGAACTCCGGTGCGTTTACACCACAGGAAGCCATGGACCGTCTTGCCAGCGAAATGGACCAGATCATGGGCCGTATGCAGGCAGCTGATGAAGCCAACAAGACCTATGGTGGTTGTGGTCCGCGGTTGAATGAACCGAAGGACCCGAGCGAATGGCTTGGCAAGGCCGATGGCCCGAAAGCCAAGATCGAGAATGAAAAAGAACAAGGCGTAACAATTGCTTATGATGAAATCATCAAGCAGTGGTCGAATTGATCTTTTCGAACTAGTCTAACCTCCCCGGATGGGTCGGACCTTGGTGTCCGGCCCATTTGGGATGTCAAATCCTGTTGGATTTCAACTCCCATTTGGGCGGCTGCCATTCATGGCCCTTGAACTAAAAAACGTTTCGAAACGCGTCGGCGGCGAGACGCATATCCACGACACGAATCTGGCTTTCGAAGACGGCTCGTTCAATATTTTTTTGGGTGCCACGCGCTCGGGCAAGACCACGCTGATGCAACTCATGGCGGGGATTCAGAAACCAAGCGCTGGCTCGATTTGGCATCGCGGCAAAGACGTGACTCGCGTTGCCGTGCAGCAGCGCAATGTGTCGATGGTCTATCAGCAGTTCATCAATTACCCCATGCTTTCTGTTTTTGAAAATATCGCTTCGCCACTGCGCGTCATAGGCATGGCGGAAGCTGAAATCCGCACGCGGGTTGGCAAGGCTGCTGAAATCCTGCGCCTGTCGCCCATGTTGAACCGCAAACCTTCTGAGCTTTCGGGCGGGCAACAACAACGCACGGCCATTGCGCGGGCCATTGTCAAAGACAGCGACCTGATTTTTCTTGACGAACCGCTGGCCAACCTTGATTACAAATTACGGGAAGAATTGCGCGAGGAATTGCCGAAGCTGTTTTCAGGCCGGCAGGCGGTCGTATTTTATGCAACCACCGAACCCCATGAAGCCCTGTTGTTTGGCAACAAGACGCTGACCTTGCATGAAGGAAAAATCACACAATTTGGTGCAACGGCAGAAATTTATCGCAAACCGAATTCACTGACTTCGGCCAAGGTGTTCTCCGATCCGCCGATCAATGTTGCCAAAGTCACCAAATCTGGTAAAAAACTACGACTTGCAGGCAGCGCGTTGACTTGGCCGGTGTCACGCAAAGCTGCCGTGTTGCCGGATGGCGATTACAGCATCGGTTTGCATCCGCATCATGTATCACCAGAAAAATCAGCGGAAGCTGATGGCACGATTTCCGGCCGGGTATTGGTGACGGAAATATCCGGTTCTGAAAGTGTGGTGCATTTCAATGTGGGTGGACAGACCTGGGTTTCGCAGTCTCATGGCGTTCACCCCTACAAGATTGGTGAAACGGCGACATTCCATGCTGATATCGACCATGCCCTGTTTTTTGACATGGCCGGAAAGCTGGTGTCCTGATGGCTAAAATCACCATTGATAACTTGCGCCATTCCTACATGTCGCTGGCGACGCGCGATGAAGACTTTGCCCTCAAGCGCGTACACCTCGATTGGGCCGACGGCGGTGCCTATGCCTTGCTGGGACCATCGGGCTGCGGCAAGACCACGTTGCTCAATCTGATTTCAGGACTGCTGCACCCAAGCGAAGGACGCATATTGTTTGATGATCGCGATGTCAGCAACGACACACCGGAAAAACGCAACATCGCCCAGGTGTTCCAGTTCCCGGTGATCTATGACACCATGACGGTTTATGACAATCTGGCGTTTCCGCTGCGCAATCGCGGGGTGGACGAAGCCGAAATCAAAAAACGCGTGACCGATATTGCAGAAATGCTGGAATTAACGTCAACGCTGGACAAGCGGGCAGCGGGCCTGACCGCTGACGGTAAGCAGAAAATATCGCTGGGGCGTGGTCTTGTGCGCTCTGACGTCAATGTCATCATGTTCGATGAACCACTGACAGTGATTGATCCACATTTGAAATGGCAGTTGCGCTCCAAGCTCAAGGAGTTGCAGCACCGCATCAAGCGCACCATGATTTATGTCACCCATGACCAGACCGAAGCCCTGACATTTGCGGATCAGGTGGTGGTGATGAACAATGGTGAGGTGGTGCAGACGGGCACGCCGATTGAACTTTTTGAGAAGCCCAAGCACACCTTCGTGGGGCATTTCATTGGCTCACCCGGCATGAATGTTTTGCCGTGTGAAGTGAAGGGTGGAAAAGCTTTCGTGGAGGGGCATGCAGTGGCCGCCGACAATGTGAAATCAGTATCCGGCGGCAAGCTGGAACTCGGTGTGCGGCCAGAATTCGTCAGCTTTGCCAAAAGTGGATTGCCCGTCGACGTCGTGAAAGTGTCCGACGTTGGACGTTACCGGGTTGTTGATACGCGGCTGGGCCAGCTTTCAGTGAAGCTCATTGTGAAAGAAGGCGATGACATTCCGTCAGGCAAAACCCACGTGGCCTTCGACAAATCCCACACACAGATTTATTCTGACAATTGGCTTGCGGGGTCGGCCCGATGAACAAGACTTACAACAATGGTGCTTGGTGGTTGGTTCTACCAGTGTTCCTGGTGGTAGCCTTCAATGCATTGATCCCGCTGATGACGGTGGTGAACTATTCGGTTCAGGAAACCTTTGGCAATAATACGTTCACATGGTCAGGCCTCATCTGGTTTGCCAAAGTTATGGCGGATGACCAGATCATCGCTTCGCTGGGCCGCCAGATCATTTTCACGTCGGTGGTTCTGCTCATCCAGGTGCCGCTCGGTTTATCTATTGCGCTCTGCATGCCACCCAAAGGTCCATGGGTTTCCGTCTGTCTGGTGTTGATGGCCCTGCCCTTGCTGGTGCCGTGGAACGTTGTAGGTTCCATGTGGAACATCATGGCGCTGCCTGATATTGGCCTGCTCGGCAAAACCATCAACGCGCTTGGCATTCCCTACAACTACACGCGAAGCCCCAGCGCTGCGTGGTTTACGGTGGTGCTGATGGATGTGTGGCATTGGACTTCGCTTGTGGTGTTGTTGTGCTACGCCGGATTGGTGTCAATTCCCGATGCCTACTATCAAGCGGCGAAGATTGATGGCGCAAAGCCATGGGCGGTGTTCCGTTACATCCAGTTGCCG
>JANOVS010000122.1:0-5289 GCA_031417515.1 Hyphomicrobiales bacterium
CGACCGAAGTTCGCTGCGTTCATCTGCGCTGAGAAAACCTGGACGAATCATGCCCCGATCAGAATCGCTTCCAGCGTTTCTGGCAACCCCTATTTCGGGTAATCATTGAGTCGGGGTATCTGCACCAATCATAGGTTGTTCACAGTAAAGTGAACGCCTCATGTCGCACCCCCCTTTTGCAAATCAGCGCCTTTGGCTAATGACGCTGCTTCGCAATAGGGATGGCAGACATGAATCGGCGCGGACTTTTGGCAGGACTATTTGCATTGGCTGTCGCAGCACCCGCTGCGCTGATCGATGAAACCGTGGCCGCCACCGGACCTTTTGATTTCCTCAGGCTGCGTCGAAAAGCCAGAGTGCGCCAAGCCTTGCGCAAACAGGCAACGTCCCGCATCAGCCGCAGGAAACCCGTCAAGCGACTGGCCTCTGCCAAAAAACCCAAACGCCGCAATCGCGTCGCTTATGCAGGCCGCCGCCTTGTCGATTTTTCCTCAAATGAAAAGCGCGGCACTATCATCATTCGCACGTCGGAGCGCGCACTCTATCAAGTCCTCGGGGGCGGCAAAGCCATGCGTTATCTCGTGGCTGTCGGCAAGGAAGGCTTCTCCTGGTCGGGCACTGCCCGCATCGGTCGCAAAGCTGTCGATCCCACTTGGACACCACCGCCAGAAATGATCGAACGCACACCCAAATATGCCAGATGGGCTGAAGGCATGCCCGGCGGTATTCCAGAAAATCCCTTGGGCGTTCGTGCGCTTTACCTGTTCCGGGGCAAGGGCGACACCGGCTTCCGCATTCACGGCACAAACTCTCCAGGCTCCATCGGCACCGCCGCTTCATCCGGCTGCATCCGCATGCTGAACCACGAAGTCATCGAACTTTACAACAGCACGCCGCGTGGCACGAAAGTAATTGTATTGTAGTTATAGGCACGTCTGCCACAAGCCCATGTCGACATGAAAATGGTCGGCATGGTCAGCATTGTAGTCGGGTGAGAGTGTGGCCTTGAACCAGTCACACAAGCCATCGCGGGCCGCATAGAGCAACTGACCCTCCGGTGTTGCGCGTCTCCAGTCGCGTTTCACAGAAATCACTTTGCCGCTCCTGGTTTTGAAACCGGATATATCAAAAGCATTGGCCGTGGCATGTTCGCTCATATCGGAACCGCCGCGCCTGGTGCGGCAACTGAATGATCCAAAGTGCAATACTTCAGCAATTTCTTCCCCCAATAGCCGCCGTGCTGCGGGTTGCAGCACATGCCGCTCCCACAAATACAGCCGCGCCGCCACCGCACAACGCATATTCTCCGGCTTGATCCGTGCCGTCGAAAATCCCGAAACTGCAATCGCACCTGAAATCTCACAGGAGCTGCCGGTATTCTTGGGCGGTTGCAAAACTGCTGCAACACCAGCCCGCCCCAAAACAAGTGTACAATCAGCTGGCTGAAAATCCACCAGCCGCATTTGCCAAGGCGTCAGAAAACCCGGTTTCACCGCCAAATCCGGCAAGGCCAACGGATCATAGGCCCGTGGCCATTCAAACACCCCAAATCTTGACGCCGGATAGGCCAGAACCACACAGATCAGGGCGAACATCATCACCCGCCGGATTGCCAACCAGAACACAGATTTGTTGGAAGACATGAATCGAACTGCGACCTTTGCTATATTTGCTTTGATGCAACGCAAACGCTAATAGACGTCATTCACGCACGGGACAAAGAAAAATGGCTGATACAAGACCGGTCTCGAGGCCGCTCTCCCCCCACCTCCAGATCTACAAACCCATGTTCACCATGATGATGTCGATCACTCATCGCTTGACGGGCGTGGCCTTGTTTTTTGGTTCGGTGCTGTTCGTCTGGTGGCTAACCGCTGCCGCCCATTCCGATGCCTCCTTCAATCTTGTGCAGGGCTTCTTCCATCACTGGTTTGGCAGGCTCATCTTGTTTGGTTTCACCTGGGCCCTCATTCATCACGCCCTGGGCGGCATTCGTCATTTCATCTGGGATGTCGGCAAGGGCTTTGAACTCAAGACTGTTGAACTGATGGCCAAGCTTAACCTTGCTGGTTCGATCATCTTCACCATTTTGCTCTGGGTTCTGGCCTATGGAGTAAAATCATGAGCATGAAAACGCCGCTTAAAATTGTCCGGGGCCTTGGTTCAGCCAAAACCGGCACTGAACATTTCTGGCAACAGCGGCTTACGGCCCTTGCCAATCTGCCGCTGCTGCTCTTCTTCGCCTGGTTCATCATCAGCCACATCGGCACCAGCCGGGCCGATGTCATCGCCAGCCTGAAAAACCCGCTCGTCGCCATCGCCTTGCTGCTCACCCTCGCGTCCGTGTTCTGGCACATGCGGCTTGGATTGCAGGTGGTCATTGAAGACTATGTGCATGGCCATGGCCGAAAATTGCTGGCACTCCTTTTCAACACCGCATTCGTAATCGTGATGTTTGCACTTTCTGCCTACGCTGTTCTCAAAATGAGTTTTGCAATCTGATGTCCGACCCCGAGATCAAGAAAACCGCCAAGACCTATTCAGTCGGTGGCCGCGCTTACCCGATCACTGATCACACATTCGATGTGGTCGTCGTCGGCGCAGGCGGCTCCGGCCTTCGCGCAGCACTTGGCGCATCGCAAGCCGGCTTGAAAACCGCCTGCATTTCGAAAGTCTTTCCCACCCGCTCCCACACCGTGGCGGCCCAAGGCGGCATTGCCGCCTCTCTCGCCAACATGGGCGCTGATGATTGGCGCTGGCACATGTATGACACGGTGAAAGGTGCCGACTGGCTGGGCGACCAGGACGCCATTGAATATCTGGTGCGCAATGCACCCACAGCGGTTTATGAACTCGAACATTTCGGCATGCCCTTCTCACGCACGGAAGACGGCAAGATCTACCAGCGCCCCTTCGGCGGCCACATGATGAACATGGGCGACGGCCCACCCGTGCAACGCACCTGTGCCGCCGCCGACCGTACGGGCCATGCCATGCTGCACACGCTTTATGGCCAGTCGCTCAGATATGACACGGCGTTCTTCATCGAATATTTCGCGCTTGACCTGATCATGGAAAACGGGGCCTGCCGTGGCGTCATGGCATTGAACATGGAAGACGGCACCATCCACCGTTTCCGCGCCCCTCAAACCATTCTCGCCACCGGCGGCTATGGCCGCGTCTATTTCACCGCCACATCGGCCCACACCTGCACCGGCGATGGCAATGCCATGGCGCTGCGTGCAGGCCTGCCCTGTCAGGACATGGAATTCGTGCAATTCCATCCCACAGGTATCTACGGCGCGGGCTGCCTGATCACCGAGGGTGCCCGCGGCGAAGGCGGCTACATCACCAATTCTGAAGGCGAGCGTTTCATGGAGCGTTATGCGCCATCCGCCAAAGACCTGGCCTCTCGCGATGTGGTGTCGCGCTCCATGGCCCTGGAAATCCGCGAGGGCAGGGGTGTCGGCAAAGCCAAAGACCACATCCATTTGCACCTCGAACACCTTGACCCCAAAGTCCTGCACGAACGCCTGCCCGGCATATCCGAGAGCGCCAAGATTTTTGCAGGTGTTGACGTCACCAAGGAACCCATCCCCATCCTGCCCACGGTCCATTACAACATGGGCGGCATTCCCACCAATTATCACGGCGAAGTTCTGGCGGGCGACAAAAAGGATGCGGAAAAGACCGTACACGGACTAATGGCCATTGGCGAAGCGGCATGCGTGTCGGTGCACGGCGCAAATCGCTTGGGCTCCAACTCGCTCATTGACCTCGTGGTCTTCGGCCGCGCCGCAGCCCTCCGCTGTGTCGAACTCCTGAAAAGCGGCAGTTCCCACGCTGACCTACCAGCCGACGCAGGCGAAGCCGCCATCACCAGAATGGACGGTTTCCGCTATGCATCCGGTGGCACACCAACAGCCAAACTCCGTGCCCAGATGCAACGCGCCATGCAAGACGACGCCGCCGTCTTCCGCACCGGAGAAACGCTGGATGCGGGATCAAAGAAAATCAACGAAATCTGGCGCGGCGTAGAAGATATATCAGTCACCGACCGCTCCCTCGTCTGGAACAGCGACCTCATCGAAACCCTCGAATTCGACAACCTCATCATCCAGGCCGCCACAACAGTAGACTCAGCCGCCGCCAGAAAAGAAAGCCGCGGCGCTCATGCAAGGGAAGATTTCCCCAAGCGCGATGACAAGAACTGGATGAAGCACTCACTGGCCTGGACTGATGGCGCGAAGAAGAAGGTGACGCTGGGCTATCGCCCTGTGCATGATTTTACGATGAGCAAGGATATCGAGTATATTAAGCCAAAGGCACGGGTGTATTGATGGGCATTCAGAACTCCTACACTTCCTTCTCCCTCCCCCCTGTGGGGAGGGTCGGGGTGGGGGTCGCTCCGACGTCAAAAATAGAAAAAGAATCCTTCTCCAAACCCATGATTCCGAGCGACGCCCACCCTAACCCTCCCCACAAGGGGGAGGGGACGTTCTGTTACAGTAGAGGTGAAGCATGAAACTTGACGAGTATGTGAAGCAGACACTTTTGGACATCTCAAACGGCGTTTCAGCCGCTCAACTCCAATCTCCACATTGGATAGCGCCCGGTCATGTAGAGGGTAAGAAACAAATATCGCCGCAGTTGGTTACGTTTGATATCGCCGTGACCGTAAGTAAAGAGGGTGGCGGCGGAATTCAGGTTTGGTCATTCGGTGACTTGAAGGCAAGTGGTAGCTCCGAGCAAATCAATAGAATATCTTTCTCAGTACCAGTTTATTTCCAAGCGCCAACAAAATCACTTAAATGACTGAACTCGTTCATACCTTTTGTTATTTACTTCCTTCCCCCTCCCCCCTGTGGGGAGGGCCGGGGTGGGGGTTGCTCGGTGCCTGATCAATTCGCTCGTACCCTTCGCAACAACGCGACGCCTGCTGAGAGAATTCTATGGCAAGAGTTGCGCTTGTTGAAATCAGAAGGCCGCCATTTTCGTCGTCAAGTTCGTCTCGCAGGCTACGTCGCCGACTTCGCGTGCCACTATCCTAAACTGGTGATCGAATTGGATGGCGGACAACATGGCGATGCGCTTCAATATGACACGCAACGAACCATTGCCCTGAACGCCGAAGGTTACGACGTTCTGAGATTCTGGAACAATGATGTGCTTGAAGCTCTAGAAGGCGTTATTGATCGTATTCGTCACGCAGCAAATATTCCTACCGCCTTCACTTATGAACATCTAACCGCCGGAGCGACCCCCACCCCAACCCTCCCCACAAGGGGG
>JANOVS010000123.1:0-7912 GCA_031417515.1 Hyphomicrobiales bacterium
TGGAGGGCGGTTTCTGACACCACCCTCCAACCCGTTTCTTCAACGGGGAGGAGGTGCCCGAAGGGCGGAGGCGGGGGAAGCTCAAAGACACTCGATCATCAAAACGCCACCAGTTTTAGACGGGTTGCCCTGCGCCCTTCGGAAAGCTAAAGCACCTGCCATGAAATTCACATCCGGTCAGAACTTCCGTAATTTGCCGCGCAAAGCCGTGACCGTGCTTGGCATGTCGGGTGTTGGCAAAACCACTTTGGCGAGTTTGCTTATTGATGCGGGTTGGTTCCAATACTCCGTCGATTACCGCATTGGCACCCGCTACATGGACGAACACATCGTCGACAACTTCAAGCGCGAGGCAATGAAAAATCCCTTCCTGCGCAATTTGCTGCGCTCGGATTCAATCTACATCCGCTCCAATATCACCTTCGACAATCTGGCACCCCTCTCCACCTATTTGGGAAAACCCGGCAACCCTGAAAAGGGCGGCATTTCATTTGCTGAATACAAACATCGGCAGAACCAGCACCGCGATGCTGAAATCCGCGCCCTGCTCGACGTCAGGGAATTCATTGGTCGCGCCCATGAGATTTATCAATACGAGCATTTCATCTGCGATTCCGGTGGCTCACTTTGTGAAATCGTCGATCCCGATGACTTGAAGGATCCAGTGCTGACGTCACTCGCTGAAGCGACCTTGCTGCTCTACATCGAGGGAACGCCGCAACACACCCGGACCCTGGTTGACCGTTTTCGCAAACATCCCAAGCCGATGTATTACCAACCTGCCTTCCTCGAAACCAAATGGGCTGAGTACAAGGACAGCAACAAAATCCTGCACGATGATGATGTCGATCCCGATGGTTTTGCCGTCTGGGGATTTGAGCAATTGTTGCATCACCGCATTCCCCTCTATGAAAAAATTGCCCAAAACTTTGGCTACAAGGTGCGAATGCAGGACATTCCCACCGTCACCAACGAGAGTACATTTATCGACCTCGTGACCAAAGCCATCGACAAGAAATAATCCAGACAATCATGCCCATTCGTATTCCCAACAATCTTCCGGCCCGTCGCATTCTTGAAAAGGAAGGCGTCATGGTGATGTCAACTGACGAGGCCGGCAGGCAGGATATTCGCCCCTTGCGCATTGGTCTGCTGAACCTGATGCCCAACAAGATCAAGACCGAAACCCAGTTTGCCAGACTGGTGGGTGCCACACCGTTGCAGGTTGACATGTCGCTCATCCGCATGACCAATCATCAGTCTAAGAACACCTCGCAAGAACACATGCTGGCGTTTTATGAGACGTGGGAAGAAGTTCGTCATCAGCGCTTTGATGGCTTGATCATCACCGGTGCGCCGATTGAGCAGATGCCTTTCGAAGACGTCACTTATTGGCAGGAACTCACGGAAATCTTCGACTGGACCCAGGCCCATGTTCATTCCACCATGAACATCTGCTGGGCAGCGCAAGCTGCACTGCATCACTTTCATCAGGTGCCCAAGCACCCTTTGGCCGAAAAGGCCTTTGGCATTTATCGCCACCGCAATCTGCATCCGGCATCAAGGTTCCTGCGTGGTTTTTCCGATGATTTTTCCATGCCCGTATCACGCTGGACAGAAGTGCGCCGCGCTGACGTGCCGACAAATGCCGGTCTCGAATTCCTGATGGAATCCGATGACGTGGGCCTCTGCCTGATCAACGATCCCGCCCATCGCTCTCTCTATATGTTCAACCACATCGAGTATGACACTGGCTCGCTGGCCGAAGAGTATGATAGAGATATTGCTGCTGGAAAACCCATAAGGGTTCCCGCCCACTACTACCCCCAGGACAATCCAAAACTGCCTCCCGAAAACCGCTGGCGCAGCCATGCCCATCTGCTGTTTGGCAACTGGATCAACGAAGTCTACCAGACCACGCCCTTTGACCTTTCCGACATCGGCAAATCCCAGGCCCAGAAAATCTAGGTACTTGTCAACGCCCCCGCCAATCGCCAACTATGGTCCAATAAGGGGGATAGGCTGACGTGAAATTTCAGGATTTTGTCGATGGCGGCAGGATTGCGGCTGGTGGTTTGCAAGACTTTGCCACGGGCCTGCTGCATCCCACCTTGCGCCTCGGCGTTACCGGGCTTTCGCGTTCGGGAAAAACCGTATTTATCACGGCACTGGTTCATGCCTTATTGAACGGCGCCCGTCTGCCAATGTTTGAGGCCCATGCCAAAGGCCGCATCACCCGCTGTTATCTCGAACCCCAGCCCAATGATGATTTGCCGCGCTTTGCCTATGAAGAACATCTCGCGGCCCTGAGCGGAGAAAACCGCCATTGGCCGGAAGGCACAAAGCGCATCAGCCAGTTGCGCCTGACTTTTGAATATGAACCCAAAGGCTTTCTGGCCCGGCGGTTTCACGGCGGAAAACTGCATGTTGATATTGTTGATTACCCCGGCGAGTGGTTGCTTGACCTGCCGCTGATGACACAGTCCTATCAGCAATGGAGCAGTGCGACCATTGCCATGGCCCGAAAGCCACCGCGGCTGATCCATGCTGGGCCTTGGCTTGAACTGATGAAAAACTCGCGGCACGCCGATGTCCAAAACGAAATGAAGGCCGTGGAACTTGCCACAAGTTTCACAGCCTATCTCGCCCGCTGCCGTGAATCTGATGTGTCCTTGTCAACCCTGCCACCCGGCCGTTTTTTGATGCCGGGTGATCTCGCTGGATCGCCCCTCCTGTCGTTTGCACCACTAGATGTTTCAGCCGATGAAATACTGGCACCCCATTCACTCGGCAGCTTGATGGCGCGGCGCTATGACTCCTATGTCGCCAAAGTCGTCAAACCATTTTTCCACGGGCATTTTTCAAGGTTGGACCGCCAGATCGTCATGGTCGATGTGCTCTCTGCACTCAATGCCGGACCGGCGGCCGTCGCTGATTTGCAACAGGCCCTGAATGAAGTGCTGGCATGTTTTCGCATCGGCGAAAACTCTTTGCTGTCAGAACTCTTTGGTCGGCGCGTCGAGCGCTTGCTGTTTGCCGCCACCAAGGCTGATCAACTGCACCACACCGACCACGACCAGCTTGAAAATATTCTCCGTACACTGATTGAAAACACTTCGCAAAGTGCCGAAGCCCTTGGAGCCCGACATGATGTGGCGGCCTTGGCCTCCATCCGCTCGACACGGGAAGCCAGGGTGACCCAAAAAGGCACGGAAATACCCTGCATTGTCGGCACACCGATTGCCGGCGAGCAAATCGGCAAGACTGTTTTCGACGGCCAAAGGGAAGCCGCGGTTTTTCCCGGCGATCTGCCCAAAGAAGCCAGTGCCGCCCTTGATGGCCAGGCGGAAGGCAAGCTGCATTTCGTCCGTTTCAGGCCACCGTCAAACAGCGACGGGCCGTTTCCCCATATCCGGCTGGACCGCGCCATCGAATTCTTGTTGGGAGACCGTTTTGCATGAACAAGGATTATCGCGAGCCGCAAGCTTTTGTTCTTGATAATGCCGTGCACGGCAAAACCAAACTTGCGTCCCGGACAAAAGCCAAGGGTCCATCGCTGGAATTTGAAGTCGAGCCCGCCCCACTGGTTTTGCTTCCCCCACAGGAAATAGCCGCTGCTGCACCCCGCAAACGATTTCGCTGGTTGGCCGTGCTGCTTTCGGCGGCTTTTGGGTTAGTTGTCATGTGGGCGACACTTTCCATCATGCAACTGGTCGAGTCATTCTTCGCCCGCAGTCCAGTGCTGGGATGGTTGGCGTTGTCGTTGGCGGGTTTGCTGGCCTTTGCCGCCCTTGCGATTGTTGTGCGGGAAGTGGCGGGGCTTATGCGCCTCAACAAGATTGAAGCCTTACAGGAAAAATCCTCCCGCGCCATCAACCTGGATGAACGCCAGTCCGCAGACAGCGCACTGGTTGAACTCGAAAGTCTTTACATCAACAGGCCCGACATGAATTGGCATCTCGGCCAATTCAAATCCCACCGTGATGATATTCTCGACCCGCGCGACCGCATGCGGCTGGCCGAACGCCACCTGATGGAACCACTGGACGTGATGGCCCACAAAATCATTGCCCGTCGCGCCCGCAGGGTGACGTTGTTGACAACAGTCACTCCCGCCGCCGCCCTTGACATCCTGTTTGTCGCGACCCAGAATTTTGGCATGCTCCGCGAAATTGCAACCCTCTACGGTGGCAAGCCTTCAACCCTTGCGACTTTCAAACTGGCCCGCATGGTGGTCGCCCACCTCGCCATTGCCGGTGGGCTTTCCCTGTCTGACAGTTTCATCCAACACTTCATTGGCAAGGGCCTGCTGGGCAAATTGTCGGCGCGTTTTGGTGAAGGTGCGGTCAACGGCATTCTCACCGCCCGCATCGGTCTGGCAACCAGCGCCCTTTGTCGCCCCATCCCAAAGCAGTCTGCAAGCCGTGAAACTCTCTCCAGCCTGTTGCGTGAAATCTTCAACTTTGGTTCGGACACCAGCCAACCCAAGGGCATATCAAAAGTGAATGCTGAAGCGGCGGATTAACCAGTTGTTAAGCGCGTCTCAATCTCCCTGCACACATTATCGTGAAATTGGCAGCTCTCATGCAATATGACTGTTGTAACTTCGGAGAATAGGCGTGAGATCGGTTAAACTGTTCAGGAATGATACGGTTGCCACGACGGACACCCCCCAGGAGTCAGTCGCAAGTCCAGCCATGCCTGAAATTACATTGATAACCGGATTGGCAGGTCTGCTTTCGCTCGAAAAAGCCTGGAGAAATCTCGAAGCCAATTGCAGCGGACACACCAGTATTTTCCAATCCTTCGACTGGATTGCAACGTGGTGTGAAATCTACGCCAGTAATTCTGCCGAAGTGGAACTTCATGTTTTGACCGGATATGACGGTGACGAACTGGTTTTTGTTTGGCCCCTGATGAAACAAACGCGATTTGGCATCAAGGTGCTGAGTTGGCTGACTGAACCCTTCGGCCAATATGGTGATGTGCTCTGCGCCAAGGGCCAATGCCCAAAACGCTGGATTGAATCCAGTTTTGGTTTTTTGAGGCGGCTCAAAGGCATTGATATCATCCGGCTTCGCCACGTGCGCGAGGACAGCCACTTGGCAAAATCGGCACACTTATTCAGCGATGCCAAATCCAACGAACGTGCGCCATTTCTCGATCTCAGGCTTTTTGCCTCGGAACAGGACTACGAACAACGCTACACCCCGACCCAGCGCAAGCGCCGCAAGAAGATCCGCAAACATCTTGAAGATATCGGCAATGTGACCTTTACCCGGTTGCCTGCCGGAACCCTGGCCGATGCGGCCATCGAAAATGCCATCGCCGAAAAAAACCAGTGGCTCACTGATCGGGCCCGCTTCAACCGCGTTGTCCATTGTCCCGGCCACACGGATTTCCTCAAAAAACTGTCACGGCGTTTTGGCGGCACGGCGGAAGTCATCGTCAGTGAATTGAAAGCTGGCGATCAACCAGTTTCATGGGAAATCGGATTTCGCCATGGCAAAACCCATTTCGCCTATCTGACCTCGCACTTGAACGTTCACACGGATCTGTCACCGGGCAGACTGCATATGGACCTTTCCCAGCGCGCCAGCCTGGAAGCCGGCATGGAACGCTTTGATCTCATGGTGCCCTATGATCCCCACAAGGAATCCTGGAGCTCGGGGCATGCCGCTACAAAGGACTACTTTGCACCACTTTCAGCACGCGGTTGGCTTGCCGGCCATATCTATCTCGGAACCTGTCGCCCGATCATTCAAAAACTTTATTATTCCCTGCAACCCACAGTGCTGCGTTGGTTGCGCAACCGGGGCAATATTAAAGTATAAGCCATGATGTCATGGTTTTCGTGACCTCTGCATGTCACAAAAAATCGGCTGCAGCAGTAGCGGCAGCGTGTACAACACTGCGTCATGCCCGCAGAATCGCTCTTCGCTTACAAAGACATTCTCATCATCCTCGGAGCCGCCGGGCTGGTGATGCCGCTGCTGTTGCGGTTCGGCATCAACAGCATTCTGGGCTTCCTGATTATCGGCGTCTTGTTGGGCCCGAATATTCTGGGCGCCCTTGCCGCCCACGTGCCGCTTCTCTCGGCCCTCACTTTGACAGACGCCCATGCTGCCAGCGGCATGGCGGAGCTTGGCGTAGTGTTTCTGCTTTTCCTGATTGGTCTTGAATTATCGCCGGAACGCTTGCGCACCATGAGGCGCCTGGTGTTTGGTTATGGCGGCTTGCAGGTGATCCTCTCAACCCTTGTACTCGCTGGGCTGGCACGCTTTGCAAACTTCAATGCCTTGCAGTCAATAGTCATTGGCATGGCTTTGGCCTTGTCATCCACAGCCATCGTCATTCAACTTTTTTCAGATGAAAAGCGATTGGGATCGCAGGCCGGACGCATCAGCTTTGCGGTCTTGCTGATGCAGGATCTGGCGGTCATTCCCATGTTGTTGCTCATCACCGCCCTTGCCAATCCAGTCGCCACAAACCTGACGCAGAGTCTGCTTCTTGCGACAGTACAAGCCCTGCTGGCAGGCGCTGTCATCGTGCTTGTCGGGCGTTTTGCCTTGCGGCCGATTTTGCGATTTGTGGCGGCCACAAAAAGTCCTGATCTTTTCATGGCCATAGTATTGTTTATTGCCATGGGTACGGGTGCTGCTGCCACACTGGCAGGCCTCAGCATGTCGCTCGGTGCCTTCATAGCCGGAATCATGCTGGCTGAAACCGAGTATCGCCGCGCCATCGAAACGACAATTGAACCCTTCAAAGGCCTGTTGCTCGGCTTGTTCTTTCTGCTCGTCGGCCTCAATCTGAATTTGGCGTTGTTGTTCGAAATGCCGGGCCAAATCCTCGGTGCAGCCTTGACCATCATTCTCACCAAAATTGCCATCATGATGGGCTTGGCCGAACTCTATCGCTTGCCACGCCGTTCTGCTTTTGAGGCTGCCATGCTGATGGGACCGGGCGGAGAGTTTGCGTTTGTCTTGTTGGCCAGCGCCACGGCTACAGGCCTGTTCACCCCAACCGCCACAGGCCCGATATTGCTGATCGTCAGTTTGGGCATGGTCGCCATTCCGCTTCTCGCCCGCCTCGCCAAGGCCTTGCGCGACAGACTCAAAGCCGCCAACAAACTTGACATCAGGATGATGCAATCGCCCCCTGCCCAGGATGAGGCCCATGTCATCGTCGCAGGGTTCGGACGGGTAGGCAGTCTGATCGCCACCCTGTTGGAAGAACAGCATGTTCCCTATCTGGCGGTGGATACTGATATCAACAATGTCAGCCCGGCCCGCAACCGGGGACAAAAGGTCTACTATGGTGACGCGACAAATGCCGCTTTTCTGGAAGCCTGCGGCATCGACAAAGCCAAGTGCCTTGCCATCACCATGGACAATCCAGCCCTCGTCGATGAAATTCTCAAACTCGCCCGCGCCAAACGACCCGATCTCAAAATCATCGCGCGCGCCCGAGATGAACGCCACGCCATGCGGCTTTACGAGGCAGGTGTCACAGAGGCTGTGCCAGAAACCATCGAAGCCAGTTTGCAACTTGGTGAGGCCGTGCTGGTGGAAACCGGCGTACCCATGGGGCTCGCCATTGCCGCAGTCCACGAACGCCGCGACGGCTACAGAAAATTGCTGGGACGACCCAACAGGCGAGATGAAGTGGCCAGGGCGCGGAGCAGATTGAAGGGGAGGAAGTAGGCCTAGGCCAAGGGCCCATTTCTTGTTTTATTTTCCTGAAACTTCAGGAGCAGCAACAATGCAGTATTCTCACATCTCACAATTGGTCCCCCACCTCCGGCCTTCGGCCACCTCCTCCCCGATGAAGAATCGGGTTGGAGGGCAATGCATGCATACCGGCCTCCAACTTTACCCTCCTACCCGCGCCTTTCGCGGGGAGGAGGTGG
>JANOVS010000124.1:0-14184 GCA_031417515.1 Hyphomicrobiales bacterium
CCGGAGACAAGAAGAAAGCCCCTATTGGCCCGGCTTTGTTGATGCCATGGCACAACTGTTGCTGGTTATCATTTTCCTGTTGTCGGTCTTCATGATCGCGCAATTCCTGTTGGCGCGGGAAATTTCCGGGCAGGATTCAGCACTCGGCCAATTGCGTTCGCAGATTGCAGAACTGACAGAACTTCTGTCATTGGAAAAATCCGGCAAGGCCGAAGCCGAAGCGCAGCTTCTATCGCTGACTGATGATCTCAATGCGGCCAAGTCCAAGTCCACCGACTTGCTGGCAAGCATTGAAGCTGAAAATACACGGGGACTGGATGCGGGTGCAGCACTTTCCGGTCTGCAAACCACACTGGATTCCGAGAAAAAACTGTCGTCGGAAGCCTTGGCGAAGGTGGAATTACTGAACCAGCAGATTGCAGCCATGCGCCGTCAGTTTGCCCAGCTCAATGCATTGCTGGATGCAGCCGAGGAACGCAATCGCACGTCGGATGCGCAAGTTGTTGATCTGGGTCGGCGGCTCAATTCAGCACTGGCCCAAAAGGTGCAGGAGCTTTCCAAGTTCCGTTCGGAATTCTTTGGTCGCCTGCGGCAAATCCTGTCACAGCGCTCGGATATTCTGGTGGTGGGAGACCGCTTTGTATTTCAGGCCGAAGTGCTGTTTCCCAAAGGCAAGGCAGCTTTGAATCCGGCGGGTGAAACCGAAATGACGAAATTGGCCGTGGCCCTCAAGCAATTGGAGGCTGAAATTCCTTCGGATCTGGCTTGGGTTTTGCGCGTCGATGGCCATACGGACACAGACCCCATGCAGACAGAAGAATTCAAATCCAATTGGGAACTGTCGTCGGCGCGGGCCATTTCGGTGGTGAAGTTTCTTGAAGCCCAAGGCGTGTCGTCGCGCCATCTGGTGGCCGCAGGCTTTGGCCAGTTTCAGCCCCTGGTGGAAGGTGACAGCGAAGAGTCGAAATCCGAGAACCGTCGCATTGAGCTGAAACTGACGGAGCGGTGACGGGTTTTGGTTCATGCTGTCCTTGTTGTTCCAACTGCGCCAGAGCATCGGGTGGCCAGCTAAACCCATTAAGCCCGTCATTCCCGCGAACGCACACTACTGTCCGGGGAAAATTTTAGGATACCATACAAACACCAACGACCGTCATTCCAGCCAAGCGTAGCCCTTGCGGAGCGCGAGCTGGAACCCCGCTTTCTTTCAACGAGTTGAGCTTGTTGTCAGCAAAGCTGGTTTCCAAATCGCCCGCGATAGGGCGGGCGTTTGGAATGACGGTTTTTTGGAACAGCGCGTTTCTGGGTCAGATTTTCTCAAACTTAAAGAAATCAAACAAGACGCCACGTTGTTTTGATTGTAGCGTTTTCCGGCCGATTCCAGTCGGCAAACAATTTCGGCGGCGGTGGTTCCATTGACGCCAAGATTGACATATTGCGCACTGGCATCGCGCTGCTGCATCTGTGATGAAATGGCTTCATGATCGCCGATCATCGCGCCGGCTGCCACGGAGTCTCCAGCCACGAGAATTTTTTGTGAAGAAGTCACCAGCGGAAAAGTATTTCGTTCACGCTCACCATTGGTGCTGAAATCCGTCAAGTTTATTGCGTATTTTTGGACAAAGACCGAAAGGGAGCCTTCCAGATTTGCCCCTTGATCATAAAACAAGCTGGGCGGGTCAAACAGGTCGTAATCTGTGCTCCGGATATAAGTCATGGTTTTGTGAAGGTTGGCCTTGGGACTTTGACAACCATCGGGACCAATTGCATTGACTGACGCACGATCCGTGACCAGTTCCTTGTAGGGTGTATTTCCCATGCCGACCCCAGCCTGGACGAGGGCTGGAATTAGCGCCTCAATTTCGTCGCGACCAGCAAGCGGCCGGCTCGACTATCAGGGTGCCGCAAACATTCGATTGATCATTTTATAGCTGTCATAAACAATGCTTCGGTCAGCATGTTTCCAACGCGCAATGCTGAACGCACCTTCCACACACAGCAGTGCAAGAAGGAAAAATGCCGTGTAGCCACCCAGGATCAACATGGTTTTTCGTATTGAACAACAACTCCGGCTTGATTTCATTTGTCAGTATCCCGCCGCCGCCCAGAAGTACAAGACAATAATGGCTGCTTGCCTGGACTGGCTTGCCGTCACGCCGTGAGGGCGTTGTGTCGACAAACTTCATGTGGTAATTGCGGGCCAAATCCACAACCTTCAAAACACTGCTCAGTTTTTCTGGAAGCGGTAAAAAAAATTGAGATGTTTTTTCTGCAATGAAACAGGTTTTCAAAATATTCTTCAAGGCTGAGGACACGCGGCCTTTTTTCGTGCTGATTTGCCTGCTGATCGGTGGCGCTGCCGAGGCAGCCGGGTTCAGCACATTGCTGCCAGCCGTGACCGCCATGGCGGGTGGCGACAAGTCGGGGTCTTCACCGCTCAATGCCCAAATCAGGTCTGTCGTTGAATCCCTGGGCATCACGCCAAGCCTGGACAATCTCATACTGTTGATTGTGGGACTGATGGTTTTCAAATCCATCGTGTCGTTTGGCGCCTTGTCATATGCCGGCATTTCAGCGGCACGGGTTGCCAATGCCCTGCGTCGCCGATTGATCGGTGCCATCTTCAAGGCGCGATGGAGCTTTTATGCCGAGCAAAGCGGCGGCCGTTTTGCCAGCGCCATCAGCAACGATGTGGGGCGGGCCGGCGATGCCTATGTGTTGGCGGCGCAAATTGTTTCCTATTCCATCCAGGTGGTTTCTGCCGCAATTCTCGCCCTGTTGCTGGATTGGCGCATCGCACTGGCAGGACTCGTGGTCGGTACGGCTGTTGCGCTGTTGCTGAATTCACTGGTGCGCATTGCACGCCGTGCCGGGTTCAAGCAAACCGATCGCACAACCGACCTGACAATTTATTTGATGGACATGCTCAACAACATCAAGCCGCTGAAAACCATGCAACGCTATGATGCGCTGCTGGGAAATCTTGCGCGAACACTCAAGCTTCTCAAAAAATCGCTGATAACACGTGAGTTCGCGAGCGTGGGGTTACGTGAGGGCAACGACGCCATCATGGCGATTGTGCTGGGTGTTGGCGTCTATTTTGCAACCAGTAAACTGAACACACCGTTGCCAGAACTAGCCCTGAGTGGAATGGTTTTTCTGCAAATCATCCACAGCATTTCCCGCCTGCAGAAATTTCTCGTTGTCTCAGCCCAGGTTGAAGGTGCCTATGTGCGCGTCGAACAGTTGATTGCCTTTGCCGAAACCCAGAAGGAATCTGCTGGAGGAACGAAGCTTCCTGAAACCGACAAGGTTTGCCGGTTTGAAGATGTGAACTTTTCCCATGACCGCACAGAAGTGTTGCGCAACGTGAATATGGCTTTTGAGCCAGGTCGCCTGACGGTTTTAAGCGGCCCTTCGGGTTCTGGAAAAACCACCATCATTGACTTGCTGATTGGCCTGCATTCAGTGTCCTCAGGCCGCATCATGATTGGTTCGCGACCAATCGAGGAAATTGATACAATCGCTTGGCGAAAGAAAATTGGTTACGTGCCCCAGGAACTCAGTTTGTTACATGAAAGTGTGCGCACCAACATCTCATTTGGCGATACAACAATCAGCGATGCAGAAATCCTTGTCGCAATTGAAAAGGCTGGGGCTGGCGACTTTTTGCGCTCGCTGCCGGAGGGACTTGATACCAATGTCGGAGAAATGGGCGGCAAATTGTCGGGTGGTCAGCGACAACGCATCTCACTGGCACGCGCACTTGTTGGAAACCCTGCCATTCTCATCCTGGATGAAGTGACAAGTGCGCTTGATCCCAAAACCGAGGCAGAAATCATCAAAAACATCGTTGAACTGGGTAGCGAATATACCATCATCGCCATAACCCACCGCCCGGCCTGGACCAGGGTGGCAGATCATCTGTACACGGTATCAAGTGGCCAGGTCAGAAAGTCTGTCGTCAAAACACCCAGGCGTTGAAGCTAGAGCGGTTCTGGATTAGTTTGAACCAGCAACTCACGTACACCGTCATTCCCCCGAAGGAAGTCTGGACCAAATGCATCAAATCTTCAAGCGTCGCACTTCAATCGTGAATCCATCATGTCCCGATGGCAGGGCTGTCGGCACACTGCCCATACAAGGAGAGCAGGTCATGAAAACATGGGCAATCTGCAACTTCACGGGTGGGCGTGAAAACTGGGGCTGCTAGGCGACGAGCCAAGAACTGTGGAATTTTCTTAAACCATGCGCCGAAATTGCGGGGGCCGCGTTGAGACAGGTTCCGCTGCCGCCACCACATGTTTTGGACAAGTGGATAGAGCAGATGCACGGGAAGCGACTTGCAAGGATTTATGAGAACCATCATCCGACGACTGAAGATCTCAGCTTTTTGGAAAACTGACGCGGCTCAGGTTCCGTGAGTAACTCGACAGGGTTGAGAAATCCGATTTGCTGTTTTTCCAGGCTGAAGGAACAATTGGGCCAGAAAGGCACTTCCACGGCGTCCGCCTGTTCGCCATCCCCTATCTTGCAAAACACTTATGGTCAAAACCGGTCATTGCAATGAACATGTCCGTCTATGCGACGACACCTGCATACTACCAAATCCTGAAATCGGTCCTCTCCGCATTTGATGCAGTTGTCCTCAGAGAGGCCAAATCCTTTGCGACGTGTCAGCAACTTGGCCTGACAAACATTTACGTCTGCCCGGACATGGCTTTCCTGTCACACCGCACAGGCCCGTCAAACAATATGCTTGCCGATTCTGGTCCGTATTTTTGCGTGACAGGGTCCGCCGCGATCGATCATTTGGACACGTCGGCCTATGCCAAATTGGTCTGCTCCCTTTCTGAGACACTTGGACTCACGGCCGTGGTCCTCTTCTCCCGCGAGAAAGACCGCAAGCTTGCCGAAGAAGTAGCCATCACAGACAGCACGGCCAAACGGATAGTTCTTTCGACCAAAGAGCTGCCCGGATATTGTGAAATCTTGCCAGTGCTGGCGGGCGGCAAGTTCGTCATTGGCGGAAGGTATCACACCTCGATCTCCGCCCTTTCACAGGGCTGTCCGGTGATCCTTTTGCCCGGTAATACCCACAAGTCGGAAGGATAGGGCAACATGCTGGGCGTCGACTTGCCCGTATTTTCCATATCAGAGGCAACAGCAATCCGCGAAACAGCCCGGACCATTGTAACGAACCGAAGTGCGCTGGGGCTGGAAATTCGTTCGTCAGTCGCGGACTTGCAATCCAGCTACACCGCATTGGCTGCAGCCATATCTTCATTTTCAAAAGGCAACCGTCCTTTAAATCAAGAGCAGGTAATCGCTGGAAAACGCGACGGTCCATTTTCAGGCCATCGCGCCAGTACAAAAAATGCGGACAGCGGTTCAGTGTACACAAACACCAACAAGTCTGGCAACGCGGTTGCACGACAATTCCGGTCTAAAACCCAATCTGGCGCGGTGCAATTAACCAAAGCGTCAATCGCTCGTTTGGCTCAGGAGATCAATCGGTTTCTCTCGCTCCGCTACAATTTGTCTGTATACGACCAGGGCGGCGAAGAAAACTGATTCAGCGACCAGTCGTTTCACCACCCTCCTTTGGAAGCGTTGGTGTTCAAGATTTCTCTGATCTTTGATCGCAGGCTTTCAACACCCGCAGCTTGATAGATCTTGCGGTAGAAATGGAAAAACCGCCGGGCCTCTTCAGCAGAACACTTGCAATGCAGCGTCTGGGTTTTTTCCAGCAACTCATCAGCGTCTCGGATGTGGTGTGCAGGTAGGCATTTTATTCAATCCTTCAACGTACCGTTCGCAAGAGTGGCTTCACCCGCAATTTTTGTGGTGTCAGCACAGCGTGTAATTCCTGCCAATCCGTTCGTTGTTTCAATGTGTTTATGACCAGTTGTGTTGCTTCAAAAGCCTCCAAGCTGCCCAAGCGCAAAAGAATAGTCGGCAAATTTGATAGGGGTTCGAGAAGAGTTTTTGACGCCAGTTCGACGTCGGCCGTCATTAAAATACGGCCACCGGATTTGCCTATTTCTATCACCACATCGTCGGGCACTGAGGGTGCCGTTTCGCTGATCCACTCTACATTCCAGCCTTCAACGCGAAAGGCTTTTACCAAATAGGCCGGGATGTTTTCGTCAAGCAGAAAGCGCATGCAAATTTATGATCATGCAGCCGAGAACAATATTTGTTCTTCTTCAACCGCTTGATGGGCATATGCTAGGCATGCCAAAATACCTTCGCGCGTTAATGTTGGATAATTCTTTAGCAGATCGTCGATTGTGCGGCCATGAGACATTTGTTCCAGCACCAAAGCAACGCTGATGCGGGTTCCCCTGACACGGGGCTTTCCGCCCAGCGTGTGTTTGTCGGCGACTATCATGGGTGAAAGTTCAACGGTCATGCGAAATTCCTGATAAAGCACACTACTGCAATTCAATTCCGTCGTCCATGCGTACCACAGCCATTGAAAAGGGCGTCACAATTCTTGCTCACCCCGCCACATCAAACTGCAACTTCGCCAACTTCGCATAAAGCGCTGATTTTTTCATCAGCTGCGCGTGGGTGCCCTGGGCCAGTATCTTTCCTTTTTCCATGACGACGATTTTATCGGCGTTGCGCACGGTGGCGAGGCGGTGGGCGATGACGAGGGTGGTCCGGCCTTGGGTCAATTTTTCCAGCGCCTGTTGGATCAGGGATTCGCTTTCGGCATCAAGGGCGCTGGTGGCTTCGTCGAGCAACAAGATGGGGGCATTGCGCAGGATGGCGCGGGCAATGGCGACACGCTGGCGCTGGCCGCCTGATAACGTCACGCCCCGTTCACCGAGGACCGTTGCAAGGCCCAAGGGCAGGGCATTGGCAAATTCATCAACCCTGGCGGAACGCGCCGCTTCAGCGACATCAGCATCAGATGCTTCAGGCCTGCTGAACCGAATGTTTTCGGCAATGGTGCCAGAGAATAGCACCGGGTCTTGCGGCACCGTGGCAATCTGGTTGCGCAGGGTTTCCAGCGAAAGACTGGTGATGGCCAGACCATCAATGCTGATCACACCCGATTGCGGATCGTGAAAACGCTGCAGCAAATTGAAGATGGTGGTTTTGCCCGCACCAGAGGGACCCACGATGGCTACCACTTCGCCAGGCTTTGCGGCAAAGCTGGCAGCATCAAGCACAACGGCACTTGGTCTTGCAGGATACGTGAAGCATACTTTTTCGAATGCCACTTGACCTTTGCCCAGGGAGGTCAACTTAACCGGAGTGGCGATTTCCGGAATCGCAGGCTTTTCGTCGAGCAATTCAGAAATGCGCTCAGCCGCACCGGCGGCCAACTGGATTTCGCCCCAGACTTCAGAAAGTTGTCCCAAAGCACTGGCCGCAAACACCGCGTAAAGCACGAACTGGCTCAAGGTGCCGCCTGTGATAGTGCCCGCCATCACATCGCGCGCGCCGTTCCACAACAACAAAACGATTGCTCCCAGCGAAACCAGAATGATCGCGAAGGTGAGAATGGCTCTCGCGGTGGAGCGTTTGCGCGATGCCTCGAAAGCGGTTTGGGTGGCTGCTTCAAACGTTGCGATGGTGGCCTTTTCCTGGGTGTTGGATTGCACTGTCGTGATGGCTGACAGGCGCTCCTGGGCAAAGGCCGCAGACTCGGCCAGGGCATCTTGTGACAACCGCGAAAGCTTGCGCACCCGCCTGCCATAGAAAATCAACGGCAAGACGATGAGTGGGATGGCCAAAGCGGCAAATCCTGCCATGCGTGGGCTGGTGTAGACCATCATGACGACGGCGCCCACAAACATCACGAGATTGCGAAGTGCAATCGAGGCTGTGGACGAGAAGGCAGATTTTATTTGTGTGGTGTCAGCTGTGAGACGCGACACGACTTCACCGGTTTTCTGGGCCTCATAAAAAGCCGGCGTCAAGGAAGTGAGATGGCGGAACAACTTGTCGCGCACATCGGCCACCACGCGCTCACCAATCCAGCTCACCAGATAAAACCGCGAGGCCGAAGCTGCCGCCATGACGGCGACAACCATAAACATCATGAGAAAATACTGGTTGACCAACTCTGCATTGGCTTGCGTAAAACCATGGTCCAGCACCCGGCGCACGGCAATGGGGATGGTCAACGTGGCAATTGCTGCCACCATGAGGGCCAGCAGGGCCAGGGCGGCTTGCGGCTTGTATTGGTTTAGAATGGGTAACAAACGCGCCAAAGGCCGGAAATTGCGGGATTTGCCCCGGCGATTGCTGTCTGTCATGGGGGCGTTTGTGGGGGCGTTTGTGGGGGCGTTGCTCATTCTTCATTTGCCTCTGTTGAGGCCCTTGCCCCGCTCGTTACCATCCTATATAGACCCGCCAAATTCAAATTCATCCCCTGACTTTCATTTTGAAGGTCGGGCCTTTTCAGAGCAAGAAACATGAAGTCTGGCATTCACCCCGAATATCACCCCATCACCGTTGTCATGACAGATGGCAGCAAGTTTGTAACCCGCTCCACTTATGGCAAATCCGGCGCAACATTGAGCCTGGATATTGATCCGAAGACCCATCCGGCATGGACCGGTGGCCAGACGACAATTCTGGACCGTGGTGGCCGCGTATCGCGCTTCAACCAGAAATTCGCGTTCCTCAAGAAATAAGAGTTTCGCAGTACAATAAGAAAAACCCGGCTTAGTCGGGCGGGTGTTTTCTACCGATAAACCTCTGGCATTTGCTGGAGGTTTTTTACGATTCAATGATGCATAGTTAATTTGCTGATCACTGCGCATGCCTGTGGTCGATGTGGCAGATTAAAACAGTTTCAAAAAACGCCATCGCAAATTACTGGCATTTGCGCATACTTCTGCAAGAAGGATTGACGTGCCATACTTCGTCCATACAATGGCTATATGAAAAAGTTAACTTGGAATCCTGAAAAGGCACTCGCTCTTCTCAATGACAAGTCAAGAGGGCATGTGAGTTTTGAGGAATGTGCAGTTGCAATTGAGCGTGGTGGGCTGCTGGCGATTATTGATAACCCAAGCAAAAACCACCCCAACCAACAAATGTATGTTGTGAATATTGACAACTATGCCCACTGCGTTCCATTTATTGAAAGCGCAAATGAGATATTTCTCAAGACTGTTTTTCCAAGCCGCAAGTACACTGCTATTTTTCTGACGGAATAAGTTCATGACAAAGAAGCCAGCAACAAAAACAATTGCAGCACCATTTGCCTTTCTTGACGATGAAGAAGAGGAAATTTATGGGGCGATTGAAAGCGGCGACCATATTCCTGTCAATTTGATGACGCCTGAAAAGAAATTGGCAATTGAAGCCGTTGCGCGCAACACAATTGACCAAGGGCGTGTAAAAATTTCACTCCGACTCCCGCAAACGGACCTGGACCGTCTGAAAGCCAAAGCCATGCGGGAGGGGATGCCATATCAAACGCTGATCAACTCAATTCTGCACAAAGCGGTTTCAAGATAGAGCTGAACTACGTGATTGTTGCCAATTCAAAATGCTGAACGCTGCGCGTTCTTTACCGCGCCGCAAAAGCCCGCGTGAGTTTGTCGAGCTGCGACGCCACCGGATTTTCGTTGGCGGCTTCTTGCGGGGCAGGGGCCTGCACCATCACATCCAGTTTCACGATGCGTTCATGCAGGCGCAGTGAACGGTCTACCAATTCAATCAACCCCTGCGGCAGCGCTTCGGAACCGGGGATCTTGTTGCCAGAGCCAATATCATTGAGGTTGACGCGGGATTTTTCGCGCGTGACATCATCGCGGGTGACTTCGCCTGTGGTGATGGCCCTTTGCAGCAACAGCCATGAGGCAAGCTGCATCAGGCGTGTGGTCAGGCGCATGCTTTCGGTGGCGTAGGCAATGGCACCGGGGCGATCCAGCATGCGGCTGTCATCGCGTCCTTGACCATCAAGGTAATTGGCGGTTTCCTCGACGAGGCCCATGCCTTCCTTGAAAACTTTTTCAAATTGGTCGGAGCCTGAGAACCTGGTGAAAAAATCGACGGTGCCCATCTGGTCGTTGCGTTGGTTACGCATGCTTAACTTATCCTTACCCACACACTTAAAATTTTTAGCACCTTGCCCGATCATATTCACATTCGCTGTGAGGTCAAGGTGCTGGTTAACGGCATTCCACAAGCTGAGGAGCAAGAACCGGGCCAAAAAAAAGCCGCGAACAAGCGCGGCTTTGAGTTCAAACAGGGAGGCGTCAAACAGAGTGGACAGAAACCACTCGAAGAAGCCCAGATCGCTCTGGACTGAAGATCAAAGTAAACAATAACGCTTACCAATGCGTTAATTGAAACCAGAAAGTTTATTGGATTGTGTGCAATTTGACTGAATAAATAAAGGGTTTGTTAATACAGGTTAACAGAATGCACCCGTCAAACGCTGCCGTTAACTTTTGAAAAATGCGTCAGCCGCAGAACGCGAAACGCGCTTGCGTTGCATTTCAGTTTGGATTCGTAAAATTTCCAATTCCAAAGCACCCACCCGCAATTGCAACTCTTCAAGGCTGATGGTTTCGAGGTTTTCACCCAGCACATGAACATGTTTGGGGCGGGGCAGGTCATCGGGTTCCATGGCGGTGTCTCATTTCAGTACATTCATTTGCGCTCATGCTGCCGCAAGCTTAAGCTCTGCGCAAGGTGGAGGAATTTTTGAGATGACTGAGATGTGGGCGATTGCCATTCGTGAACCCGGCGGACCCGAGGTGCTTGTGCCAGAACAGATCGCGCGGCCGCGTCCCGGTTCAGCACAGGTGTTGATCAAGGTGGCAGCGGCCGGCGTTAACCGTCCCGATGTGTTGCAACGCAAAGGCGGTTATCCGCCACCACCGGGTGCGCCGTTGACGCCGGGATTGGAAGTGGCGGGCAATGTGATCGCTGTTGGCGAAGGCGTTAAACGCTTTGCCATCGGTGACAAGGTCTGTGCCTTGGTGCCCGGCGGTGGCTATGCTGAATATTGCGTGGCGGCGGAAGACAATTGCCTGCCGGTGCCGATTGGCATGACGCTTACAGAAGCGGCGGGCTTGCCTGAAACTTATTTCACCGTCTGGACCAATGTATTCCAGCGCGGTGCCTTAAAGCCCGGCGAGACGTTGCTGGTCCACGGCGGTTCAAGCGGCATCGGCTCCACCGCCATCATGTTGGCCAAGGCTTTTAGTGCGAAGGTCATCGTCACCGCAGGCAGTGATGAGAAATGTGCGGCCTGTGAGAAACTCGGTGCCGATGTCGCCATCAACTACCGCACCACAGATTTTGTCGCCGCAATGAAACAGCACAACCTGCAAGCCGATGTCATCCTCGATATGGTCGGCGGCGATTATCTGGCCCGCAACATGGCCGTTGCCGCAATGCATGGCCGCATCGTACAGATCGCCTTTCAACAGGGATCAAAAATCCAGGCCGACTTCCTGCCGATCATGCTGAAACGCCTGACCTTTACAGGTTCCACCCTACGCCCCCGCAGCATCGCTGAAAAAGCCGAAATCGCCCGAGAATTGGAAGCCAAGGTCTGGCCCCTGCTGGCGCTTGGAAAATGCAAACCCCTGATCTACGCAACCTTCCCCCTCAAAGAAGCCGCCAAAGCCCACGCGCTCATGGAAAGCAGTGTGCATGTGGGGAAGATTGTTTTGGTTTGTTAATATGGTGGCCTGACACATTGCATTCCCCCGCCATCTCACCTATACCCCCTACATCCCCGACAATTCAGTCAAAAGCGTTGGAACCCTTGGTCAGGTTCCGTAGGAGCGAAAAGCCATGTCACGTGCCCCCCTGATGCCAAAAGCCACGGCTGTTTGGCTGGTTGAAAATTCTGTTCTGACCTTCAAGCAGATTGCCGAATTCTGCCATTTGCATGAGCTTGAAGTGAAGGGCATTGCCGATGGTGATGTGGCTACGGGAATCAAGGGTCTTGATCCGGTGAATGGTGGCCAGTTGACGCGCGATGAAATTGCCAAGGCCGAAGCCAATCCGGATCGTCCCCTGGGCATTCTGGAATCCAAGGTCGATATCAAAGTCAAGAAATCCACGGCGGGTCCGCGCTACACACCGGTGTCGCGGCGTGGTGATCGTCCCGATGCCATCGTCTGGCTGTTGCGCTACCATCCGGAATTGCCCGACTCTGCCATCATGAAACTTGTTGGCACAACCAAGCATACCATCAATTCGGTGCGTGACCGCAGCCACTGGAATGCCACCAACATCAAGCCCGTCGATCCTGTGTCGTTGGGCTTGTGTTCGCAGCTTGATCTGGATTTTACCGTGCAGAAAGCCGCCAACAAGGGCAAGAAGCCCATGGGTGATGCAGTTGAAGTGCGCACACTTATTCCGGCGTCGGAAGTTGAAGGCACCGAGGCCTATCGTGCTGCGCAAGCCGTCGCTGCTGAATCCGCGCCACACGTATCACCTGTTCGCGAAACCGGTGCAGTGGATGCGGATTCAGTTTTCGCAAAGCTGAAGGGCATCAAGCTCGACAGTGAGGAAGAAGCGAACTGAGGTTTTATACCAACGGCCCCATGAATTGACCGCATCAATGGTTGTTTGCAGAAGTCGCTTGTGGCCCCCACCTCCGTCGCTTCGCGCCACCTCCTCCCCGATGAAGAATCGGGTTGGAGGGCACTTGATGAATACCGGTCTCCAGCCGCACCCTCCACCCCGATTCTTCATCGGGGAGGAGGTGCCCCGAAGGGGCGGAGGTGGGGGACGCAGGTGAATTTTTGATCCCCTTCAGTCAAAGGAAGAGAGTTGTTCCAAATGGCCGCTGGTATTACAGCGGCTTTCACACACTTGGAAACAGTTCTCCAATAATGACCTTCATCCCGGCGAAGGCCGGGACCAGGCTTTCATTCGGAATTTCAGCGAGCTGCCGCGCCGCTAGCCTTGCCACGGCCTGCGCCGGGGTGACGGATTGTATGTGAAAAGAATTTGGTCAATTGGGACGCGCTCTATTCCTTCACCGGCACCGTGTAATTCAGCGGCATGCGGGCGCCATCGGCATAGATGACTTGGCCCGAGATGTAGCTCGCTTCATCCGATGCCAGAAATGCTGCGATTGAAGCTATTTCCGAAGGTTGCCCGACGCGGCCCAGGGGAGTGCGCGAGAGGATGCGGTTCATGGCGACCTTGTCAGTTGCCACGCCCTTCAACATGTCAGTCATGATCGAGCCAGGGCCGATGGCATTGACGCGGATTCCATGGGGAGCCAGTGCCAAGGCCGACACTTTGGTGAGCTGCCGCACACCGCCCTTTGACATGGTGTAGGGGGCGATGATGGGGATGGCGAGGGTGTCATTCACCGACGACATGTTGACGATGGCCCCGGCTTTGCGCCCCGCTGCAATCTGCCTGATCATTTCGCGGGCAGCAACTTGGGTGAGCAGAAACGATCCTTTCAGATTGATATCAAGCACCCGGTCGAAATCTTCCTCGGTAATCTCCAGAAAATCCTTGGCAATGGAAATGGCGGCATTGTTGACCAGAATATCTAGCGCACCATGGGTTTTAACAATGTGATCAACCGTGGCCTGAATATCAGTCGACTTTGCCACATCACAATGCAGATAGTGCGCGCCGATAGCCTTGGCGGCGTTCGTTCCCTCAACATCCAGAATATCAGCAATGACAACGGTGGCCCCTTCCGCCACAAAACATTCAGCAATGGCAAACCCAATGCCACGGGCAGCACCTGTGATGAGGGCGATACGGTTTGTGAGTTTCAAAGGGGTGGCTCCGGAAGTTGATGCAGCGATGTGTTGGCGACGTCTATAGTGGTTTCAGTTTTCTTGGAATAAAATACTCAGCAACAAACCGTCATTCCCGCAAACACTGGCAAAGGAGACATGTAGATGAAAGATAAAAGCCACGATGACGCCATGCCCGAGGTCTTCGAAAAGGATCCAGCCTATGCCCTGCAATTGCTCAACGCCATTCTTGAGGATGGTGAACAGGGCGAATTTCTGATTGCCTTGCGTCAGATGGCAAATGCCTTTGGCGGTGTGCAAGCAGTTGCTGAAAACGCGTAACTCAATCCCACGCAACTTTTTCGGAGTAACGGTGACACGACATAATATTACGCTCACTTGTACACGATTTATTGCTCGTCCCCACCTCCGCCCTTCGGGCACCTCCTCCCCGCCGAAGTGGCGGGTTGGAGGGCAC
>JANOVS010000125.1:0-2857 GCA_031417515.1 Hyphomicrobiales bacterium
CACACCGAAAGCCGTGTCGGTCAGGGTCTTGACGCCAATCGGCTTTGCGGGTGGCGACCCGGCCGCGAGGCCAAGGCTCCACAGGGTGTCACTGAAATCAACCGTCAGCGCTGTTGCAGTCGAAGACAATACGCCGCCCAAAGCTTCGGGATGGGCCGATTGCAACACCTTGCCAAAAGCCAGCTGTCCGGCAAACTGCATCAGGATTTCGGAAAGTGCGGCTTTGGCGGCGATGATCGTGGTTGAGGCATCCACCTGCTTCACCACAAAGCCCAGATCATTGGCATCATTGAACATGGCACGAATGCCCGTATCGCCAAACACCCGAACCCCCTCGTCGATGGCGGAGTAGGCGAGGGCGGTGAGCATTTTGTATTCGTTGGTGTATGCCCCTGCCAAAGCGGGCATTCCCGCCATGGCAGCGTCGGCAATTGCTACATTAAACCCAGCGTTCCACAGGCTTGGACCAATCTCATGCCAATCCGTGGCTATTTGGGAATTCGGCGATGCTGCAAACTGCAACATGACCTGCAGTGCCATGGAGTGAAGGGCGATGGGCGAACGGAATCCGCCATTGCTGTCGAGTTGCGTTACAGGAGTTGATTGTCCTGAAAGCCCTCTGACAGCTTGTAGAAATTCGCCTGTTGTTGAATAGGCGTGGAGGTTGGAGCTGATCAATGTGTTGGGTGGATAAATGCCGTTGTAGAAATTTACACCCATTAACTGCGCAAGTGCAGTTGCACCGGGCAGACTGGCCGCAATACCGAGTTCACGGGCTGTATTGGCAGCAAGTTCAAAAGGCATGTTGTCATACAAATAAGCTTGTTGGCGATATATGCTGCCAATCAATCCGGCCAACCCGCCACCCAGCGAGTGACCCGTCAGAATGGCATTGCCGGTTGAGGGGTCGCTGGTTGTTGTACCCGTCACGCTCTGAAAGAAATCAGCCGCCATGCGGGCTTGGTCATTGAAAGGTACACCCGCTGCCGTGCCATAGCCGTTCCACAAATCACTGCTGGAAAGTTGACTGATGAAGGTGTCGAGCTTAAATTGATCATCGGTGCCGCGATAGGCGATGATCTTCTGGCCGTTCAAGGTGTAGGATTGGGCGTAGAATCCGGCGGCGACTTCAGCGCCGTCAACTAAAACTGAACTTTTTGATCCTATTGTAGCAATTCCAATTTGTGTTGCAGAAGCACCCGCTGCTACAACATCTAGTCCATAGCCATAGCCTCGGTTGTACGAGTCCATTGACAGAAGGGCCGTATAAAGTTCAGTTGTAATTGGCATATTTAATTCCCCGTATCAAAATTACCAGAACCTATGTTGTTAGAAAGTCCAAGTTGTGGGTTGGAAACGTTGGTCCCGTCAAGATAAAGTCCGCGATATTTCAATAACCACGGCAGGACTGTTTTGACTTTATTTTCCGCCACCGCCTCATCAGTGATCTCCAGCGTGATCGACTTGAGCGCATATCCCGCACCAAAACGATCCCCCAGTTTGCCTGGCTTCACCTCATGCACGCTCTTTGGGATCGTTGATGTCTGTGAACATCACCAGCAGCGGATAGTCGCTGCTGCCCAGCGATATGGGGCCGCGATGGGCCTTTACTTTCTCGCGGTCAGCACTTGTCGGTTGCCCCCATGCCCGATCACCCGCAATGAGCTTGAGGGCCAGCAGTTGTTGCTTTTGCTCCAGCACTGCGAACAGATATTTGCCCGGTTGCACCTCAACCACGACGGCCTCGCCCCGGTGAAAAATCTTGTAGGCATAACCAGCCGTGGTCCACAGTGCATCCTCGCGCAAGGTCAATTGCACTTCAGTGACACTTGAACCCGACACATCGCCCTGGGGCGTGGCCACAGTGACCGTCAACTTCTGGTGCCATTTTTCATCTTCTGCGCAACCCGCCAACAAAAACGTCGAACCCAACAATCCCATGACATCCCGCCGCCTCATGCTGCCAGCCTTTCGTGCTGAATCATCCAGCGATTGTCATTTGCACGTTCAAGCTTTGCACAACCACAGTTGAGGTCAACCCATAAGTTGCCGTAGCCTTTGAGATTATTGCCGACATTCGCCGCCGCCACTGAAACCGTGCCGTCGCCGAGATAGATTGTATCAGACTGATTGCCTTCGAGGATGACGTCGGCGATGTTCAGGCGTTTGCCGCTCGAAGTCCGCCTGCAGGTCGCCACCCCACTCAAACAGAAAAGCCGCCGGAAAATCCAGCGGCTTTGAAACTCAAATCTCTAAAACAGCTTACATGCCGCCAGCAGGTCGTGCAAAGCGCTTAGGCTTTTCGATCTTCTTTGGCATGGGCAGTAAACCTTCGCGCTGCAGCTTCTTGCGCGCGAGTTTGCGGGCGCGGCGGATGGCTTCGGCCTGTTCACGGGCCCGCTTGATCGATGGCTTTTCGTAGGCATCGCGCAGCTTCATCTCACGGAAAACGCCTTCGCGTTGAAGCTTCTTTTTCAGCACCTTCAGTGCTTGATCGACATTGTTGTCACGGACTACGACTTGCAAGCCAAACCTCGACTAAATTGGGGTTAAAAGAAAAGAGCCTTCCACAAGGCCCCATTAGCGCCAGTCCCTAACACAACGGTCTGGCCCTGTCGAGAGGTGTTTCAGAGCTTAATGTGTGGAAAAATCCGGTTGATATGGCCCATTTTCCGGCCCTGCCTGGCTTCCGCCTTGCCATACAAATGCACCGCTGTATTGGCTTCTGCCGCATAACCCTGCCAGTCGTTGATTTCATCACCCAAGAGATTGGTCATCACCACGTCGGAATGTCGTGGGGTGGTGCCCAAAGGCCAGCCGGCTACGGCGCGCATGTGTTGTTCAAACTGCGAGACCA
>JANOVS010000126.1:0-10771 GCA_031417515.1 Hyphomicrobiales bacterium
CCCTCCAACCCGCGCCTTTCGCGGGGAGGAGGTGGCCGAAGGCCGGAGGTGGGGGAACCGCGACGGCTATAAATTACTCAGCTTATTCGATATCTTCCACCAGGGCGTCACCACCACCATAAACCCGGTGCGCCAGCGAGGACTGGATGAATTCATCCACTGAACCATCAAGCACTGCTGATGGATTTGTACTGGTGTGGCCTGTTCGCAAATCCTTCACCAGTTGATAGGGTTGCAATACATAGGAACGGATTTGATGGCCCCAGCCAATTTCAGTCTTCTTGGCATTGGCCGCATCCACCTTTTCCTGCTTCTTTTGCAGTTCGCGTTCATAAAGCCTGGCTTTAAGCATTTTCATCGCTGTCGCCCGGTTCTTGTGCTGTGAGCGCTCGGCTTGACACGCCACAATGATGTTGGTCGGCATATGCGTGATACGCACGGCAGAATCGGTCGTGTTGATATGCTGGCCACCCGCTCCCGAGGCGCGGTAGGTATCAACCTTCAGGTCACTTTCGACAATCTCGATATCAATGTTGTCGTCAATGACCGGATAAGCCCAGGCCGAGCAGAACGACGTATGCCGCCTTGCATTCGAATCATAGGGCGAAATCCGCACCAATCGATGCACTCCGCTCTCGGTTTTCAGTTTGCCATAGGCATTGTGGCCCTTGATCAGCAAGGTGCAGGATTTGATACCGGCCTCTTCACCGTCATGTTGGTCCAGCACTTCAACTTTGTATTTGCTGAAATTCGCCCAGCGCACATACATCCGCATGAGCATGGAAGCCCAGTCCTGGCTTTCCGTACCACCTGCCCCGGCATTGATTTGCAGATAACTGTCATTGCCATCCGCTTCGCCTGACAGAAGCGCATCAAGTTCAAGGATTGCCACTTCGGCCTTGAGTCCGGCCAAAGATTTTTCAGCCTCAACGATGATGGATTGGTCACCCTCATCTTCGCCCATGGCAATCAATTCGGAGTTATCCACAATGGTCTGCTCAATCCGACGGATGCCTGAAATGCGATTTTCCAAATCCTGGCGACGGCGCATCAATTCCTGCGCTTTTTGCGGATCATTCCACAGCGTAGGATCTTCCGCCTTGGCATTCAGTTCGGCAAGATCGCGGATCGATTGATCCCAGTCAAAGATGCCTCCTCAGCAGTCCCAAGGACTGCTGGGTTTCTTCGATCATTTTAATGATTTCGGCGCGCATGTAAATTCCTGAATCAAGCAGCCCTGCCGCAAGGCAGGAGGAGGCCGCTCAATAGAGGCCACCACTATCCGGCGTCAACCCGTTTTCAGGAGCTTTGGTTTTCTTGTTCGGCGCAACCAGTACCACGCCACCACCGGATGAAACCTGCGTCGGCTTTTTACCCGTTGATTGACCAACGAACCTTGTGTTTTGCGGTGGTTCATCACCAGGCTTGAAAGCTTCAAGGATCGTATCCGCCTCGCCGAAAATTGAACGTTTGCCCGATGCGGCGTTTATCGGAATGAGTTCAATCGCCCTTGGCACACGGAAAGGCACCGCAGCTTTGTCTTTAAGGGCCAACTGCATGAAATCTGCCACAATGGGTGCCGCAAGTTCACCACCAGTACGATGCGCACCCATGGGTTTGGGATTGTCATAGCCGACATAAACCCCAACCGTCAGGTCGGGCGTGTAACCGATAAACCAGGCATCCCGCTCGTCATTTGACGTTCCGGTTTTCCCGGCAATCGGCTTGCCAACAATCTGCATGCGCTTGCCGGTGCCCCGCGCAATCACGCCTTCCATCATCGACGTAATCTGGTAGGCCGTATAGGGGCTCATTACTTGCTCACGCACATCAATCAGTTCAGGCTCCACTTGCCCATCGACGTAGTCTGTAACGGCGCAGGCAGCACAGTCGCGCTTGTCATGACGCCAAATGGTTTTGCCACGACGATCCTGTATCCGGTCAATCAGCGAAGCTTCAACTTTCCTGCCGCCATTGGCGAACATGCTGTAAGCGGTTGTCATGCTCAACAATGTGGTTTCGGCTGATCCCAGTGAATTGGCCAAGTGCCGCGGCATGCGTTCATAAATACCCAGCCGCTGGGCAAGGTCAGCGACTTTCGTCATGCCAAGATCATCAGCCAAACGAACCGTCATGGCGTTGCGCGATTGTTCAATGCCGCGCCGCAGCGTTGAGGGACCATAAAACTTGTCGGTATAGTTCTTGGGCCGCCAGACTTTGCCGTTCGACAGTTTGAACTCCACCGGCGCGTCCATGACCACGGAAGCTGGCGTATAGCCATTGTCGAGCGCTGCTGCATAGACGATCGGCTTGAATGAAGACCCGGGCTGCCGCATGGCCTGGGTGGCCCGGTTGAATTGGCTGCCACTGTAGGAAAAACCGCCGACCATGGCGAGCACCCGTCCCGTGTGGGGATCCATCACAACCATGGCACCTTCTACGTCGGGAAGCTGCACCAGGTGCCATTCCTCATTCTTGGCCGAAGGTGCCACATAAACAATGTCGCCAACATTCAAAACCTGTGACGCCTTGGTCACAACCTTGCCAAGTTCCGTCCCATCGACAAATGCCCTCGCCCAGGTCAACAGTTCAGTGGGAACAACACCGATTTCGCGTTCTTCTCCTACGGCACCGCTGACTTGCAATTGCGGCTGAAGACCGATCTGCGCCTTGTCATCAGCCACCTCAAGCACGATTGCCAGTCGCCAAGGTTTTACGTCATCGGCAACCTTCAAGCCCCCCAAATGTTTCGCCCAATCACCACCCTCCAGGTCAACGTGCTTGAACGGGCCACGGTAACCACGCTTGCGATCGAAATCAATCAAACCGCGCGCCAAGGCTTGCCGGGCAAATATCTGCAGCTTGGGCTCAAGCGACGTTCTGACCGAATAGCCACCCTTGCCCAAGGCTTCCTTGCCATACATCATCACTAGGTCGCGGCGCACTTCTTCGGCAAATCCTTCAGCGGCGAACAATTGAGCACCAAAGGGCCGCGGACTAACATTCAGCGGTCTCTCCTTGGCAACTTTCAGTTCATCCTCACTGATATAGTCGTTCTCCAGCATCTGGTCCAAAACCCAGTTGCGCCGATCAATGGCCTTTTGCGTATGGCGAAACGGGTGATAGTTGTTTGGCCCCTTCGGCAAGGCCGCAAGATAGGCCATTTCGTCAAGCGACAATTCGTCCAATGATTTGCCAAAATAATTCAGCGACGCCGCCGCAATGCCGTAGGAGTTCAGCCCCAGAAAAATCTCATTCAAGTAAAGTTCCAGAATCTGGTCTTTGGAAAAGGCAGCCTCAATGCGCTGCACGACCAGCGCTTCCTTCAATTTGCGCGTCAACGTTTGTTCATTCGACAGCAGGAAGTTCTTGGCCACCTGTTGGGTGATGGTGGAAGCACCGACAATCTGCCCCCGTTGCCCCATCATCTTGATCTGCACATATCGCAATGCAGCAGCACCAATGCCCCGCCAATCCAGCCCTGAATGCTGATAAAATGTCTTGTCTTCTGCCGCGAGGTACGCCTCGATCAGTTTTTTCGGCACTGATTTTATCGGCACAAACAACCGTCGCTGCTCAGCAAATTCCGCCAGCAGCGAACCATCGGCAGCATGCATGCGCGTCATGACGGGTGGTTCATAGGCAGCCAATTGCTTGTAGTCAGGCAAATCCTTGGAGACGTCCCAGACAACATAGAGCAAGGCACCGGCAACGCCAATGCACAGCATGAACCCTGCCGTAAATAGCCATCCGAAAAATCTTAGCATGCCCAACCTTGTTTAAATGACGCAATCTCAGCGCGTGTTAGCACACCCGACTACACCGCCCAAGGCCTAACAATTAGCGCTGGATTATGGCGTTGACGCGGCAAACCGACCAGCAAAATGGTCATCAACAGCATTCGCCAAGGCCTCGGCCAAGGTGGCCCGCCAGGCTGGGGAAATCATGTTTTTCTCGTCTTCTTTGCTGGAAAGATAGCCAAGTTCGATCAAAACCGAGGGCACATCAGGTGCCTTGAGCACGACAAATCCCGCCGACCGCAAAGGAACTCCCGTCAGCGTGGTTTTTCCCGTCAAATGGCTGAGGGCTACCCGCGAAAATAGCACGGCACTGCCCTTCGATTCGCGCAAAGCCAGATCAATCAGGATATCTGCCACAGCACTGTTTTGCTGTCCCAGATCAATGCCCCCGATAACATCAGCCTTGTTTTCCTTTTGGGCCAGCGCTTCAGCTTCCTCATCGGAACCCGTTTCTGACAAGGTATAGATTGTTGTGCCCCGCGCCGAAGGACCGCGCACCGTATCGGCGTGTATTGCCACAAACAAGTCCGCCTGATTGCTCCTGGCAACTTTTACCCGCTCAGCCAAGGTAACAAATCGATCATCATCGCGGGTCAACACAACTTCGTATCGGCCAGTCGCCAAAAGCGAACGCGACAGTTCCTGGGCAAAAGCCAGCACAACGTCCTTTTCCTTGACCTTGCGGGGGCTAACCGCACCGGGGTCCATGCCGCCGTGACCCGCATCAATGACAATCACTTTTTTACCCGCCAAACGCGCCGCCAGTCCCGGCAACAAAGTGGGTCGTGGAGGTGCCGCTGTCAGACTGCCTGTGACGACAACATCATCCGGGCCAACTGCTGATACCGGCGTCGCCAATTCAAACTCAACGACTATTCTCGCTTTGCGCTTGCCCTTCTTTGGCACCAATTGTGAACTCACAATCTTGGCAAAGCCTTGGGTATCAATAACGAATTGAGATGTGCCCTTTTCATCGACACCATAGCGCATTTTGCTGGCCAACCCTTTGACCTTGCGCCCCGCCCCTTTCGGCAAGTTGAATCGCAACCCCTTGCTCGCGATAATAATCTGGTCCGGATTGCCGGAAACCCGCACATCAAAGGCCAGGACGCCTGAAACTTCAGCCACAAAACGTGTTCGTTGCCCGTCCACTTCGATAGCAATCGATGTCGCGACAACGCCAGCGTTTGCTGGTTGCAAAGAAAAACAAACAAGCAGAAACAACACGTTGACGATAAATGGGGTGGGCACGATCTTGCCCAGCAAACCCAAAGGTCCAGCCATAGAAGTGAACCGAGAGACGCAAGTATCTGGCATTTTTACTTTAACCCACTGTAAAATATAGATGAAACGACCAAAGCGGGTTTTCCGCTGCACCAAACTTGCCAGCCGATGGTTAACCACTCGTTTCAAAACCTGAGCATTCATCACCTGCATAGATCAGGCTTGCAACGGCTCGCTTTGCCACCTACAAACAAACCGTCTCTTTCGCAGAGTCGGGTTCTCTACCCAAAGCTGCAGGAGCAACAGTTTCGCAACGGACAGGTGTCCGGTTCGCTTTGGCAAGCAGCCTGGAATGTTGCGTTTTATCTGGGTCAACTGACCCACAGGCTTCTCCAGATGGCCGGAACCATCAGGCAGTCTGACTACATTGCGTAAACCGTCCGGGGCAGAGACCGGACATCATAAAGTCAACATGGGAAATGGCCCAGAAAACACACATTTGTTTCTCGCTTTTCAGAGAAACCGCACCTGGAAGCTTCAGGCTTCAGCTGCACGTCGGTGGGCCAGTATCCCTTAACGCAGGCAAGCTGCATCCTGATGGGGCGTCCTTTAACCGGACAGCCGCCCTGACATGATCCACGTCCTTGCCGCTCAAAGGAATAAAGACCATGGGCAGCAAAATGCTCATCGACGCCAGCCAACGCGAGGAAACCCGCGTTGTGGTGGCACGTGGCAACCGCATTGAAGAGTTTGATTTCGAGAGCGTCTCGCGCAAACCCCTCAAAGGCAATATCTATCTGGCAAAAGTAACCCGTGTGGAGCCATCGCTCCAGGCGGCGTTCGTGGAATATGGCGGCAATCGCCATGGCTTTTTGGCCTTCGCCGAAATCCACCCCGACTATTACCAGATCCCCATCGCCGACCGTCTGGCCCTGATCAAGGAACAGGAAGAAGAAGACGCGGAAAATGATGATGACGATGATGAATTTCATCAGTCGGATGCGTCAGCATCGGCTGCTGACAACCAGCCTTCGGATGATGCAATCGACTCCTCTTCTGAAAACAAGGAAGACGAATCAACCGTTGAAAGCCTCGCCCTCGTGGCGGAGTCCATGCCTGCTGTCATGTCTGACAGTAATGCAGATGACGCCCCTGCATCTGACAACCATGCCGAAACTACCGGCGATGCCCCTGTCAATGGCGAGCTGGTTTCAATCGAAGAAGATATGGATAGCCGCAGTGTGGAATCCATCGGCGCAGAAGATGCGCTGGAGGAAGTTCCCCAGCGCCCCCGTCGGCAACCACGCCGCCGTGTCTACAAAATCCAGGAAGTCATCAAGCGTCGCCAGATTCTTCTGGTGCAGGTGGTAAAAGAAGAACGCGGCAACAAGGGTGCAGCTCTCACGACTTATCTGTCGTTGGCTGGCCGCTATTGCGTGCTGATGCCAAACACCGCCAGGGGCGGTGGTATTTCCCGCAAGATCACCGACGCCGGTGATCGTCGTCGCTTGAAGGAAGTGGCCCGCGATGTGGAAGTGCCGCAAGGCATGGGCCTGATCGTTCGCACAGCAGGTGCCCAACGCACCCGCCCCGAAATCAAGCGCGATTTTGATTATCTGCTTCGCCTTTGGGAAAGTGTGCGTGATCTTACGCTGCAATCCCAGGCTCCAAGTCTTGTCTATGAAGAAGGCAGCCTGATCAAACGTTCCATCCGCGACCTTTACACCAAGGATGTGGATGAAGTGATCGTTGAAGGTGATGAAGCCTATCGTGAAGCCAAAGATTTCATGAAAATGCTCATGCCGTCCCACGCCAAAAACGTGAAGCTTTACAGTGAAAACAAACCGCTGTTTGCCAAACACCAGGTGGAGAGCCACCTCGACGCCCTGTTCTCGCCAACGGTGACATTGCCATCGGGTGGCTACATCGTGATCAACCAGACCGAAGCCCTGGTGGCGATCGACATCAACTCCGGCAAGGCAACGCGCGAACACAATATCGAAGACACGGCTGTCAAGACCAATCTTGAAGCCTGTGATGAAATCGGCAGGCAATTGCGCCTGCGCGATCTTGCCGGACTTGTGGTCATCGACTTCATCGACATGGAGGAGAACCGCAACAACCGTGCGGTCGAGCGCCGTATCAAGGATGCCCTGAAAAATGACCGTGCCCGTATTCAAGTGGGTCGCATCAGCCATTTCGGCCTGCTTGAAATGTCGCGTCAGCGCCTGCGTCCGGGTCTGATCGAAGGCACTTTCCACACCTGCCCGCAATGTGAAGGCCGCGGCATGGTGCGATCTGTTGCCTCTTGCGTCTTGGGAATCCTCCGCAACATCGAAGACAATTTGATGAAGCGGGCGGAAAACCTGACGGTTACCTGCAACCGTGATGTTGCTTTCTACATGTTGAACGAAAAGCGCGACAGCCTGCTGATTCTTGAGCAAACCTATGCCGTTACGATTTTCGTTGTGCCGGGTGGGCATGACCTGAAAGGCACACAAGCCACAATTGAGCGCGCCCAGCAGGATCGGCAACATGTGCAACGGCGTGTCGTCGCTGCTGCTCCCGTCCGCATGGATTCAGCTTTCGCAACTGAGCCGGAAGAAGAGACCGAATTTGAAGACACAATCAGCGAGGAGGTTCCAGAATCTTCCAGCGAAATTGTCGAGACTATAGATGAGGCGCAACCGGAAAACGCTGGCCGTGAAAATGGTCGCAAGCGCCGCCGCCGCGGCCGTCGGGGTGGACGCCGCGATGAAAGTGATGGCTCCGAACTGGATGCTGAAAACCCATCCAGCAGCGGCAGTGAATCTGCCTCTGACGATGAGGGTGCTGACCGGCAAAACCAGTCAGCTCCCGACTCACCAGAAACAGAAAATAAAGACCAGCAAGCCGACACAGTCAGCGAATCCCGGGGGCAGAACCGTGAGCGTGGCAGAGGACGTGGTCGTGGTCGTGGACGCGGTCGTTTCCGTGAAAATGACGACCGTGCTGCAGCATCAGGCAACACGGAAGGCACGGATGCAGAAGTCTCCGAAGCAGGAGCTTCCAGCCAGCAGGACGGTCAGGAACCCACGGAAAACCAACCATCTGCACCAACTCAAAACGGTGATAACGCTGGTGGGAACGAGGGTGAAAACCCGCGTGGTCGCCGCGACCGTTTTGGACGAACCCGCAATGGCCGTGGCAGCCCCAAAGGCGAACGAAATCCGTCGCGTGAACGGGGCGAACGACCACCAAGACAAGAAAGGCCAGACCGGCCACCGCGTCCGGCCCGCAGTGAAGAAACCTATCAACCGCCAAGCGAACCAGCTCCGGTCATCATCATTCCAGAGGTGATCGCCGATCCTGAACCACGCAAATGGCAACCGCCTGCCCCAACAATTCAGGTTGAATCCGCGCCCAAGAAGGGCGGTTGGTGGAATAGACTGAAATAGCAATTGGACGGCTTCCTGCTCTCTTCTAGGGAAGGGAGCCGTCTAAACTATTGTTTTGCGCATGAGCCTCAAACTCGCCGCAATTGCCATGAAATACCCAAGTGTGTTGAACTACTTTCATCTCACCAGATATCTGGCAACCGTCGCAATAGGCTTGGCCCTTTGCTTGCCGGGTGCTGGAACAACGGCTGTTGCACAAGAAAAGAAAAACCGTGGACCCAGTCTGATCCGCGATGCCGAGATCGAAGGCCTGCTGCGCCAATTCGCCAAGCCCGTTTTCAAGGCGGCCCGCATTAATCCGGCATCTGTGACGGTCTACGTTATCGCCGATGACAGCATTAATGCTTTTGTGGCAGGCGGACAGCGGATATTTGTTAACACAGGCTTGTTTACCAAAACCAAAACGCCCGAAGAATTGATTGGCGTCCTGGCTCATGAAACCGGTCACATTGCCGGTGGTCATCTATCACGGCTGAACAGTGAGTTGGAACGCGCCAGCACCCAGCGGATCATCGGCATGCTGGTCGGTGCTGCGGCCATGGTGGGTGGTGCCGCAGCTGGCAACAACGAAGCGGCCCAGGCTGGCCAAGGTATTGTGATGGGCTCGCAAGGCTTTGCCCAACGCGGTCTGTTATTGTACCAGCGCTCCATGGAAGCAGCGGCAGACCAGGCGGCACTGAAATATTTGGCCGCCACAAAGCAAAACCCGGAAGGCATGTTGTCGCTTTTTCAAAAGCTCGCCAATGAGTCAATTGCGTCTACCAACAACGCCGATCCCTATTTGTTTTCCCATCCCATGCCTCTCGACCGGATACAGAATTTGAGTATCGAGGCCAAAAAATCCCCCTATTTTGGCAAACCCACCGATCCCGGCCAAAAGCTGCGCTATGACCTCGTGAAAGCCAAACTTGTTGGCTACATGCAAGGTACATCACGGGTTTTTCAGCGCTATCCCTCCTCCGACAAATCCATGCCATCGCGCTATGCCCGCGCCATTGCCATGTTTCGCCGCGGCGATATCAAGAATGCCTTGCCGTTGATCGATGGGCTGATTGAGGAACTTCCGGAAAATCCTTATTTCTGGGAATTGAAAGCCCAGGCCCTGCTTGAGAATGCCCAGTTTGAACGCGGCATTCCGCCCATCGAGCAAGCCAGAAAACTTCTTCCCAACAATGGTTTGCTGCAACTTCTTCATGCCCAACTTCTACTTGGCGCAGAAAAACCAGCGAATGCTGACAAAGCCCTGAAATTGCTGGTTCTGGCAAAAAAAACTGAAGGGGCCACGCCCGACGTCTACAAGATGCAAGCCCGTGCCTATGCCATCAAGGGCGATCCCGCCCGCGCTGAATTGGCAACGGCGGAGTATTATTGGTTGCTGGGAGACAAGAAACTGGCGCTGATCAAAGCCAAGAAAGCCCAGGAACAATTCAAGCGCGGCACGCCGGAATGGCTGCGGGCCAGTGATTTGCTGGAACTCTCATCACGCAAATGACATTTGTTGTCCGCAGGAAAATTGGTTTAAACTGAACATCAGACGGAGAAGCACCATGAATCGGATCAAAGCTACACTATGTTCACTTGCCTTGGGCGCTGCCCTATGGACAATGCCCGTTGTTGGGCCTGCCATTGCCGCAAGTTTTGACGACGCCCAAAAAGCTGAATTGAACGAGTTGATCCGTTCATACCTGATCGAGCATCCGGAAATCTTGCGCGAGATGTCGCAAAAACTGCAGGAGTCAGAACGCCAGGCCGAAGAGAAAGTCCGCGGTGCAGCTTTGACCACACAAACCGCGGCAATATACAAAACAACTGGCGACAACGTCCTTGGCAATCCCAAGGGTGATGTGACCATCGTCGAATTCCTCGATTACAATTGCGGCTGGTGCAAAAAATCCATGACGGAAATGCAGTCGTTGATAGAGTCAGACAAAAACCTGAAAGTGATTTTCAAGGAGTTCCCGATTTTCGGTGAAAACTCTGAATATGCCGCAAGGGGCGCCTTGGCTGCAGGCATGCAGGGGAAGTATTGGCCACTGCACGTTGCGATGTTTTCCCACGAGGGCCAGGTCACCAAGGAAGTCGTCGATGCACTGGCAATGGCTCAAGGCCTCGACATGGACAAATTTAAAAAAGACATGACCAGCCAAACAGTGATCGACACCATTGCCACCAATTACGAATTGGCAAAATCCCTGCAATTGAATGGCACGCCGGCCTTCATCATTGATGACCAGGTGGTGCCGGGCTATTTGCAGCTTGATGGCCTGCAAGCGGCAATCGCCAAGGTGCGGGCCAATGGCGGCTGCAAGC
>JANOVS010000127.1:0-6263 GCA_031417515.1 Hyphomicrobiales bacterium
AACGGCCCCATGAATTGACCTTATCAAGGGCTGTTTGCAATAGTCGCATGTGGCCCCCACCTCCGGCCTTTGGCCACCTCCTCCCCGCGAAAGGCGCGAGTTGGAGGGCGAAGTTGCAGACCAGTATTCATCAAGTGCCCTCCAACCCGATTCTTCATCGGGGAGGAGGTGGCCGACTGCGTCCGCCGAAGCTACTTAGCGAAGGTGGAAGGCCGGAGGTGGGGGATCCAGGTGAATTTCTGAACTTGTTCAGTCGGAACGCAAAGAGTTGTTTCAAATGGCCGTTGGTATGAGATAGTGACTGAGTGCATGAGTATTTTGCCATTTACTCCAGCAGGAATTGCACGTCCTCTTCTGTCAACTTGGCTGAACCTGCGCTGTCTGTTTCGTCGCCCCATAATGTTGCGGCCAGGGAGCGCTTCTTGTCTTGCAGTGACAGTATCTTTTCCTCAATCGTTCCGCGGGCGATCAGGCGGTGGACGAAGACGGGTTTGGTTTGGCCGATGCGGTGGGCGCGGTCGATGGCCTGGGCTTCGACTGCGGGGTTCCACCAGGGATCGTACAGGATAACCGTGTCGGCGGCGGTGAGGTTGAGGCCAGTGCCGCCAGCTTTGAGGCTGACCAGTATCAACGGCACTTCACCGGACTGGAAAGCCTTAACCGGGGCCTGCCTGTCCTTGGTGGTGCCGCGAATTTCGACAAAGCCGATACCAAGCGGGTCCAGTTCCCGCTTGATCAGATCGAGCATCGAAGTGAACTGGCTGAACAGAATTACTTTACGTCCTTCGGCGAAGAGTTGGGGCAACATTTCCATGAGACGGGAGAGTTTCGCAGAATTTTCCATCGAGGTTTCGATTTGGGCATTTTGTCCGGACAGCAACCGCGGATCGCAACAAATCTGGCGCAGTTTCAGAAGCGCATCAAGAAAAATGATATGGGAGCGCATCAGGCCGACCCGGGCAATTTCTTCGCGCACCCGTTTCTGCATCAGCAGCCGCATCGATTCATAGATCGCCTGCTGTGGTTCAGTAAGATCAATCCACTCGGGAATTTCGGATTTGGCGGGCAGATCGCTGGCTACCTGGTCCTTGGTGCGACGGAGCATGAAGGGGCGTAACCGTCGCGCCAGAAACCGCTTGGCCTGTGCATCATTGTCCCGCGAGATCGGCCTTGCAATGCTGCGGTTGAACTGGTCAAGATTGCCCAGCAAGCCCGGTGTAACCAATTCCATCAGGCTCCACGCATCGGTCAGCTGGTTTTCAACCGGCGTTCCGGTCATGGCCAGGGTTTGCACGGCCTGCAATTGCTTGGCGGCCTTGAAACCGGCGGTCTTGGGGTTCTTGAGCATCTGCGCTTCATCATGGATGATGAGGCTGAACTTCTTATCTTTAAGGGTCTCGATATCGCGAACCAACAGCGGATAACTTGTGAGTATCACATCCTGTGCACCGATTTGGGGGCTGAGTGTTTTGCGGGTGGCACCATGCCAGAGCAGCACCGTCAACTTTGGCGCGAACTGGGTCAGTTCTGCCTGCCAGTTGGGCAGCACCGATGTGGGGCAGACAATCAGTACCGGGTGTTTGAGTGCCTTCGCGGCCTTCAGCGTCGTGATATGGGCAAGGGCCTGCACAGTTTTGCCCAACCCCATGTCATCGGCCAGCACCCCGCCAAAGCCGGCGCCGTGCAGCGCCTGCAGCCAATCCAGCCCTTGTTGCTGATAGGCACGTAGCGAAGCTTTGAAACTTCCGGGCGTCTTCGTGGGCAGCAGTTGCAGTTGCGTCAGGGCCTTTGCCAGCTTGCGCAAGGGTTCGGCACCGGTCCAGGGAATATGGGCGCTGGTGCCGCTTTCAAAATCCGCCAGTGCCGCCAAGTCACGGGAAGGCAATCGCAGTTTGACGCTATCAAGTTGATCCCGTGTTGCGAACTGCAAAAGCATTTGCAAAACCGGCCTGATTTTCTCCATCGGCACTTGCGCAAGCTTGCCCTTGGCGATTTCAACCGACAGCATTTCGGACGCGTGTTCGAGCAGCGCCTCACCATGGTTCTCCAGCATGCGGCGGAGCAGGGGCAAGATGTCAACCGGTTTGCCGTCGATCCGCGCACCCAAACTGATGTCAAACCAATCAATACCAGAAGGAGCAACATCAAAGCTCAAACTGTCTGGTTCAATTTCAACAAAGTTCAGCGACCAGCCTTTGGCATAGGCGATCCGCCAGCCATCGGCCTGCAAACCGGGTGCGTGGTTCTGTAAGATATTTGCAAAATGGGAAGGAAATGCCCCGATCTGCATCGTCATATCCCAGGCTTGAGCAGTCTTCACCTTGGCTTCATGAAAGGTTCGGATGGGCTTCAAACCAAGCTTTGCCAGTCGCGCAAAGGCCTGCTTCTCCGCCGCCAAATCGCGCTGAAACTGGATGGTGTCGTCCTGGGTCACCTGGAGTATCAGGGTGGCCTCCGTTGCGTGGGTCACGGTGGTGCCCTTGTAGTCAAAACTCAGGCGCGCAGACGCCGTCGGGGTTTTCAAAATGCCAGGCGCGTAATAAGCAGTGCGCCGGGGAAGAAAAACATCCACAACCTCCTCCCGGAAGGTGAGAACGGGGGTCGGCGCAATCATCCCGAGGTCAGTCAGATTGCGCAGTGCAGGTGGCGGTACTGCGTGGCCCGCAACCCTGTCCCACTGGTCAGCAAACTGGGAAACGGCTTGGGGCGGTATAGGCGGCAGGCAGAGAAGACGTTCTGCCAAGACACTCTCAACCCCGGTTTCCACCCGGTGTACAGCACCACTTTCCCTATCGATGAACAGCGGTGGAGCGAGAGCCATCAGGCTCAATCCGGGAGGTGTTTCGAACAAGGCCAACCGTTGCTCGCCGGTGGCCAGAGTCTCCCAGCGAAAGCTGGCGGATATGCCTTTGCCCCAGTGGAGCACAGGCCCGTCAGGATTGTGCCACCGCATGCGACCGGTGGCGATGGCCTGGTCCATCCAATTCGCCCCGCCAATGCCCTTTGGCGTGCCTCCCGACATTTCACTATTATAGTCCAATAGATGCCTCATCAACCAAGTATCAATTGGCGTAAGTAGCTCATAGGTCCAGCTTCGGTCGTAGCGGTTGGCCTCGCGCCAAGTTGGCTGGCCATCGGTGGAAACTTGTTTGCGCCAGACATGAATAGACATTTCATTAGGCATGGTCGGCGGTGACGAGGGGGCTGACTGACCCTTAGGCTGCTTGACTGGATGCAACAGGCGCGTTGTTACCACATAAGCAATCTCCTGTCCGCCTGTCTTCACATTCGGCGCGTGAGTTTGTGCCTCTGCCAACCATGACAACAGGGGTTGCGGCAAGGCGGCGGGCTTTGCAGGAGGCGGCAGTTTGGCGAGGGCAACAGGACTGCCAGCCGCCAGTTCAGCCCCTGGCAACTGTAGGCTGCGGGCCGCATATAACACAGCTGCACAATGCTTGCAGCCCACGCCGACCGGGCAAGAGCATTCGGTCGTAGCTCCAAAGTCAAAGTCATCGTCGTCGAAGTAAATCAGTACTGTGTATGGGTGGCGCTCGCTGCCTTGCACATGGGCGGAAATCTCGCTTATTTCCGGATCGATCTCGAGTTTGGACACGCGACCCTGCTGCCAATAACTCTGGCCAGCCAAAGCCATCTTCCGGGATTGGATCAGCGCGTCGATCAGGGAGTCGGTGATGTCGGGAATCATGTTGTCGGGCCGCAATTGAAGGAGTTCCTCCTTACAGTCCTCGGTGGGAATCACCTATGGGTCAATAGTAAATCTGCTTGTCGCTGTGCCAGCACGTCGAAGGCTCAAGAGACCGTAGATTGCCGGAGATGCATGATGGTTCCAGCACTGGACTTCGGGGAGCGAGAAGTTTAGCTGGCAACACAAGGTTTTCGAAGTGAAAGGGAATGTCACCATGGGTAAGCGGATTGTATTTACAGGGGGCTCCGGCAAGGCCGGCAAATATGCGGTGGCGCATTTGGTGGAGCGCGGCCACACGGTTCTCAACATTGACTTGAAGCCACTGGACCAGCCGGGTGTACATACGCTCATCACCGACCTGACCGACAGTGGCCAAGCCATGAACGCGCTGACCACGCATTTTGGTTATGACGGTTATGAAAAGGGAAAGCCGCCATCGCCGCCCGATGCCGTGGTGCACTTCGCGGCCATCCCCGTCATCCTGATGCGGCCTGACAATCTCACCTATCAAACCAATGTCATGAGCACCTACAACGTGCTGGAGGCCGCCATGAAACTGGGCGTGCGCAAAGTTATCATCGCGTCGAGCGAAACCACCTATGGCGTGTGCTTTGCCGAGGGTGACAAGGATTTCAAGAAATTCCCGCTGGAAGAAGACTACGACATCGACCCGATGGACAGCTACGGCCTGTCAAAGCAATTGAACGAACACACCGCAAGAGCCTTCGCCGCCCGCTATGGTGCCGATATCTACGCTCTCCGCATCGGCAACGTCATCGAACCGCACGAATACAAACGCTTCCCCGGCTTCGTCAAAGACCCGATGAGTCGCAAGCGAAACGCCTGGACCTATATCGACGCGCGCGACTTGGGCGAAATCGTCCATCTCTGCATTGAAAAAGACGGCCTCGGCTTCCAAGTCTTCAACGCCGTAAACGACACCATCACATCAGACATGCCAACAGAAAAGTTCCTGGCAAAATACGCGCCGAAGACACCGGTGACACGAAAAATGGGAGAGTTTGAGGGGCCACTGTCAAACCGGAAAATCAAAGAAGTGCTGGGCTTCAAAGAGCAGCATGACTGGCGGAAGTATGTGTGAGGGGGGAACGCTATTATTGATCTCAACTTTGAGGACTATCATTAGGAGATTGCCATGACTGGTGAATTGAGTATCAGACTGAAAAATCCACCCCATGTCGGAGGCTTCATCCGCCATGAAATTGTTGAGGCCATTCCGCTGTCGGTCACCGATGCTGCAAAGGCGCTGGGTGTAACGCGGCCAGCACTTTCGGCACTGTTGAATGAACATGTCGACCTCTCACCAGAAATGGCCCTCCGCATCGAGAAGGCCTTCGGCGTCTCCATGGACACGCTGATGCGCATGCAAAGCAGCTACGTCATCGCTCGTGTGCGGAAGACGGAAAAGCAGATCAAGGTGAAAGCGTTTGTGCCGAGGGCGGAGGTGGCTTGAGAGGGGCATTAACTGTGGTTGCAGTGGAGTGTCGTGATGCGAAAAAGGAAGCGTCCACTTTACGTCTCTTTTGCCCTTATCTTCAGAATTGAGATTTTGAAACTATTGAAACGGTGCCATCGCAATTGTTTTTCGTTCACTATTGCCCTACGCTAAGCGTTGTTCAATCCGGCTTTAGAGTCATAACATCGCTTAAGAGTCTTCTTCCTTTTGGTCGTGGGTTGATCTTGTGTTCGCGTTTAGTCGCATGCTTGGTCAAACGCCCCATCATTTCTCCAAGTAACTCTGGCAAATGTCTAATAATAAAGTGAAAATCGCCATCTCCTCGTTCCATCAGTTCATGCATAAATGGTCCGTGGGACGTAATTTTCATCATCCTATCAAACTGCTCATGCGCCTCTCTGATCTCGATGATCTTGTCAGCGAGTATTGCTCTATAAAGCTGAATTCCACCTTCATAAACCCAAGGCATGTCTTCTCGAAAAAGTGAAACAACAACCAGCCAGGCGGCGGCCATATTCCTTGGATCGTCATCATGTCCACGAAAATGAAGTAGTTCATCAATCATCATCGGATGAAATTTTCGAGAAAACTTTGAATTCCCACGCCGAGCCGCAGACCGCACCCCGTCCTCAACTCTGGAAGGTAATTCACGGATCATGATTTTCGTTTCTTCAAATAATTTTGCTATATTTGAATCCTCGGATGCTGTTGTAGTTGCTGAGACGATTTTGTCTTTTTCGTTTATTATTTTACTCGCTTTTTCCTGAAAAACTTTCACCTGCATCTTCACGGCTTCTTCCCGCGGCGCGGCTTCTGGATTTCTTCTGATGAGTTGAAGCACAAGTTTGGTAAGTGAATCCTCGTCGTCCGCGCAGTTCTGGAATTGACCAAATGGACCGCTACTAACTTTATCGAGGGGGACGCCCAACGCTATGCCTAAGAGTCTGACTCATAATGATTTGGCGTGAATTCAAGCACTTGCGATTCTGCGGGTGATTTGCTGGACTGAAGCAAGATAGAGCCATGCGGTTGCGCTTTCGATGGTTCGTTCGAAATCCTTTGCGAGGCGTCGGTTGCGTC
>JANOVS010000128.1:0-12661 GCA_031417515.1 Hyphomicrobiales bacterium
TGTCACCAGAAAGCAAACCGCGAGCATGATGGCAGAGCCGCCGAGGCAGGCGTTGAGGCCACCCCATTGATAGAGCAGGCCGGAGAGCAGGGTTCCACCAAAGCGGCCAGCGGCGTTGGCGGCATAGTAAAAGCCTACATCCTCTGCCGCCTTTTCAGACCCGGCATAGGCAAGGATGAGATAGGAGTGCACCGAGGAGTTGACCGCGAAGGCGGCACCAAAGACGCAAAGGCCGACGACGAGAATAATGTCCGGGCTGACTGGTAGGTTGGAAGCAAGTGCTGCGATGATCAGGGCAGGTGTGGCCGCGAGAAGGGCTGACCACAATCGTGCAGCAGGTACTTCGGATGACAAGCCATCGGCACTTCGTTTTACAATTGCGGGGGCTGCCGCCTGTATGAGGCCATAGAAAATGGTCCACAAAGCCATGAAGCCGCCAACCATAGTGAAGGTCCAGCCATTGGCATAGAGAAACACCGGCACGCCAACCACGAACCACACATCGCGTGCGCCGAACAAGGCGATGCGGGCGGCGGCGAGTAGGTTCACGCCTTTGGATTTACCGAAGAGTTCCTTGGCCGACGAACTAGCTTTGGCCTTGCCCATGGCGCGCGGCAACGACAGGTACACGCCTGCCAACACGAGCAGCAACAGGCCCGCCATCAGCCAAAGGGAATAGCGAAAGCCAAGTGTTTGCAGGAGCAGACCGCCGAGGAAGAACCCCAGTCCCTTCATGGCGTTCTTTGAACCCGTGAACCAAGCGACCCAGCGGAACAGGCGACCTTCAGCGTCTTCAGCATGGGCTGCCTTCTCCGCCACCTTGATAGCAGATTTGGAGGCTGTCTTGGTCAAGTCCTTGGCAATACCGCAAATGCCTTGGGCCGCCACGACCCAGGCCACCGACATGAATACTGTCCATTCCGGCGAAAGGGCTGAGAGTGTGAGAAAGCCGATGATCTGTGCCGTCAGCCCCACCATCAACATGCGGGTGATGCCGAAGCGTGTGGCCAGCCACCCGCCGACAAAGTTAGCGGCAATGCCTGCCGCTTCATAGAGCAGGAACAGGAATGACAATGTGAAAGGCGAATAGCCAAGCTTGAAGAAGTGAAACAGCACCAGCATGCGCAGAGCGCCATCTGTGAGGGTGAAACCCCAATAGGCCGCTGTGACGATGGTGTAGTTGCGGGTGCCTGCGGTCATCAGATTCCAACCTCATGCATGTGGCAGGCCAGATCAACCATGCGGCAGGCATAGCCCATCTCATTGTCGTACCAGGCATAGACCTTCAACATGGTGCCGTCCGTCACCAGCGTGGACAGTGCGTCGATGATGGATGAACGAGTGTCGCGGGCATAGTCGGCTGAAACGAGAGGCAAGGGTTCATAGCCCAGAATCCCTGCCAGCGGACCTTCCGCCGCTTGCTTGAACAACGCGTTCACTTCTTCCGCTGTTGTCTCGCGTTTGAGTTCAAACACGCAATCCGTCAGGGATGCGTTGAGCACGGGTGCCCGCACGGCATGACCGTTCAGCTTACCTTTAAGTTCGGGGTAGATCAGCGCGATGGCGGTCGCACTACCTGTTGTCGTGGGTTGGAGAGACAACATGGCTGAGCGGGCGCGGCGCAGGTCCTTATGTGGCGCATCAACAACCACATTGGTGTTAGTCGGGTCATGAATGGTGGTAATTTGGCCATGGCGAATGCCGATGTTCTCATGCACCACTTTCACCACGGGTGCGAGGCAGTTGGTGGTGCAGGAGGCCGCTGTCACAATCGGATGCTTTGCCGGGTCGTAGAGTTGGTGGTTGATGCCGACGACGATGTTGAGAACGTCAGCTTCCTTCACGGGAGCCGCCACGATCACGCGCTTGGCCCCTCGCTTCAAATGGCCATCAAGCGTGGCATGGTTGATGAACTTGCCTGTGCATTCCAGAACGACGTCCACGCCGAGATCGCCCCATGGAATGTCTGCGGCGGTGGGGTGCGATGAAAATCCGACATGCTTGCCGTCAACCACGATGGCATTCTCGCCTTCAGACTTGATGTCGGTCCGCCAGCGGCCTTGCACGGTGTCGAACTGAAGCAGATGCGATGTTGCCGCAACGCCTCCTTTGATCTCATTCACATGCACAATGTCCAGACGGTTGTCACGGCGCGGATCATCTACCCCGCGTTCTGCTGCACCGAAGGCCGCCCGAAAAGCCAAACGTCCAATACGGCCCATGCCGTTGATACCGATACGCATGTGTGCTCTCCCGAATTCAGGTTGAAGAGGTTGTCGCCCGCTTGATTGTGCCTTCCAACTTGGTGGCACGGGCGAGAGTGTTTGAAATGGTTCCGTACTTCCGCACATTGGTATGCAAAAGTTCAAGGCGGCGATCATCCTCGTCGGTATCCACCACGATCTCGTAGGTGATCTCGGTCAACATCGGCGGCGCGTCCCGACGGGTGGCGTGCAACTTGACGCTCACTCCCCTGAACTGGAAATGGATCATTGGCGTTACGCGTTCAATGCTCTTGATGATGCAGGCCGCAAGCGAAGCCAGCAGCAGTTCCGCCGGATTGAACGCATCCACACGACCCGCAATGTCAGTGTCGAGCACCAGCCGCGCTTCTTTCGTCTGGGCTTCACTGCCATGGGCGTCGATGCGGGTGGCGGAGACCTTATACTCAAGCATGGCGTGACATCCCTTTAGTGTATTCAAAGAATGAACTCTCAGACACAAGAGGCTTCCGGTCTAACACAACAAGCGGTGAGATCGTCGATGAGGGGCGCGCAGAGATCAGGCTGGCCGTTGCAGCAATCGCGCAACAGGAATAGCACAAGGGCGCGGATAGTCTTGAGTTCGACGCGGTAGATCATGCTGCGGCTGTGCCGCTCAACAGCGACAAGGCCAGCCCGCGTGAGTATGCTGAGATGCGTGGACATGGTGTTGTGCGGCACAGCTATTCGACGCGCGATTTCACCCGCAGGCAATCCATCTGGCTCCTGCTTTACTAGCAGGCGAAACACCTCCAGCCGCGTGGGCTGAGCAAGGGCAGACAAGCAGTCGATGGCAAAATCACTTTTCATATGTCTGGATTTATAGACATGACATGTGACAATCAAGTGGCAGCGGCGTTTGGACTTCTGGGTGCACGCTTCCCACTGTCTGCAGCAAAACGTTTAAATAAAATCAGTCCAGAAATTCGAGATCAGAGCTTCAATGCCGATCCAATCTTCCAGCAGCTTGCAAACTGATGGAAGGATTCCACGACTTTTATTGCCCTCATCTACTATTGGCGTATTCATTTTCTCGCGTGCTTACCTGTGCCACAGTGGATAAAATTGGCTATCATCAAAATGAAGGCCCTCAAAATCGACTGGCGATTGCGAAGCCTGTCAGTTGGTCGGGCAAATTTGAAATGACGACCTTCGGTTTGTGAGTTGCCCAGAGTTATCTATCACGAAAAATTGAATTGGAACTTGGTGGCTAGATGGTTGCTAGGGCAGTTTTGCCGCTTTCGCACCACCCGCTAAGCTATTGAAAGGATTGGTGGAGCCAGGCGGAATCGAACCGCCGACCTCTTGCATGCCATGCAAGCGCTCTACCAACTGAGCTATGACCCCTTGTCCAGTCCGGGTGAACGGTTCAAAACCATTCACAGATATAGCAACCCTTTTGGTTGAGGGCCTTGCAAATCGGGGCGGAACCTAGTGCGGCTCCGCCTGCCGATCAAGCGCTAATTTGTGCCTTCGATCAATTTTCTTCTTCGTTTTCCTTTGAGCCGCCTTCGATCAGGTCGGACATGTTGCCGCCCTCTTCTTCTTCGACCACCAGGAAGGTATCATCTTCGGTATCATCAGCGGTTTCAGCGTCTTCACCGAGATCAACATCTTCGATGCCAGCGGTTTCATCATCATCCTTGCCGTCTTCTTCGACGTCCTCAAGGCTGATCAGCTCCACATCTCCAGTTTCGGCATCATCGGATTCTTCGACGACCCGGGGCTTCGGAGCCTGGGGAATGACGCCGGGATAGTCGGTTTTTGATGGCAAAATCGATTGGGCAATAAAGCTTGTGCTGCATTTTGGGCAGGTGATGGGCTCTTTCAGCAAATCATAGAAACGCGCTGCACAATTTGGGCAGGTGCGCTTGGTGCCAAGTTCGGCAATTACCACGGCAAAACCTCTTTAAACATTATGGGAATTTGAATTTGGGGGCTCATGCCATGCTTGGAGGGGAATGTCAAAACTCCAATATCAGAGACGATGTTGGGGATGACAGGGCGGCATTCTCTGTGTAGGGAAAGCGGGCTTGTTCCACTTCTCCTTGAAAAGTTCGTATTTTGCCATGAGCCATCCTGCAACCGACGTCAAACCCCTCAAATCATCGAAGGCCCGTGGGTTGAAGGGCAGGCTCACGGTGCCCGGCGACAAGTCGATGTCGCATCGTTCCCTGATGTTCGGGGCGGTGGCGCGGGGTGAAACAGTGGTTGAGGGATTGCTGGAAGCTGGCGATGTGGTGAACACGGCCAACGCTATGGCGGCCTTGGGGGCTGATGTGGAACGAGGCAGCGATGGGCGCTGGCGCATTCAAGGTGTGGGTATTGGTGGCTTGCGTTCGCCAGCGGCACCCTTGGATTTTGGCAATTCCGGCACCGGTGTGCGGCTTGCCATGGGGTTGATGGCGACGACGCTATTGGTTGCGAAGTGTATTGGCGATGCTTCACTGTCGAAGCGGCCGATGGGGCGGGTGACCAAGCCTTTGGGATTGTTTGGCACGCGCTTTGATACCGCCGAAGGAGATCGCCTGCCGCTGACCTTGCAGGGGGCGAAGCAAAGTGGCGATGTGACCTACACGTTGCCTGTCGCTTCGGCCCAGGTGAAATCGGCTGTGCTGTTGGCAGGTCTGAATTCTACTGGCACAACGACGGTCATCGAGCCTGTGGCAACGCGCGATCATACGGAACGCATGCTCAAGGCGTTTGGGGGGCGGATTGAAACCGTGGTGAAAGACGGGGCCAATCATATCTCGCTTCATGGCGGTCAGGAATTGACGGCCCAACATATTGCGATTCCCGGTGATCCCTCGTCGGCGGCTTTTCCCATGGTGGCAGCACTGATCACCGAGGGCTCCGACATTACCATCGAAAACATCATGTTGAATCCGACGCGCACGGGCTTGATTACCACGTTGCAGGAGATGGGGGGCGATGTGACGATTGAAAATCGCCGCTTTGCCGGGGGTGAAGAGGTGGGTGACCTCAGGGTGAAGTCATCGCGCTTGCATGGGGTGCGGGTGCCGGCGGATCGTGCACCTTCGATGATTGATGAGTATCCGATTCTTTCGGTGGCGGCTTCTTTCGCTGAGGGCACGACGCGCATGGAAGGGCTTGAGGAATTGCGGGTGAAGGAGAGTGATCGCCTCGCTGCGGTGGAAGCAGGCTTGCAGGCCAATGGCGTGATGACGGCTTCGGGGCGCGACTGGCTGGAGGTGCATGGCGGCGGGGCACCCGGCGGTGGCATCGTGATCACCCACATGGACCACCGGATTGCCATGTCATTCCTGATCATGGGGCTTGCGTCTCGCATTCATACAAGGGTTGATGATGCCAGTTTCATCACCACGTCTTTTCCGGGATTTGCTGAATTGATGAATGGTTTGGGCGCAAGGATTTCCCCCACATGATTATCGCCATTGACGGACCTTCAGCTGCGGGCAAGGGCACTTTGGCCCGGGCCATTGCCAAGCATTTGGGTTATCATTTTCTCGATACCGGATCACTTTACCGCATGGTGGGGTTGGCGATGTTGAATGGCGGTCATGCGGGTTCCGACCGGGCCAGTGCGGTGCGTTTGGCCTTGGCGCTTGATCCCGTCAAAATACGCGATGCTGATTTGCGCACGGAAGCGGTGGCCGCCATGGCTTCGCAGGTGGCGGTGATTCCTGAAGTGCGTTTGGCCCTGCTGGATTTTCAGCGGCAATTTGCCAAGCGTTTACCCGGTGCCGTGCTGGATGGCCGTGACATTGGAACGGTGGTGTGCCCCGATGCCGATTTGAAATTCTTTGTGACGGCCGCCTCCGATGTGCGGGCCAGACGACGCCACGCCGAATTGAAGGCCATGGGACAGCGGGTTGATTATGCCGCTGTGCTTGATGATGTGATGGCGCGGGATGAACGCGATGCCAATCGTAAGGCCGCACCCACAGCTGCTGCCGATGACGCGATCATGATTGATACGTCGGAGCTGGATCAGGCTGAAGTTCTTGGTGCTGTGATGGAATTGATTTTGGAACATCTGGAAGCTTGAGTACGGGGCGGCGAAAGTCCCTGCCCCCCCTACATCCTGTCAAATCATCTGGAATTTTCCGGAATCCAAAAACCTTTCGTAGGCTTGAACACTTCCCAACATGTTCGGCAACATATCAGGCAGCTGGCGTATTGAGAACCAGCGCAGGGCAAGGCTTTCATCATCGGTCATGCGCAAATCACCGCTGAAATTCTTGCTGCAGAAATTCAGAACAAAGAATTGGCATTGATCGCCATTGGGGAAGATGTGGATTTCGATGGTTGGGTCGCAACCAAATCCGAAGGCCTGGAGGTTTGAGACACTCAATCCGGTTTCTTCCTGAACTTCTCGCATTGCCACCGTCTCAAGGCTTTCACCGATTTCAGCGTTTCCACCGGGCAATCCCCAAATGCGGAAGTCGCTGCGCTGCTGCAACAGTATTTCCCCGCGATGATTTTCCAGAACAACGCGCGCTCCGGGCACCAGCAACATGCGATGGCCGACAACGGCGCGCAATTGACCGAGATAACTTTCGGGAAAGCTGGACATCGACCTATGCAGCATCAGCCGGATGGACGTGTTTTCTGATCTGCTCGCCGTTTTGCTGTTCAGCTATTGCAATATCATACTGGCCCTGCAGGTCGATCCAGAATTGCGGGCTGTTGCCGAAGTAGCGTCCGAGTCGAAGTGCGGTGTCTGCACTGATCGAACGTCGGCTGTTCAGAATATCAGTGATCCGGCCTGAGGGAACGCCAAGCAGGATGGCAAGGCGATTGGCGCTTAAATCCCGTGCCACCATTTCGCGACGGAGAAGGCGGCCGGGGTGGATTGCTGGTGTCATGGTTTAGCCCCCGTGATTTCAACCTTTGTGATAATCGATAATTTCAACATCATCTGTGTTACCGTCTTTGAACAAGAAGCAAATGCGCCATCTGGCATTGACGGTCATGGCCCATTGGTTTTTCCTGTCGCCTTTCAATTTGTGTAGTCCCACACTCTTCAATGGGCTCAAGTCTTTCAGGCTCTTCGCAACATTGAGAGCTGCCAGAAGATCAATTGCATTTTCCACATCCAAACCACGAAACGCGCTGCCGCGCTCGCCTTCCCAGAATTTGCACGTCGCCGCATTTTTCCAACTCTGGATCATGGCAAAAACGTAGTACGCATGTCGGCGGAAGTCAAGCGATCAGCTTGGATTGGCGGGACCGGACTCGCTGAACCAGCCTCTCCCCGCGAAGAACGGGTGGAAGTGAGATAACCTTCACCCCAGCCCACGAAGTGGGGAGGCGCCAATATCAATCATGGGGTGGGGTGTTTCAGCGAACTCCGCTGCCAGTAGTGGTGGACTGTCGATGAGATGGTTCAAGTGCTCGATTTCTTGATATCCAATACCCCGTCTTTCCGGCCAAGCGCCATGTCGAGTGGAGAGAAGCGCAACGAGGGCGCTTAAGCTGGTATCCAGCTTGGGTGGCTAACAATGCAGCGGATCGCATGGGCTATAATCCGATACGAAACATCTGGAATGGAGGCAACTTCAATGCAAGGAAGTATAAAATGTGGAGTGTCACCAATATCCCGGATTATTCCATCCTTTTTTACTGGCACAAACGGGGAAACCTTTGAGGCGGCAATGTGTTGTTACGATGAACCGAAAATGAACATGCTGTTCAGCTTGGAGACATGGCGGATGTGGCAACAGCAATCAAACTTAACCGGGAGTATTTCAAATGCATTACCCTATCTACGGGAACAACTACAACAATGACCTCCGCGCGCCAGCGGGGTCTTACCATAACTGGGCGATTTATGGTTATGGTGGTAACGACATTTTGGTTGGTGCCAATGGCAATGATGCCTTGTTTGGCGGCAGTGGCGATGACGATCTTTACGGTGGATACGGTAATGACATTTTGTCTGGCGGGAATGGCTGGAACTATCTCAGCGGCGGCTCAGGCTATGACACAGCCGACTATTCGTTCTATTCCACTACTTCTTCCGGGATTAATGTTAACCTGACTTTGGGAGAAGCCTTTAGCCGTGGTACTGGCCCCATCGTCGACGACGTTCTCTCGTCGATTGAAGGAGTTATTGGTTCAACCCAAGCTGACTATATTGTCGGCAACTCTGCCGCGAATTTCCTCGAGGGCAACAGTGGCAGCGACACCATAAAAGGCGAAGGCGGCAACGATGAAATCTGGGGTGATCGCGGCGCTGACGTTCTCACCGGAGGCACTGGTTTCGATTACTTCAACTATGATTCGCTCAACGACAGCAATTCCTACTATGGCTATGACACCATCACGGATTTTCAGACCGACATTGATACGATTGACTTGAGCGTAATTGATGGCCAGTCCGGCTTTTCGGGGAATAACGCGTTCAGCTGGGGCGGCTATGATTCAACTTTGGACGGCGGGCAAGGCGAGTTGGCGTACTATTTCACCGGCTCCGGGGCTACAGCCCGTACTGTCATCCACGGCGACGTTAATGGCGGCGGTGTAGCCGATATCATAATTTACCTGACCGGCCATAAGTCGCTCGATTCCCTCGATTTCATTCTCTGAGTTCACGGGTCTTCAAACGAAACCCCGGTGTGATTGCACCGGGGTTTTTTCATTCAGAGAGTTGCCTGCCTAGCAGCTGTAATACATGTTGAACTCCACCGGATGCAGCGTCATCCGGTAGCGGTCCTGATCTTCCTGCTTCAGGTGACACTCCACTTTCGGTATCGGTGACACTCCACTTTATTGTAAGTATCGGTGACACTCCAGTTTATTGTAAACTCGAACCGTGGTTTGCCATGTGATGTATTGTCCCAGCTTTCCCCACCTCCGCCCTTCCACCTTCGCTAAGTAGCTTCGGCGGACGCAGTCGGGCACCTCCTCCCCGATGAAGAATCGGGTTGGAGGGCGAAGTTGGAAAACGGGATCAAATCACTGCCCTCCAACCCGCCTCTTTGGCGGGGAGGAGGTGCCCGACTGCGTCCGCCGAAGCTACTTAGCGAAGGTGGAAGGGCGGTGGTGGGGGGCGCAGTTTAACAGGTTGCTGAAAAACTCGTCGATTTTGCTCGAGTACCCACGTGGTACCCAGCGAATGAATTCGGCCAGGACATTGCCGTTGATTGAAAATATGGCGCGCTTGGTGGACATGCAATAATAGTTTTCAATCAGGTTGAATATCAAACAGAACTAGGCTATCAGCCGCCTGTCTCGCGGCAGGGCTCTTTGTCCTGATGAAACCGGGGTGTTTTTCACACCTCATCCTGTTTCGGAAAATTTGGATATGCGCCGCGACGTGCCTGTTGATTTTTCGATGCGCCCTTAACCCAGACCTGCGGGCAATTGTGTGGCTGAGGCCCCGACCCAAAGGTGAAGCAGCTCCCAATCCATTTGATCTGGTCCCTGTTTTGTTCAGGATTACAATCCATGGCGAAATCCGCCGTTTCTATGACACCCACCATTGATGACTTCATGTCCCTGCTCGAAGAGAGCTATCTCGACCGTCCCGTCTCCGAAGGCTCGGTGGTCAAGGGCAAGGTTCTGGCGATTGAAAATGACCTCGTCATCATTGACGTTGGTTTGAAGACCGAAGGCCGTGTGGCCCTCAAGGAATTTGCCCAGCCGGGCAAGGATGCCACCGTCAAGGCTGGTGACACGGTTGAAGTTTACCTCGAGCGCATTGAAAATGCCTTGGGTGAAGCGGTGCTCAGCCGCGACAAGGCCAAGCGCGAAGAAGCCTGGACACGTCTGGAAGAAATGTCGACCAAGGGTGAGCGCGTTGATGGCGTTATCTTTGGCCGCGTCAAGGGCGGCTTTACGGTTGACCTTGGTGGTGCTGTGGCGTTCTTGCCGGGATCACAAGTTGACGTGCGTCCGATCCGCGATGTGGGTCCGTTGATGCATGTTTCCACCCCGTTCCAGATTTTGAAAATGGACCGCAGGCGTGGCAATATCGTTGTCTCACGCCGCGCCATCATGGAAGAAACCCGTGCCGAACAGCGTTCGGAACTGGTGCAAAACCTGGCTGAAGGCCAGGTGGTTGATGGTGTTGTGAAGAACATCACGGATTACGGTGCCTTCGTTGATCTCGGTGGTATCGATGGTCTGCTTCACGTCACCGACATTGCCTGGAAGCGTGTCAACCATCCATCGGATGTGTTGACTGTTGGTGGCACGGTGAAGGTGCAGATCATCCGCATCAACCCGGAGACCCAGCGCATTTCGCTTGGCATGAAGCAGCTTGACAAGGATCCATGGGAAATCGTCATTGAGCGTTATGCCATTGGCACCAAGGTCAAGGGCCGCGTCACCAACATCACGGATTACGGCGCATTTGTTGAGCTGGAAGATGGCATTGAAGGCCTCGTCCACGTTTCGGAAATGTCGTGGACCAAGAAGAACGTGCATCCTGGTAAAATACTCTCCACCTCGGAAGAAGTGGAAGTTCAGGTTCTGGAAATCGACGCTGCCAAGCGCCGGATTTCACTGGGCCTCAAGCAGGTTCAAAGCAATCCATGGGAAAGCTTTGCCTCAACCCACCCGAAGGGCACGGTTGTTGAAGGTGAAGTCAAGAACACCACGGAATTCGGCCTGTTCATCGGTCTCGATGGCGATGTCGATGGCATGGTGCACTTGTCCGATCTCGACTGGAAGCGCCCCGGCGAAGAAGCCATCAAGGACTTCAAGAAGGGTGATCGCGTTCAGGCCGTTGTGCTTGATGTTGACAAGGAAAAGGAACGCATCTCGCTTGGCATCAAGCAGCTTTCCGGTGAAGGGGCTGGCGGCAAGCCCGCAGGCGGCAGCACGGGTGGTTCTACGCCAGGTGCACCGCGCAAGAACGACAAGGTAACTTGCGAAGTCATGAAGGTGGAAGACGGCGGACTTGAAGTGCGCATCGTCGGCACCGACATCACAGCCTATGCCAAGCGCGGTGATCTGGCCCGTGACCGTGGCGAACAACGCAGCGAACGTTTTGCCGTTGGCGAAAAGTTCGACGCTCTCATCACCATGATGGATGTCAAGGGCCGCAAAGCCAATGTCTCAATCAAGGCCATGGAAATCTCCGATGAACGTGAAGCGATGGCCCAATATGGCTCAACCGATTCAGGTGCATCGCTGGGCGACATCCTGCAAGCCGCGATGAAAAAGCGCGAAGACAAGGAATAAGGTTTCGACATTTGTTTGATACGAAAAAGGGCGGCTCCTTGGAGCCGCCCTTTGCTATTCCACCAGTTCGCGTCGTGCTGCAGATGCAAGAAATGCTGACCGGGTTTGTTTGCGGGCACGCGCTGCCTCATCAATTGCTTTGAGCAGCCCAAGATCAAGCGAGAGATTGATGCGTGTGGTAGAACCCAGGTCGCGGATGAGATGAACCGCCGACAAGATCGCACCTTCACGATCCTCAGCCAATTCCTCATCGGCAAGGATGGCATCGACACTGCGCGGCGGCGGAACGGCTTCACCATCGGCCTCCAGCATTTTTACATGGCCTTGAAGCGCCTCACTGGCATTGGCCAACGCCTCATCCAGTGTTGCACCTGCTGAAATGCACCCTGGGAAATCGGGAAAGCTGACACCATAGATGCTGTCTGGTTCCTTGTGAACAAAGGCGACATAACGCATGATCTACTCCTTCGGCCAACCCGCCTGCTTGCGGATCGAATTCAATGTGCCACGCGGCAAATCCTTGGCCGGGTGCGGCACCGTAACTTTGCCCGGCAGGTTTGCATGCTTGAAGTGGTGGTGCGATCCGGTAATCCCACATTCCACCCAACCTTCGTGGAGCAGCCGCGCAATGATTTTCCTGCTGTCGCGCTCCAAGCATCACCTCTGGTATGTATATATATACACAAAATATACATTTGCAACAAAGGAAGGCGATCGAAAAGTATTTTAGCTATTAGCTAACATCATTTTGCTTTTAGCTGAAATTGTACTATTCTTCTGCTCGACTAAGAGAATGGAACACCAATGACACCCTCGGAAGCAATCCAAAAAATCAATGTTGCGATCAACAACTCCCCACGAAACGGATACATTGCGGAGCTTCATCTGCAAATCATTAGATATGCAGACATTCTAAATGAGATAACCGGCAAAGAATTTTGCGCGGCTCTGGGAATCGGGCCGTCGTTTGGAACTGAGTTTTCAAAAATGAAACGAATTGCACCACGCCTCATCAAGGCCGGTTTGGATGTTTCAAAAATATGAATTATGCCAACTCTCATAAGTTTTGACCCTACTTCTCCCTCATTATTTTTGCAGGGCTACCGCAAATTGAGAGACAGAGACCTCATCAGCCCTTCGGGCAGCTTCTCCAAGGGAGAAGCGACTTGCTGCAAAAGCTCCCCAAACCATCAGTTTTGAGGGAGGTCTACCACCGAGTCGCTTAT